>NZ_NHRY01000075.1 GCF_002937115.1 Rhodopila globiformis | reverse complement strand
ATCGGGGCGGCAGTCAGACGGGGCATGAAGGCTCCGGTGAATCAGGGCGAGGCGTGAGCCTGTGGCCTGCCATATTCAGGCCGCTCCTGACTCGCCAGAACGGCTCCTGACGGCGGCTGGTCACGGCGATTGCCGCCAGACTGTGGCAAACCAGACTCACCCGCGCCGGGCCACCCATCAACGGAGTCGCCACTTCCGGCGAGGTGTACTAGCACCTGATCGTCAGCGAAGCCCAGGCTGTCGATATCGACCCGCGGCTGCTCGGCGTATTCCGCCAGCCAGTCCACCAGATCCTCCCGCGCCCGCTGCATCTGATCAGCAACCATGGCCGCGACGAGAGGTCGCAGGCTCGGACTCTCCTTCAGCAGGTCGCGGATGTCGCGCCGGGTACGCCTGATCGTCGCCTTCCAGCCGCGGCGCGGTTCCATAGCCGGTGACGCCTCAAGCCGCATCAGGTGCTCAATGGCGGTGGTGATCAGGCTCCGCAGCTGCGAGCGTTCGGACCGGCCCACGGCTTCGATCTCCTCGGCGATGTTGGACCAGTCCAGATCGGCGTCGTTGACAAGCTGGCCGGCGGCACGGCGGCGCAGCAGGTTCGCTTGGTGTTCAGACCACAGCGCGATATCCGTTTCATACAGGTCGTTCATTGGCTGCGTGCCTTGATTTGATGCCTATGCCAGATATTCACCACGCTGATCGACTCTCAGCCGCTTGCGTGATCCGGCGCCGCCCGGATTCCCGGGACAAGCTGGATCAAGGCTGCGATACCCTGCGGACCTGCCGGATTTTCCAACATACTGTAATCCTTGGACACCCTCGATACCAGTGCTGCGCGTTGTTTGCTCGCCTCGGCATCACGCCCCCCTTTCGGACCGCGACAGAGCGATTGCCGTACGGCGGACGCTGCCCCCGGCTCATTCAATGAGGCTGATGCGGTGTCATCGCCCTGACGCCATCATGCCCAATCGTCAGGAAACCAGTCGCCCGGGACCTGATCCTCGGTGAATGTCACGCTGTCTTCGCTGAGGTCGCCGCCTCGAACGGGATCACCACCACGATCGAGCGAGGATCGTAGCCGGAGAGATCGGCCGGCGGCCTGGCGCCATCCTCGATCGAGGGATGGAGATCGCCGGGCGGATACATCAGCACCGGCTCCAATGTATTGCGGGCCTGTCCAACGGTTTCGATGGCACTCGAAGCTGCGGACGTGATCCCATTCCGGCCAGGGAAGCTGATCCAGAAACCGCCCGCCTCGTCCGGTTCCGCCACGGCGTCCTGGTGCTGCATCGCCCTACGGCGCCGCCAGGACATCGCATAGCGACCACGGGCAAACCGCCGGCAGCGGCTGCGTCGGCGCGGTGTCCATGTGGGCAAGGCAGTGATCCACCGCCGCCGCGTAAGCCTCCGCAATGGTGGCTTTGGAGATTTTCGGATTCGCGCCGCCGGTCATGCTCGGCGTGAAATGCCGGTGGATCTGGCGATGGAACTCGCGCGACTCAGGCTGCCATTTCCCGGCCGCTGGCGCATCCGGCCAACCGAGCAGGCAGAGGCGGTGACGCAGGATGTTGTCAATCTGCGAGAGGGTCGCGTTCAGTTCGCTTTTGCCTACGTCCGCGATTTCCTCGGCCATGTTGGACCAGTCGAAATCGGCGTCGTTGACAAGCTCACCGTCAGCCCGGCGGCGCAGCAGCGCAGCCTGGTGCTCGGACCACAGCGCGATGTTGGTGTCGTACAGATCATTCATTATCTATATGCACTGACTTGGCGCTTAAGCCTGATCGTCACCACGCTGATTGGCCTCCAACCGCTTGCGTTGAGCCTGTTGATCCAGCACCTGCCCGGCGCCCGGGACCCGGTCGCACTGAGGCGTGGACGCGCTCTGGGCCTGCCGAACTCACCTGATTTATTGTAATCCCCGGGCCTCCCTTTTTCCAGTGCCACATACTGTTCGAAGTCCTTGGCATTGCGCAGGTTCCGCGACCAGGCCAGACCCGCTGCCAGGCGACAGGCGGGTCGATCGACCGGGCGTTGCCCCCCGGATCGCCGACCGGGGCGCATGGTTTCATTCCGCCGCCGAGGCAAGCAGGCTCACGACCTCGTCCCGGGTGACCGACCGCTTCACCCGCTCCGCATGCGCGCGCAGCCGGATCAGCAGGTCGGCCAGCACGACATGCGGGACATCCAGCCCGTCCAGCGCGTCGCGCAGCGCGGCCGAGCCGGAGTGCTTGCCCAGCAGGATCCGGCGCTCGCGGCCGAACAGGGCAGGGTCCAGCGCCTCGTAGGTGCCGGGGTCGCGCAGCAGGCCGCTGACATGGATGCCGGATTCGTGGGTGAAGGCGGTTTCGCCGACGATCGGCTGGCCCGGCGGGATGGCGCGGCAGGAAGCGGCGGCGACGATGTCGGCGAGCGGCGGCAGGTCCGCCATGATAGTGCCGACGCATCCCAGCCCCAGGCGCGGGATCGCGGCGGCGACCTGTTCCAGTGCGGCGTTGCCGGCGCGCTCGCCCAGGCCGAGGACGCAAACGCTGGCGTGGTTGGCGCCGCCGCGCAGCGCCGCGAGCGTGTTGGCGGCGGCCAGTCCCAGGTCGTCGTGGCCGTGAAACTCCAGGTCCAGGCCGGTGCGGGCGCGCAGGCGGCGGAAGATTGCTTCGGTGGCGAAAGGGTCGAGCACGCCGAGCGTGTCGGCGAAGCGGAATCGATACGCCCCCGCCGCGGCGATGGCGTCCAGCACCGTATGCAAAAAGTCCGGATCGGCGCGGCTGGAATCCTCGCCGCCGACGGAGACGGTCAGGCCCTTGTCCAGCGCCAGCGGCACCACGTGGGCGATGCGGTCCAGCACCTCCTGCCGCCCGCCGGGATACTTGGCGGCGATCTGCCGATCGGAGACGGAGATCGAGAGGTTGGCGTAGCGCACCCCGGCGCGCAGCGCGGCGGCGACGTCGGATTCGGTCATGCGGCACCAAGCGGCGACGCGGGCGCGGGGCGCGGCGTGCGCGACGGCGGCGATGGCGGCGACTTCCTCCTCGCCCATGGCGGGGGTGCCGGCCTCGATCTCGTCGATGCCGGCGGCCTGCAGCGCGGCGGCGATGGCGGTCTTCTCGGCGATGGTGAACGCCACGCCGGGGGTCTGCTCGCCGTCGCGGAGCGTGGTGTCGTTGATACGGAAACGCGGCATGGCGTGCGACACGTTCGGCACTCCCCGTGGTTGACGCGGGACACAATGCAAACGGAGTGCCAGAAGAAATAAGCGTGATTTCAGTGTCTTGGCTTCCCGGCTCGGTTGTCGGATTCCCGACAGGGCGGTCACGCCGCGGCCGGGACCGTTCTCTCTCCCCGTCATGGCCGGGCGTGTCCCGGCCATCCACCCCCGGCGAGACCGTATCTTCATCGTCGCCGAAAGACGATCAGCGCATGAAACCCGCGATCTCGTCCTTCGCCCAGGCGATCACCTGTTCGGGCGACTGACCGCTGTACAACCGCGCCCACATGCCAGGGATGGTGGCGCGACTGGTCATCGGAATGGCGAATTCGGGCGGCGACGGGAACGAGGCGACGCTCGGCTGCGAGTCATGCCACGGCCGGATCGGATAGTTGAACATCGTGCCCTTGGGCGGCTGGACCTCGGCCCAGACCTTGAAATCAGACATGCTGATCTGCGGCGGCAGATTGAAGCCCTCGGTGACGATCTCGCGCTCCTCGATCTGCTTGCGTTGCATCAGGTAGGTAAGCAATTCCTTCGCGGCGGTCTTGTTCTGGCCGAACCGCCACAATCCGTAGAACATGTAGACATACGGAATGAAACGTCCAGCCGGCCCGGCCGGGCAGGGGAACGTCCAGCAGTCCGCGGCGATCTCGGGGGCGTCGCGTTTCGCCACCGCCCATGCCGAGGGCGGGTTCCAGATCATTGCGCTGTGTCCGGAGATCAAGGCGCGGTTGTTCGACGCGTCGTCATAGCTGATCGTGTCGGTCGGCAGGAATTTGACGAATTTCTGTCCGTACTCCAGCACGCGCCGGACGTTGTCGGAATCGACCGTGACTTCCCCCTTGGCATTGACGAGCTCGGCGCCGAACGCGCGAAAGATGGCGGCGATCGTGTTGATGGAATCGCCGGTCGAGCCGAGCCCCATGCCGAACGGGTAGCCGGCCTTGGCGCAGGCCTCGGCCGCGTGCAGGAACGCGTCGTAGGTCCATTTCGCGGCTTCGGGTGACGCGCGCGGTTCCGCCGGATACATCGCCTGGATATCGATGCCGGCATACTTCTTCAGCAAGCTGATGCGCGCGCAGCAGGTAAGGTTCGCGGTCGGATCGGTGCCTGGCACCGCGACCCAGTGGTCCTTTGGCTTGACCAGATACTCCACCATGGGATCGTAGCGGCCGTATTCTGCAACGAGATTCTGGATCACGTCGTCGACAGGCTCCAGATCGGCCGCATAGTTGAACGCATCCCACTGGAAGAACGGCAGGACATCGTGCCCGGCCCGCGCCTGCGCCTCGGCGGCGGCGGTCAGCAGCAGCTTGTTGCCCTGGGAGGTGATGAAGTCGGCCGTGACGTCCACCTTGTTCTTGTCCGCCCAGGCCTGGATCTGCTGGCGCATTTTCTCCGTGCCGCCCGGCACCCAGTGATCCCACAGCCCGATGCTCAGCCGGCCGGCGGCGCCGGCGGAGCGGATGTGCACCAGCGGCAGCGCGGCGCCGGCGGTGGCGACCTGCATGGCGCGACGGCGCGTTAAGCGGCGTGGTCTGGACATGATTGCACTCCCTGTTGCGGCGCGGTTGGCCCGCGGCCGTCGTTGTACGATCGATACGTTGGCGGGTGGCTCCCGCCTGAAGCCACTTGTAGCGGCTTGTCTCGACGGCCGGCCAAGGTCCGCCACAGCGTGCGCGTCACTATCGCGCCAAAACTGCCGAAATTTCCATAGTGTTCGTCTGAATTCCGGTATTTCCGGCGTTGGCATTCATTGTCTTGAACGCCCGGTCCCGGTCTTGAGGAGCATGCCGATCCGCACTCCGTGACCGCAAGTCGCGATAATCCTTCCTCTGCGCGCTCTGCGCTCCGCTCGGCGATCTCTGCGTTGAATCGCGGTGGCCGGGGCGCGACTGGCGTTTCGGATTGGGTAGTCCACCGGCAGCACCGATCTTTGTTGCGACACCGCATTTTTCAACGCAGAGATCGCAAAGCGGAGCGCAGAGCACGCAGAGAAGGGATGCGGGCGACCTGCGGCCGCGACGGGTTCCCGGTGGCCTGTCACCGCCAGGCGCTAACGTAACGCTGCCGCACCGGTGTGACTCAACAAGCCGTCCGGCCGATGTTAAGCCGGTCGGGGCGAGAGGAAGGAAACGACCATGGGCAAGCTGGACAGAAAAGTCGCGATCGTAACGGGCGCCGCGCGCGGCCTCGGCCGGGCCTATGCGCTGCGGCTGGCCGGGCTTGGCGCAAAGGTCGCGGTGACCGACATCGACCTGAAATCGTACCAGGAGTTCGAGGCCGAGGCGAAGGCGATGACCGCGGACAGCACGGTCGAGGAGATCAACGCCATCACCGAGGCCATCGGCATCGAAATGGATGTGCGCGACGAAGCCGCCGTGCAGGCCATGGCTGCGCAGGTCATGGACACATGGGGACGGATCGACATCCTGGTCTGCAACGCCGGCGGCGGCCGCGGCCGGCCGATGGACACCAGGGCCAGCACGCTGGACGCATCGCTGCTGCATCTTGTTACTGAAATGAACTATTACGGCACCGTCTACTGCGTCAACGCGGTGGCGCCGGTGATGAAGGCGCAGCGCAGCGGCAAGATCGTGACGGTCAGCTCGATCGCCGGTCTTGGCCCCTCGATCGACGGCGGCTATGCGCATTACGGCGCGGCCAAGGCGGCCATCCTGCACTACACGCGCTACCTGGCGCAGGACCTGGGGCCGCACGGCATCACCGCGAACTGCATCGCCCCCGGAGTCATCACCACGGGGCGGATCGTCGCCACCGTCATGCCGGGCAGCGCCGACGCGAACACCGACCGGGCGGAGAAAGTGGCGCTGCGCCGCCTCGGCTCGGTCGAGGACTGCGCCAAAGTCGTCGAGTTCCTGACGACCGACCTGTCGGACTACGTCACCGGCCAGTGCATCGCCATCGACGGCGGCATGGTGCGATCCGCCTGACGGGGCGGTTCAGCCGACCGGGCCGGAGATCACGCCGTGGGCGCGCAGATCGGCCACCTCGTGGTCGGAAAATCCGTGCGCCCGCAGCACCGTTTCGGTATCGGCGCCGGCCAGCGGCGCGGTGGCGCGTGGCGTGCCGACCTGCAGTGGCGGCGCGCCGGGAATGCCGGGAATCGGCATCAGGCGATCCAGCCCGGGCTGTTCGAGGTAGGTGAACAGCCCGGCGGCCTGCACGTGCGGGTCGCGCAGCAGGTCCAGCGACTCATGCGCCACCGCGTGCATGACGCCGTATTCGGTGAAGCGCGCCTGCCAGTGGGCGTTCGGCCGGGCGGCCAGCACCGCGCTGACAAGCGGGACCCAGGCATCGGCGTGGGCGATCCGTTTCGGTGAGGTAGCGAACCGCGCATCGTCCGACAGGTCCGGCCGCTCCAGCGCCTGGCAGAAATCGCTCCAGCCGCGGCGACCGGCGACGATGACGTTGATCCAGCCGTCGGCGGTGGGATAGACGCCGCGATGGACTTTCGCCGCCGGCGGGTCGCCGTCGTAGATCACCCGCTGCAGCAGGGCATACAGGTTCAGCCAAGCCGCGCCCTGCATCAGGCTGGCGTCGATGTGGCGGCCGTGGCCTTCGTCCCGGCGCCCGTACAGCGCCATCGCCACTGCCTGGAACGCGAACAGCGCCGTCATCATGTCCACCGGGATCGAGGCGACATTCATCGGCTGGCCGTTCTGGTCCTTGTTTTCCGCCATGAACCCGCTGAACGCCTGCAGCACCGGATCCATCGCCGGTCGTTCCGCATAGGGGCCGATCTGGCCGAAGCCGGACATCGACAGGTAGACGATATCTGGGTACTTATCCGAAACGGCTTCGTAGCCGAAGCCGAGCCGGCCGATGACGCCGGGGCGGAAGCCCTCCATGAACACGTCGGCGCCGTCCAGCAGTCGCCACAGCACGGCGCGGCCTTTCGGCGATTTCAGGTCCAGGCCGATGCTCTGCTTGCCCAGGTTGCCCATGACCGACAGCGCGGTGTTGCCGCCGGCCCTGGGGGCCGAGACGCGCACCCAGTCGCCGCCGTCCAGCAGTTCCACCTTGATGACGGTGGCGCCATACTGCGCCAGCAGCATGCCGGCATACGGAGCGGCGATTCCCTGGCTGAGATCGACGACTTTGATCCCGGCAAGCGGTGCTTTGTATCCCATGCGCTGTTCTCGGCCGGCCGCCGACTCCCCCTGTTGTTTCCTGCCTCGGGACGTCCCCGTCTGGGTCGTCCGTGAGCCGTCGAACAGGCAGGAGACAAGCCCAGATCGGCGGCGTCAAGCGCGGCCAGCGAATCCTGTGCGGCTGGACCATCAGCCGCTTGTTTTGGCATGGCAAAAGCTGGTTTCGCCGGCAACGGTCGATGACTGGGCGAGGCGGGCGAAACTGAAGAACATTTGTGGTCATTTGTGGTTTTATTCATGCCGCAACTCGCAACGACCATGCCGCAGCCCGACTTGGCCGGCGGTGGCGGCGGACGAACCCATGCTATGCGCTACGACATCGCCGTCCGCAGGCAGGCATCGGTCCAGCCAGCATGCAGCCCGCCATCCACTGTCCATTCCAGCAGTAGCCGGTTACTGTCGGAGTCACCACCATTTCACCGGCTGGGGCTTCGTTTCACCCGCTTTCCGCGACGTTTTCGTGTCGGCAGCCTTGCCCCGTGCCCGCGACAGTACCGCTTCGGCGGCCACGCCGGAGGCCGGCTTCACCTGACGGGATGAAGCGTCTGCCCGCGCTTTCCTGGTCTTTCCCGTGGGTCCACCGCTGGTCGTGCCGCGGACAGCCGTCGCCTTGCGCGCTTTCTCTCCGGACACAGCCTTCGCGGGCTTCGGCGACCGGGGCATGGCCGTCCCGGCCGCCGTCGCTGCCCGTCCCGGCGCGGGCCTTGTGGCCGCGGTCTTGCCCGCCGCCGCTTTCTTCCGGCCGGCAGGCGGCTGGATCGTCTCCGGAGTCGCCGCCTTTCCTGGCTTTGCCCTCTTGGGCCGCGCCGTAACCTCGGCCGCCGCCGCCGCGGGCGCTTCCATGTCCAGCCCGAACAGCGCGGAGACATCGTCGGCTTCCAGGACCCGGCCGGACTTCGGCCCCTGCTTCGGCAGCATCGCGGCGGCGTCGATGCCCGCCAACAGATCCGCCTCGTTCACCGCGCGCAGTCGGAACAGCAGCTCCGGCTGCTGGTCGAGCCGGGCGCCGACGCCATACAGCACTGCGGCCACGTGCTTGCACATCGACGCATAGTCCGGGCAACTGCACGTGAACCGGATCTCCGCCGGACGCGGAAACAGCCCGCCCTGCTGACGGCAGAGACGCTCCATCACGCCCTTGGAAAACCGCCCCTGCAGCAGTTCCACCATCGAATCAATGCCGCCGGCGCAGTCGGTGCAGATCGACTTCCACGTCGCCTGCGCCGTTTCCTTGATCGTAATGGTTACCTTGTAGAGCGACGACCCGCTGACCGTCGCCGTCACCTGCCCCGGCGCGATCTGCAGATCCACCACGGATCCGTTGCGCACATAGGTGCGCCCGCGCGGCAGCCGGTTCTCATAGTCATGGTAGCCTTCGATGTTGTCGCACCACGCCTTGCCCCAGAACGTGCTGGCGATGGCGCGGCCGGTGATCGTCACCGGCGCCACCACATGGCCGCTCTTGCGCAGCTTCGCCATCTCACGCTCGGCCTTGCGCCGCCGCTCGGCCACTGGAACGTACGGCGCCCAGCCGCCATAGTAACGTGACATCGTCCTTACTCCTTCAGCGCGGCGTTGAGGTCGAGCGCCACCACGCGCAGCAGCGCCTCGTCGCTCATTTCAGTCAGGCTGATCTCCCCGCCGCCGGCCAGAACCGCCTGCGACAGGCCTTGTTTCGACTCGATCATGGCATCGATCCTTTCCTCCACCGTGCCACGGCAGACAAATTTGTGCACCAGGACGTTTTTCTTCTGGCCGATGCGGAAGGCCCGGTCGGTGGCCTGGTTCTCCACCGCCGGATTCCACCAGCGGTCGAAATGCACGACGTGCGACGCCGCCGTCAGCGTCAGCCCGGTGCCGCCCGCCTTCAGCGACAGCACGAAGAACGGCACGGTCTCGTCCTCCTGGAAGCGCTGCACCAGCTCGCGGCGCCGCTTCACCTGCGTCTCGCCGTGCAGCACCAGGCCGGGGCGGCCGAACACCTCGCCCAGAAAGGACGCGAGCGGCCCGGTCACCTCGCGGAACTGGGTGAACACCAGCATCTTCTCCTGCCGCTCGGCCACCACTTCGGCGATCTCGCGCAGCCGGGCCAGCTTGCCGCTGTCGGCCTCCTTCCAGCTGTCGTCGCCGAGCCACTGCGAGGGGTGGTTGCAGATCTGCTTCAGCCGCATCAGCATCGCCAGGATCAGGCCCTTGCGCTGGATTCCCTCGCTTTCCTCGAGGCTGCGCTGCAACTCCTCCAGCGTCTCGGCATACAGCGCCGCCTGCCGGCGGCTGAGGTGGCAGTGCGCCTGCACCTCGGTCTTGTCCGGCAAATCGGCGATCACCGCGCGGTCGGTCTTCATCCGCCGCAGGATGTACGGCCGCACCAGTTCCCGCAGCGGCCCGTAGGGATTCTCCGTCCGCTCGGCCAGCGCCTTGGTATATCTGGTGAACTGCTTCGCGCTGCCCAAGAGGCCCGGGTTGAGGAAATCGAAAATCGACCACAGGTCGCCCAGGCTGTTCTCCACCGGCGTGCCGGTCAGCGCGATCCGCGCCTGTGCCTTCAGCGCCTTGGCGGCACGGGTCTGCTTGGCCGAGGGGTTCTTGATCGCCTGCGCCTCATCCAGCACCACCAGCCGCCAGGCGATCTCGCCCAGCACCGGCATCCGCAGCAGCGTGCCGTAGCTGGTGATGCACAGGTCGAGCCCGGCGGCATCCGCCGGTGCGAACGCCTTGATCTGCTCCGCCGGCATTGCCGAAGGATGCACGATGCGCGCCTTCAGCCCCGGCGCGAAGCGTTCGATCTCGGCCGCCCAGTTGGCCAGCAGCGAGGCCGGCGCCACCAGCAGGCAGGGCGCCAGGTCCGCGCCGTCGGCCTGCTGCCGCTGCACCAGCAGCAGCGACAGCACCTGGATGGTCTTGCCCAGCCCCATGTCGTCGGCCAGGCAGGCGCCGAGCCGCAGCCCGGACAGCAGCCGCAGCCACTGCACGCCGTCCTTCTGGTACGGCCGCAACGTGCCCTTCAGCTCCGTGCCGGGATCGGCGCCGGTTCCGTCGGGGGCCCGCAGCGCCTTCAGCGTCTCGGACAGCCAGGGGCCGGCGGTCACCTGTGCCCAGTCCGGGGCCGCCACCGTGGCGGCGTCGCCGATGGCCGAGGCGCCGGCCAGCAGGCGCATCGCCTCGGCGAACGGCAGGCCCTGCGCCTGCGCCAGTTCCTCCGCGGCGCGGAACTGCTTCAGGGTGCGGTCCAGACGTTCCGCGTCCACCTCGACCCACTGGCCGCGCAGCAGCGCTAGGCCGTGGGTGGCCGACAGAAGCGAGCGGATCTCCTGTTCGGTCAGCGTCTCGCCGTCCAGCGTCACCGCCACGTTGAAATCCAGCAGCCCATCCAGCCCGAGTTTCGAGGGCGCGCGGGTGCCGACCGTCGCCGTGACCTGGGCGCGGGCGGGGCGGCCGACGCGCCAGGTGGCCGGCATGCGCACCACCACGCCGGCGCGCTCCATGTCGGGGACACTGGCCAGGAAGCGGGACGCCTCGGCCGCGCTCCAGCGCAGCGGGTGGTAGATCTCGCCGTCGTCCACCATCTGCCGCAGCCACGGACTGGTTTCGGCGGCGCGCTGCACCGGCACCAGCAGCGACAGCAGCTTTTCCTTGTTCGCCGCGCCGGCGTATTCGCGCAGCGCCTGGCCGAGCGGCAGGTGCTGCGCCCGCGCCTGGGCGGAGAGCTGCGTCGTGTAGGTGGCCATGAAGGCGAACGGCGCCTCGGCGTCGCGGCGGTTCTCGGCCAGGTTGAAGTGCACGCGGCCGACAAGGTTCCAGGCCGGGTTCAGCGCCTTGAGGAAGGCTTGCAGCCCGGTGCCTGACGCGGCCAGCGCGGCGGCGACGGCTGTTTGCAACGCGGTCCAGCAGGCGCGCAGCACGTCCTCGGTCAGGTATTCGGCGCCGGTCATCATCGGCGCCGTCAGGACCAGGGAGGCGAGCTCGGCCGGGTCCGGCAGCGGGACGGCGGGCAGGGCGGTCGGGCCGGCTGCGTCGCCGCCAGGGGGCTGCATCGGGGCCTGCAGGCACAGCGCGGCGATGTAGCGCGAGGCGAAGCTGCGCCACCAGACGAACGCCGGCGGCAGCACGCGCCCGACCTCGCCGGCGCCGAGGCGGAGCAAACCCGGCCCGGTGCCTTGCGCGAAGGCCGCGGCGAGGCGGGCGGCGGCGGCCTCGTCCATCGGCGGCGCGTCGTCGCGGATGTCGCACAACAGGTGGCCGTGCGGCGTCAGGCGCAGCGAGGGATAGCCGGCGGTGGTGTCCCGCGCCGGAGGCGCCCCTGGGGAGGCCCCTGGCGAGGCCCCTGGGGAGGCCCCTGTGGAGGCCCCTGTGGAGGCCCCTGTGGAGGCCCCTGGGGACACAACATCCGCCAGGGCCGCCGCGGCCATCGAGGGCTTCCTGCTCAAGTCGCCGCTCTCCCGTCAGGGCCGCCGCACGTGCGGGAGCCCCGGCCTGCCCGTTGCGCCCGGATGCCGGACCATGCCGCGCCTGGCGCGGATGACCGGCTGACCAACAAAACCGCCGGGCGGATCATGGCATCAACCGGCTGGCGAGCCGTTCCGCTGGTTTCACGGATATGGGGGGATTTCGTCATCAACCGCGCCTTTCCGACCTTGCGATCGGCGCAACATGGCACCTGCGCGTTCCGATGCAAGCCAGGGGGGTGAATTCGGGCTGTTCCGCATTTGCGTGCGACCCGGGGAGCGGCCGGGAAGATTCGGATCCGGGCCCGAATAGCCGATCGGGATCAGCGGGGCGCCGGAACCATAAGCTGCAGCGCGAATGCGAGCCGGCATACTGCAGCCGTCGTTCGGGCTCGGCGCCTTGTCGACGGCCTCGAACGAAAAGAGCCGCCACATCGCCGGAGCGGCCCTTCGGGGCTGTCAAGTCCTCCGACAGCCGTGGCGACTGCAATCCGCGGGCGGGTTGAGGCAGGATGACGGCGCACCCTCACCGTCATGGCCCGGACAAGCCGCATCCGCGCTAACTTTAGTGGCTGGGCGCGGCAAACCGTTCCGCCGTCATGGCGGCCGTAGGGAGGCCATCCACGCCTTTGTCTGGTCCGGCACCGCAAGGCGTGAATGCCGAGCCTGCGCCCGGCATGACGGTGTGGCAACGGCCGTGCCGCCCGCCCACTAAGTTACAGCAGGCCGCAGGTCGATTGAGACAGGGCGACGGCGCTCCCTCATCGTCATGGCCCGGCTCGTCCGGGCCACCTATCGCGGCACATGTGCTGGAACAGGTGGCCCGGACAAGCCGGGCCATGACGATGAGGCCAGGGGACCTCAGTGTCCCAACCGACCTGCGGTCTGCTGTAGTGCCTGTGCGAACAGGTCAGCTTATGACGATGAAGACAGACCGCCTGTGCGTCTCAACCTACCTGCGGTCTGCCGCAGGCCCGGCGGCGGATCAGGCTGAGGCCCGCGAGGCCGGCGCCAAGCAGGGCCATGGAAGCAGGTTCGGGGATGGCGCTCAATGAAACATCGGCAATTTCGTTGCCGACGCTTGGGTTGCCGCCAATGCCGCTGGTGTCGACGGCGGCGAAGCTCAGAACCTCGGACGTCCCGGTCGCCTGGACGATGAAGCTGTTGGTTGTCCATTGGCCGCTCCCGGTACCGTGGTCGCTCGCAACCGGATTGCCTCCGAAGGAGACGTTCAACTGCTGTGGGCCGGATCCGGCGCGATCGCCATAACCCCAGGAAAGCTGGTAATACGCTCCGACGGTCAGGCCGGTCACAGCTTGTGAAACCGTATCGAAACTGTTAGAGTCGACTTCCAGGCTCTGCGGCTCGCCGTTGTAGAGAGACGACATGACCACGCCGCTGCCATCGATCTCGATCGCGCCCAGGGTATCGGTCCAGCCTTGAATGCTCGTGAACTCGGTCCACTGGCCGGCACCGAGACTTGGGGTCGTCTGGAATGTGCCGTTGGTGATCAGGTTGGCCTTTGCCGGGCTGCTCAGGCCACCCAGCAACGCACCGCACGACAGCGCGGAAGCCAGCAAAATTCTCGTTGTCATATCTCTCAAGGTCCCAGGAATGGTTGTGCAGCGGCATCGCGAGTTCGCTGCCCGTTCTGGGCTCCGAGTTACCCATTCTGGGTCCAGGGTCTTATAAGTCATCTCAGTTCATATGCAAGATCATGTATAATTCGGATAGAAACGGCGGCGTGACATGACGTAAATTTGCGACACTGTGAAGGATGTTGACGCCCGGGTATGCCGCGAAGCCACCCTCTCCGTAGCGGCCGCACGGATGATCGACGGATCAGGCGGCTGCCCGGGCGCCGATCCACATGGTGACGTTCGGCGCCCGCGTCTTCCAGTCGATGACACGCCACCCTGGGCATATCGCCCAGGTCCGCGCGCATTTCACCTTTCTCAATTAACCAGCCAGGGCAGCAGCTAGGCGCTGCGCCAGGGCACGAACGCGCGCCTTGCTCGGCCCCAGGAAAGCGCTTTGTCGTTGAAAATGAAATTACAGCAGGCCGCAGGTCGATTGAGACAGGGCGACGGCGCTCCCTCATCGTCATGGCCCGGCTTGTCCGGGCCACCTGTTCCAGCACATGTGCCGCGATAGGTGGCCCGGACGAGCCGGGCCATGACGATGAGGACAGGGGACCTCAGTGTCCCAACCGACCTGCGGTCTGCTGTAGAAAGCGGGCTGCGCATGCCGCGGCGCCTTACCCCGCCGCGCCGCCACCCGGCGCCACCTTCCCCCCGCGGAACATCAGGCCCGCCTCGCGGAAGCCGCCATCGACGTTCAGCGTGTGGCCGTGCACGTAGCGGCTCTCGTCGGAACACAGGAACACCGCGGCATCCGCGATCTCCTCCGGCGTGCCGTAGCGCGTCATGGGAATCAGGTAGTTGTAGGCCGCGCGGGTCGCCTGGTCATGCGCGAACTTCGCCATCTCGGTCTCGATCGCCCCCGGCGCGATGCTGTTGACGTTGATGGCGCTGTCCGCAAGCTCGACCGCCATGACCTTGGTCAGCAGTTCCAGTCCCGCCTTGGCGGCGCCGTACGCGGCCCGACCGTGCCCGCCGCGCTGGCCGGACAGCGAGGTGATGTTGACGATCTTGCCGCCGCCGCCCTTCACCATCGCGCGGGCCGCCGCCTGGGCAACGAAAAACGCGCCGGTCAGGTTGATGCCGATGGTGCGGTTCCATTCCTCGGGCGTGATCTCCAGGAACGGCGTGTTGCCGCCGATGCCGGCGTTATTGACCAGGATGTCCAGCCGGCCGAAGCGCGCGATGATTGCCGCGATCATCGCATCGACCGAGGCCTTGTCCGCCACGTCCACGCCCAACGCCAGGCCGCCCGCCAAGCCGCCCACCGGGCCGTCCGTCCGCCCCAGCCTCGCCAGCGCCGCCCGGGCGCCATCCGCGTTGATGTCGGCGATGACCGGGATGGCGCCCTCGGCCGTCATCCTGCGGATGATGGCGAAGCCGATGCCGCGGGCGCTTCCGGTGACCAGGGCGACCTTGTTTTCCAGTCTCACGGCAAAACCTCCTGCGCTGCCTGGATGGTCGGGTGAACGCGCCGTCCCGGACCGCGACGTCGTTGCCGATCTGCCCGTCCTTCAGCGCGGGTTGCAGGCTGTCGCGATCGGCGTTGGGCCAGGGTTGTGGTCCGTGGCCGGCGATGGGCACTGGCGCCCAAGCCGGCGCGCAGCCTGCGGCGGATCCTTCCTGGCATTCCTCGGCTCGCTCGTTGTTATCCGGCGCAACTTACATTTCACCGGCCTGGCTGGACATCCTCAATCGATGCCGCACGCAATTGGGAAAAGCGGCGGCTGACCCGTTGCCTCATCGTCATGGCCGGGCGTGTCCCGGCCATCTACCCCCCACCGCCGAAGCGCAGATGGCCGGGACACGCCCAGCCATGACGGAGGCGCAACGGCACCGCGGCGGCGATCGTGCCGCCGCGATGCCGTCAGAGTTCCTCCGCCGCCATGCGGGAAACTAGGAAATCGATGAAGGCCCGTACTTTGGCCGACGGATACCGGCCAGGGGGATACACCAGGCGGATGGGGATTTCCGGGGCCGTGTAGCCGCCGAGCAGGGTCACCAGCCGGCCGCTCTTCACGGCTTTGGCCACCAGGTAGCTGGGCGTCAGGATAACGCCCTGTCCGGCGACGGCGGCCGTGAGCAGGGCCGTGACGCTGTTGGTCAGGAAATTCCCCGCCATCTTCACGACGTGCGGCCGGCCGTCGGGGGCGACGAACGCCCAGCCCCTGGGCATCACCGGGACGGTGTGGATCAGGCAGTTGTGGTTGGCCAGGTCGTCCGGCGTTTGCGGCGTTCCCTTCCTGGCCAGGTAGGCCGGCGACGCACAGGCAACGATCCTGGTCATGCCCAGCAGCCGCGTCATGGTGCTGGAGTTCGGGATGTCGCCGATGACGACGGCCACGTCGATGCCTTCCTCCACCAGGTCGACGGTGCGGTCGACCAGAGTCAGCTCGATCGTGACATCAGGGTATTGATGGGCGAAGGCCGGCAGCATGGCGGGAATCCGCAGCGACCCGAACGCCAGCGGCGCGCTGACGCGCAGCACCCCGCGCGGCGTGGTCTGCAACTGGCTGGCGGCGCTTTCCACCTCGTTCAGCTCCGCCAGCAGCCCCGAGCAGCGCTCGTAGAACAGGCTGCCGACCTCGGTCAGGCTGACCTGGCGCGTGGTCCGGTGCAGCAGCTTGGCCCCCAGCCGTTCCTCCAGCTCCCGGACCTGCTTGCTGATCATCGTCGGCGACAGCCGAAGCTGCCGTGCCGCGCCCACGAAACTCCCCGTTTCGACCACCTTGGTAAAGGCGGTCATCTCGCCGATTCGGTCCATCGCGCCCAGGATTATGAACTAAGTGATCTTAATGTATGTGCGAAAAGAGCTGTTATCAATCCCTCGGAAGGTATCCATGTTGCCGGTGGACAGCGACGTGCCTGCTTACACGTCCCTGCAGCACCCAACAGTAAGGAGTTCCACGATGTCGTTTCACCGCGTGCCGTTGCTCGCCGCCGGCCTGGCAACCCTTTGCCTGCCGCTTCTGGGCACCCAGGCTGCCCGGGCGAACGGCCTGTTCTCGCATGTCGCCACTGTGCGCGTCGCCGTCTCCGGGGCGGAGAGCCAGGCGCAACTGGCCAGTCAGCTGCGTGCCGAGGGCTACACGAATGTTGTCCTGAGTTCAGTCCGTGCGACGCCCGCCAATCCGCATCCCGAGAGCGATTCCACGCTGACCAGCCATCCCGAGCAGACCCCGGTGCACACCGGCTGGAACGGCGTCGCCAGCAAGGATGGCCGGACTGTCCAGGTCTACGCCGAATTCTCGCCGGCTTCGGACTTGGGCCGCAGCCTGGCCATGATCGACGCCACCCGCTGAAGACAGGCAGGGCCGGACGTCGCCGTCCGGCCTGCGGTAGCTCGCCGGTGGCGGGCGAAGCATTCAGGCGCGGGATATCCCGGACGAAAACTGCCTGATGCAGGCTTCCTCTGCGGCCACATGCGGCGCTTGCGATCCGGGCATGCCGCCGAGACATCGCCGGCCACACCCTGGCGGCCTTCGCCACCCGCCGAACCTGGCGGGATCGCGCCGCCACACGTGCCCTGGGGCATCGCCCTTTCGGACGTCGAGGCAGAATCGAACCTGTTCTCTGCCATAAGCCCGGGCGAGCGGTTGCCAGCCTGATTACAAATGCGATTTTCCTGGCGGCGGCAGGGCATCACCGGGACGGCGTGGATCAGGCGGATATGGTTGACGAGGTCGCCCGGCGTTCGCGGCGTCCCCTTCCTGGCCAGGAACGCGGGGGACGCACAAGCAATGATTCTGGTCATGCCGGGCAGGCGGGTCATGGCGCTGGCGTTCGGGATATCGTATTCAAGATTATGCACTGACTGTTCTTAATGTACGTCCGAAAATAGGTGTTATCAATCCTTTGGCAGCTATCCATTTTGTTGGTGGACGGGGGCGTGCCTGATCGCCCGTTCTTTCGAGGCCACACAACAAGGAGTTCCACGATGTCGTTTCACCGCGTGCCGTTGCTCTCCGCTGGCCTGGCGGCCCTTTGCCTGCCGCTTCTGGCCGCCCCGGCTGCCCGGGCGGACGGCCTGATCTCGCGCGTCGCCACCGTGCACGTCAGCGTCCCCGGCGTGGAAAGCCAGGCGCAGCTGGCCGATCGGCTGCGCGCCCAGGGCTACACGGATGTCGTCATGAGCTCGGTCTATCCGACGCCCGTCAATCCCTGTCCCCAGAGCAATCCCTCATGGACCAGCCATCCCGAGCTGACCCCGGTGCACGCCGGCTGGAACGGGGTCGCCAGCAAGGACGGCCAGGTTGTCCAGGTCTACGCCGAACTGCCGTCGCGCTGGAATTAAGGGCCTGATGCAAAATAGCCGCTCCAATTGTCGCACGGACGCGCGAACCGTCATGGTGGGCGCATGCCCCATAGGCGCTGACCCAGGTAGTTGGCGGCATAGCCGTTGCTATGACGTCATGGTAAGCGAAGGCCCACCATCCACGCCCTTGGCTGGTCGCGGCACCGCAAGGCGTGGATGGCGGCCGCAGGGCCACCATGACGGCGGGACAGAGCCTCGCGCCCGACCGCTTAAGTCGCCGTCTATGCGGCAGGGCCGGATGTCGCCGTCGGGCCTGCGCCACCGCATCCGTGGCGGGCGGAGCATGCAGGTGCGGGACCCGCGGGAAAGCGGCTGCCAAAGTGATTGCACATGCAAGTATTAAGGCGACGGGGGGCTGTTGCGTTGCCCGTTCGATCGTGCTCGACACGCCGGTCTGCGCCTACCTGGCCCGAGCGACTCGCTCATCATTGGACTTTCACTTTCCCATGCTCATGAACACCCTGTCGCGCCTGCATCGCCGCCAGCCCGGGCTTGACGATCGGGGTAGGGCGTTGCTCAGCCCGTTGGCCCGGGCCGATTCACCAGGATGCCGGGGCTTGTCTTGATGCGGCGGTAAATGACCGCTCCGCCTGGCCTGCGCAGCGCATGCCGCCGGCCAGACCCCTGATCGCACTCACCGAACCGATTCCGGATCATCAGTCCCGCCATGCAGTGGCCCGGCCTTCGCGACTGGCTGTTCGCGACCAAGACCTTTGTCGCGGCCATGCTCGCGCTCTATGTCGCCTTTTCGCTCGGTCTGGAGCGGCCGTACTGGGCAATGGCCTCGGCCTATATCGCCGCCCAGCCGCTGTCCGGGGCGACGCGCTCCAAAGCCGTGTTCCGCCTGTTCGGCACCGTCATCGGCGGCGCCGCCGCCGTCGTTCTGGTGCCGGCGCTGGTGGATACGCCCGAATTGCTGTCGCTGGTGCTGGCGCTGTGGGTCGCCGGTTGCCTGTACGTGGCGCTGCTCGACCGCACCCCGCGCAGCTACGCCGCCATGCTGGCCGGCTACACTGTCGCCATCATCGGCTTCCCCGCGGTCAGCGCGCCCGACACCATCTTCGAAACCGCGCTGGTCCGGGTGGAGGAGATCACCATCGGCGTTGCCGCCGCCAGCCTGGTCGCCAACGTCGTTTTCCCCCGCCGCGTCGGCTACGTCCTGGTGGTCCGCATCAACGCCTGGCTCGGCAACGCCCGCGCCTGGAGCCGCGACGCGCTGGCGGGGCAGGGGGACCCACGGCAGAGCGCCCGCCGCCTCGCCGCCGACGCGGTCGAGATCAACCTGCTCGCCAGCCACCTCTCCTATGAGGCGGGCAGCCGGGAAACCCGGCACTTCGACCTGCTGCGCGCGCGCATGATCATGCTGCTGCCGACGCTGTCCTCGATCGCCGATCGGGTGGCGGCGCTGGCCGGGGCGATGCCGGATGCCATCGCGACCCTTGCCGCCGACGTCGCCGCGTGGGTTCAGCAGCCAGTGCAGCCGGCCGACCCGCTGCTCGACCGCATTGCCGCGCAGCAGGCCGGGCTGAGCCAGCAGACCGACTGGACGGCGCTGTTGCTGACCTGCCTGCTGATGCGGCTGCGCGAGCTGGTGCAGCTCATGCACGACTGCACCGTGCTGCACCGTGCACTGGACAGCGGCGACGTCACGGCCGACCTGCTGCTGCTGTCCGCGCCCGAGGCCACCGCCGCCAGCGCCTGGCATCGCGACTCCGGCATGGCGCTGCTGTCGGCGCTGGCCTGCACGGTGGCGATCCTGCTGGCCTGCGCGATCTGGATCGCCACCGCCTGGCCCGAGGGCTATGTCGCTGCCGAAATGGTCGCCGTCGCGTGCAGCTTCTTCGCCGCGCAGGACGATCCGGTGCCGGCGATCGTGGATTTCCTGGTCTGGTCCGTCGTCGGGGTCGTTGTCGACGGCGTACTGCTGTTCGGCGTGCTGCCCGGCGCCTCGGGCTTCCCGACGCTGGTGCTGGCGCTGGCGCCGCCGTTCATCCTGGGCGGCGTCATGGTGTCGATGCCGGCGACGGCCGACAGCGGACGCTCCTTCACCACGTGGGCCGCCACGCTGCTGGCGCTGCAGGACGCCTACCAGGCCGATCTGCCGGGCTTCGTTAACAGTGCGCTGGCGTTCGGGCTCGGCCTGGCGCTCGGCGCGATCGTCACCCGCCTGATCCGCTCGGTCGGCGCCGGGGTCAGCGCGGGCCGGCTGCTGCGCGTGATCTGGCAGGAACTGGCGGTGGCGGCCGAGCGGCGCGGCGGACACGACCGCGCCCGCTACGCCGGCCTGATGCTCGACCGCCTGGGCCTGATCGGCCCGCGCCTGGCCGCGACCGAGGAGGAACTGCCGGCCCGGGCGCTGGCCGACATCCGCGTCGGCCTCAACGTCATCGACATCCGCCGCGCCCGCCACGGCCTGAGCACGCCGGTTCGGGCGCGGATCGACATCATGCTCGACGCCCTGGCCGCTTCCTATCGCAACCGCCCGCGCCGGCGTGACGAGTCGGTGCTGCTGGCCCGGGTGGACGACGCCCTGGCCGCCGTTGCCGCGGCCGGGCCGGAGCCGGGGCGGGCCGACGCCCTGCTCGGCCTGCTGGGCATCCGCCGCGGCCTGTTCCCCGATGCGGCGCCGGCGATCCTGTGAGAACCGAGATTGACCTGTTCGGCGTGTTCATCCCGGGCCTGCTGGGCTGCCTGGTGGTCGCGCTGCCGGTGAATGCCGTTCTGCGGCGCACTCTGGCCCGCATCGGCCTGTATCGCTTTGTCTGGCACCGGGCGCTGTTCGACCTGGCGCTGTTCGTCATGGTATCGGGCGGAGTCGTCTGGCTCTCGGCCCGGGTAGGGTGGCTATGAGACGCTGGTCGGCACTTCCCGTTCGTATCGCGATTACCCTGATGGCGGTGGCGGCCGCTGCGCTGGTTGGCTGGCGGCTGTGGGAGTACTACGAGGAATCGCCCTGGACCCGCGATGCCCGCATCAGCGCCGACATCGTCGGCGTGACCCCGGACGTCTCCGGCCTGGTCAGCGAGATCCTGGTCAGGGACAACGAGACCGTGCACCGCGGCGAGATCCTGTTCGTCGTCGACCAGGCCCGCTTCCTGCTCGCGCTGCGGCACGCCGAGGCGGTGGTGGACAGCCGCAAGGCGATCGTGGACCACGCGGCCGAGGATCTCGCCCGCTACCAGTCGCTGGCGGGTGGCGCGATCAGCCGGCAGCAGGTGGACGACGCGCGCGCCACCCTGGCCAGCGCCGTGGCGAACTACCAGGAGGCGGTGGCCGACCGGGACCTGGCGCGGCTGAACCTGAACCGCACGCGGGTGACGGCCTTGGTGAACGGGGTCATTACCAATTTCAGCTTGCGGCCGGGCGATTATGTCACCGCCGGGCATCCGGTCACCGCACTGGTCGATGCCGATACGCTGCGCATCGACGCCTATTTCGAGGAAACAAGGCTGGCCGGCATCCATCCCGGCGACCGCATGGAAATCCACCTGATGGGCGTGCGGGAGCGGTTGTACGGCCATGTGGACAGCATCGCCGGCGGCATCGCCGATCGCTCGCGCCAGCAGGCGGGACATCTGCTGGACAACATCAACCCGACCTTCGACTGGGTGCGGCTGGCGCAGCGGATTCCGGTGCGGATCGTGTTCGGCAACGTGCCGGCCGGTCTCCGGCTGATCCCTGGCCGTACTGCGACCGTCACGGTTATCGGGCCGCGGTCGTAAGGAACCGGGCCCGGATTGCGGTTTCGTCTGCGCCTCGCGGAGGGCGTTGCCGCGTTATGGCGGCTACCCGGGACCAGAGCCTGGGCACAGGCCCCGGGCCGCCTCCACGCCTTGCGGTGCTGATCGCGGCAAAGGCGTGGATGGTGGGCCTTTGCCCCATGGGCGTTGAAATAGTGGGACCGGAGCGCGACCGTTTCCACAACGTCATGGTGGGCGCAGGCCCACCATCCACGCCTTCTGCGGATATCAGCACCGTAAGGCGTGGATGGCGGCCCTGCGGCCGCCATGACGGGAAGAGGCACCCTCCCTCGCTCCGCGCTATTTTAACGCCTATGGGGCCTTCGCCCACCATGACGCTGTGGCAATGGCCGTCCGAGGTGGCGCCTATGACGTTGTAGCAACGGCCGTGCCGCGGGCCGCCTGGGTTGGCGTCTATGCGGCTCGTCCGGCCCAACGGCAGGCAACGGTCACGCTCAGCGCCGATCGGCATCAGTAACGCATCAGCACCGGCAGATCCGCGTGGTCGAGCATGAACCGGGTCACGCCGCCATAGACCAGGTTGTGCAGCGTGCTGTGCGAATAGGCGCCCATGATCAGCATATCGGCTTCGAGTTCGTGCGCCTTGGCCAGCAGCGCCTCGCCAAACCCACCCGGGCCGATCGGCAGCAGGTGCAGCGTGGCCGCGACGTCGCGTTCGGCCAGAATTTGCGGCACGGACGGCGCAGGTCGGCCTTCGCGCGTGCCGGCCAGCACGAACACATGCTCGGCGTGGGCGATGTCGCGCAGGGCGGGCAGCACCGTCCTGGCGGTATGCTCGTCCTGCCGCCAGGCGATCGCCACCCGGCGGCCGAAATCCGGCCTGGCCAGCTCGCCCGGCGGCACCACCAGCACCGGGCGGCCCGTCTTCAGCAGGGCCGTGCGGAATACCTGCCGCAGCGCGCGGTCGTCATCCTCGGCCGGCCGGGCGATGACGATGAAGTCGGCGCGGGCGCCCCGCTCCGCGATTGCCGCGGCGATGTCGTCGAACAGGGCGTGCCAATGGGCGTGCACCGCTGTCGCGCGCGGCGCCGCCAGCCAGTCGTTATAGGCCCCCTTGAGCGCCGGGACTGCCGTCGGCGCGGCTGCCAGAGCATTCACATGCGCGCCGTTGGCCAGCGCCGCGAGTCGCTCGGCGGCACGCAGCAGGCCCAACGCGGTGTCAGGGCGTTGCAGGATGACAAGGATCACTTCAGACATGGTCGCATGCCTCCCTCAATGCCGCATCAGGATCGGCAGGTCGGCATGCCCGAGCATGTAGCGTGTGACCCCGCCCAGCAGCACTTCGCGCAGCGGGCTGTGCCGGTAGGCGCCCATCACCAGCATATCGGCCCTCAGTTCGCGCGCCTTGGCGAGCAGCGCCTCGCCGAACACGCCGCCGCCGATCGGCAGGATGTGCAGTTCCGCTGCAATGCCGTGTTCCAGCAGGATATCGGGCAGCGTCGGCGTGGGCGAACCGGGGGCGACGCCGGCAATGACGAACACCCGCTCCGGTGCCGTCTGCCAGCGCAGTGCCGACAGCACCGCCTGGATCGCCTGCCGGTCATTGCGCCAGGCGATGGCAACCCGCCGCCCGAACGATGCCGGCGCGTCCGGCGGCACGACCAGGACCGGCCGATCGGTCTCGAACAGCGCGGTATGGATCTCATGCCGGGCCGGAAGCCGGTCATGGCCGGTGGGCCGGCGCAGCACGATGACATCAGCGTGCATGCCCCAATCCTTGATGGCCGCATCGACGAGGCTTTCCAGGTCATGCCATTCGGCGGAGACGCCCTCGGCATGGCCCCAGCCGGACCAGTCATCGAACGCCGTGCGCAATGCCGAAATGCGCACATCCTCGCGGTCGCGGATGTAGTAGGCGCGACGCTTCGTCAGGACCTCCTCGCTGGGCAGGATGGTCGCCTCCGGCGGCATGCGGACCGCCAGAACCTCGATCCGCGCGCCGCCCAGCAGTTCCGCGAGACGTTCAGATGCGGCCAGTAGCCCGAGCGACGCGTTCGGGTGCTCAAGCAAGGTGAGGATCACGCCTGACACGACAACCTCCCTTCGCCGCTGGTCAAGCGGCAACGAACTTTATCACAACGAATATGCGAGCAGAATCCGTGGCCAACCCGGCATCCTGCCGCAGGTGGTTACGGCGCTTGCGGATTTATATGCGAACTCCCATGCACAGGGGACGCGCGAGCGGGGTTGTCTCTCCATCGTCATGGCCGGGCGCAGTCCCGACCATGACGGTGAGGCAACGGGTGGGAGCAGTATGATGACCATCCCAGTCCGCTCCGCCGCTACGTGTTCAGCCGGTATGCGCTGGCATAGACAGCCGCGCGGCCGAGTTCGTGCTCGATCTCAAGCAGCCGGTTGTACTTGGCCACCCGCTCGCCACGGCAGGGCGCGCCGGTCTTGATCTGTCCGCCGCCCATGGCGACCGCGAAATCGGCGATGAAGCTGTCCTCGGTCTCCCCCGACCGGTGCGAGACGACGTAGCGCCAGCCGGCCTCCCGGCAGAGGTCGATCGCCTCGATGGTCTCGGTGACCGTGCCGATCTGGTTCAGCTTGATGAGAACCGCATTGGCGCACCGCTCGGCGATGCCGCGGCGGATGAACGCGGTGTTCGTCACGAAGATGTCGTCGCCCACGATCTGCACCTTGTCGCCGAGTGCCGCGGTGTGGGCGGTGAAACCGGCCCAGTCGTCCTCCGCCAGGCCGTCCTCAAGTGAGACGATCGGATAGGACCGGATCCATTGCGCGTACAGGTCCGTCATCTGGGCGCTGGTCTTGTGCCCGCCGCCGGATTTCGACAGGTCGTAGCCGCCGTTGCCGGCAAAGCTGCTGGCGGCCGGATCGAGGGCGATGGCGACCTGCTCGCCCGGCTTCAGCCCGGCGGCCTGGATCGCCTCCACGATCAGTTCGCAGGCCGCTTCGTTGCTGTCCAGGTCAGGCGCGAAGCCGCCCTCGTCGCCGACGGCGGTGGACAGTCCGCGGTGGCTCAACACGCCTTTCAACGCATGATAGGTCTCGGCGCCGTAGCGCAGCGCCTCGCGGAAGCTGGGCGCGCCGTGCGGCACCAGCATGAATTCCTGGAAGTCGATGGAATTGTCCGCATGCTTGCCGCCGTTGATGACGTTCATCATCGGCACCGGCAGGCGGCAGGCGCCCGGTCCGCCCAGGTAGGCGAACAACGGCAGGCCAGCGACTTGCGCCGCGGCGCGGGCGACCGCCATCGACACGCCCAGCATGGCGTTGGCGCCGAGCTTCGACTTGTCCGGCGTGCCGTCGAGCGCACGCATGTCCTGGTCGATCTCGGCCTGGCGCGACGGATCGCGGCCCAGCAGCGCCGGCGCGATCACGTCCATCACGTTGGCGACGGCCCGGGCGACGCCCTTGCCGCCGAAGCGGGCCTTGTCGCCGTCGCGCAGTTCGAGCGCCTCGTGTTCGCCGGTCGAGGCGCCGGAGGGCACGGACGCCTGCGCCAGCGTGCCGTCGTCCAGGCCGACAAAGACCCGCACGGTCGGATTGCCGCGCGAGTCCAGGATCTCCATCGCGTACACTTGGGCTATTTTCGTCTTCATCGGTTGCTCTCCGCTTGGCCTGATTTCAATGGCGCATCAGCACGGGCAGGCTGGCCCGGGTGATGATGTCCCGCGTGACGCCGCCCAGCACCCGTTCCCGCAGCTCGCCGCGGCCATAGGCGCCCATCACCAGCATGTCGGCGCCGGCGTCGTGCGCCGCCTGCAACAGTCCGCCGCCCATCGCCGGGGCGTCCGCGTAGACGGTGGCGAACTGGGCTTCGATGCCGTTCCTGGCCAGCGCCGGCGGCAGGCGGGGCCGCATCGCGGCTTGTCCCTCGGTTCCGCACACCACCACGACGCGCTCGGCGCGGCGCAGCCAGGGCAGGGCGGCCGTGACCGCCGCCGCGGCATAGGGGTCGTTCCGCCAGGCGACGGCGATGGTCCGCCCGAACGCGGACTCCGGCCCGGGCGTGCCGGGCAGTACCAGCACCGGGCAGCGGGCGTCGAACAGCGCGGCGTGCAGCGCCTCGTGCGCCAGGTCGTCGCCGTGTGGCTCCGGACGGCGGAGCACGGCGGCAACGGCGCGACCGGCCCGGGCGGCGACGACCCAGCCGGGCGATCCCTCGATCCCGGTCCAGTCAACCGTGTGGCCGCGGGCGTGCGCACCGCGGGCCCAGTCGTCGAACAGGGCGTGCAGCGCCGCCATGGACTCCGCCGTGCGCGTGGGGTCGGCGGCGGCGCGCTGGCCGGTGGCGACCTCTTCGCTCGGCAGCAGCGCGGCGGGCGGCCGTGGCCGGATGGCCAGCGCGTGGATCAGTCCCTCCGGCCACGGCGCCAGCAGCCGTTCGGCCGCCGCGAGGATGCCGGGCGCGGCCGCGGGGCGGTCGACGACGGCGACGACGGCGGGGGCGGCGTCGGGTTTCGGCTGTGCCGCGCCCTCGACCACCTGTCCCGGGTTCAGCGCCGCCGCGCCGTAGTGGCCGATGGCGACCGAGGCCAGGCACAGCGCGACGGACAGTCCGATATTGCCCAGCGCCTGCGCCATGCGTCCGTCGCGGGCCAGTTCCAGGGTCTGCAGCGAGAACGAGGAAAAGGTGGTGAACCCGCCGCAGAAGCCGATCATGACGAGGGCGCGCATCTCGGCGGGGATGGCGAAGCGGCCGCCGGTGCTCGTCGTCAGCGTCCCGAAGAAGCCGATGATGAACGAGCCGAGGATGTTGATGGCGATGGTTCCCCAGGGGAACTGCGGACCGGTGATCCGGGTGGCCGCCAGCGCCAGCCAGGCCCGGCTGACGCTGCCCAGTGCGCCGCCCAGCGCGATCCAGAGGTAGGTGATCGCGCTCACGGGTGGCCCCGGGGCTTCAGCGGTCGTGTGTATGCCCAGTCCATAACCATGACACCTCCTCTCGTCCTTCTCCCGAGGCGAGGGCGGGCATGAAAAAGCCCGCCTTACGGCAGGCCGTCGGTCGGTGGACGGACTCGTACCGCAATCTCGCGCGGTAGGAGTCATCAGCCCAGCGGGCGGTTTCGGGGAACCCCATCCCCATCGGCCCCTAACGGTAGCGGAGACGGTGGGCTTGGGCAACCATGTCCTGGGAACGGACGGTCGTTGAGCACGCGGTGATGCGCCCGACGTCACGCCCGTTGGCCGGTTTTTGTTCCGGCACCACATTTTTTGAAACGCAGCGTTCGCCGAGCGGCGCGCAGAGTCCGCGGAGCCGATGTTGTTGCGGCCTGCGGTCGCGGTGGCTCCCCGCCGATCCAAACCAGCCGTCCTCAGCGCGGCCGAAAGCGCCGCCGGCGCCCTGACCGGTATGCGGCGTGGTTGCTGGCCCTGTTGCATGAAAGGAACCACAAATGAATACAGCTGGTTCCTGTTCCGGCGGCGCGATCCAATACCGCAGACCGGACGGTCCGAACCGGTCATTGCCGCACAGCACAGGACAGGCCACTGGTCCGGGCCGTTGGTATCATACCCTGCCGGCGCGGGCGGAATTCGCTCCGGATGTGACCGAGGCAACAGACCAAATACCCTCGTTCGCGGATCATGCGCCACGGCCGCTGCTCCGGCGTTCCCATATCGCCGCGCAGTGCCCGGTCCCGCAGCCGACGCGGCTGCGTCTCTGGACGTTTCCTCCCTCAACTGGCGGCGCATGCGCCGCCTTTTTTCTCTCGTGACGGTCTGGGCGATCCGGCTGGCGCGATGCGGCAGGGTGTCCCGCCGTGCCCCTGAACGGCGGATCCGCAACAGGATCCGCGTCCGATGGCCTGGCCGGCTATCCGGGAACACGGCCCCGGCAGGCCCATGCCACGCTGGCGAACGAGCGCGGGCCATCCGGCCGGTTGGCGCAGTAAGCGCGCCGCACGCGCTCGGCCAGCGCGGCCCGGGCGGAGTCCGGCAGCCCGGAGACAAACTGGAACATCGGTCCCTCGGCGGTGCTGGATGTCCAGTAGTCGTCGAAATCGGCAAATTCCATGCGGATCACCAGGTCCGTCTCCTCCACGTCAACCAGGCCGGCCTCGCGCCATGTGGTCACCAGTTCGCCGGGCGCGCTGAGGGAACGGAACAGCGGGGGCTCGAACGCTGGATCCAGCATCGCGGCGGTGTCCCAGATCAGGCGGGTCCGCAGCATGCCGCCATAGGCATCCCACACCGCCGCGGCCACCGTTCCACCGGGGCGCACGACGCGGCGCATCTCCGCCACCGCGCGTGCGGCATCCGGGATGAATTGCAGCACCAGCATCGAGAAGGCGCGGTCGAACGCGGCGTCGGCAAACGGCAGGGCACGCGCGTCGGCCTGCTGGATGGTGATGCGCGGATCGGTGTTCCGGGCGCGCGCATGGGCGACGTAGACCTCGGCCTGGTCGATCCCCGCCACGGCGGCGACGTTGGCGACCTGCGGCGCGGTAAAGGTCAGGCTGCCGGTGCCGCAGCCGACGTCCACGACGCGGTCACCGTCCGCGAGGCCGCCGAAGCGGATCAGCAGCGGCGCCAACCGGCGGCTCCACTGGCCCATGACCCGTTCATAGGCTTCGGCGTTCCGGGCCTTGAATGTGATGGCCGGGGCGGTCCCGGGATCGAATGTCGCTGCCATGGCGTTGCCCTCCGAATTTCTTGTCAACGAATGTGGTCCTGTCTGAACAATGCAACAGGGTACGCCGCGGATTGTCACCTCGCCCGGCGGCGTCGCGGCGCGGTTATGCCAGCGGCCTGGTCCGATGACCGGTTTCCGCCGATGGTTCCCCTCAGGCGGATCGTGCTGGAGGGCTGCAATCCCAGCCAGCGCTTTCTGCCAGGTTGGTAGGACCGCGAAACCGAAGAACACTTGTATTCACACAGCAAACCGCAGACAGGTTGAGACGGCGCGGCCGCTTTGTCGTCATGGCGGTTGCGGGGGCCCCATCCACGTCTTTCGACGGCATCAACACCGCAAGGCGTGGATGCCTAGCCTGCGCCCGCCATGACGGAACAGCAACGGCCGCCGCAATCTTAACGCCAATACGGCGCAAGGGCGCCTCAAGCTCAGCACCTCGGCAGTTGTCATCTGCCTCTTTGCCTGATTGCCCTCTGGCGGCACGTCTGGCAGGGTCCTGGCAGGGTCCTGGCGTCAGTGTTGTGGGGCTGCATGGCAATCCGAATTCTGAAATGACCCAGTCCGCCGGTGACGCTTTTGCCCGGCGCGTGGGCTACCTGGAATCGATTCGCGGACTGGCGTCGTTGCAGGTTCTGGTACTGCACGTGCTGACGGCTTTCGCGCCTGTGCTGGTATTTTCGACCCTCGCCACAGGAACGATTGCCGGGCTGGTGCGCGAATCGCCTTTGTTCTTCATCTACGACGGCTACAGCGCCGTTTACCTGTTCTTCGTGCTGAGCGGCACGGTGCTGACGGCAGCCTTCGCGCCCCGGCTGGACCGGCCAGGCGCGCTGCTGGCCGGGCGCGTCACGCGCCTGCTGGTGCCCGCGGCCGCGGCCTGCATATTTTCTTTTGCAATCAAATTGGCCGTCGGCTCGCCGAACGTGGCCGCCGGCGCCCTTACGCACTCGTCGTGGCTGGCGAGCCTGTGGCGACCGCCGCCCGGCGTGGGATTCCTTGTCAGGGACGCCGTCGTCAACGGGCTCTTTCTCGGCTACGCCGGCATGGGAACACCGACACTGCTCGGCTTCGGACGGTGGCTCGATCCGGTCACCCTGGCCTATGTCGCACCAATCTGGACCCTCAGCGTGGAACTGCAGGGCTCGGTCCTGGTGCTGTTGCTGACCCTGGCACAACGGCGGTCCCGCACGAGTTGGTTGCTGACTTTGGCGGCGGCGACCACATTTCTCGCCCGGACGCACTTCCTGTGCTTCATTGCCGGACACGTGCTGGCGGTCGCGCTGCGCCGCGGCCGGCTGCCGGATCTGCCCCGGGCCGTCACCGTGGCCTTGATCGCCGCCGGCATTTTCCTCTGCGTACGGGCCGAGGTGTGGCAGGCCCCCGTTCTCGCGAAGGTGTGCCAGGCGCATCTTCTGGCCATTCTGCCTTGCACGCCCCATCCACAAAAGGTGCTCGGTGCGCTTGTGTTATATTTTGGCTTGGTGACCTCGCCTGCCATCCGGGCTGCGCTCACGCGCCCCATGCTGATAGGCCTCGGACGTCTGTCGTTTTCGATCTACCTTGTCCACTGGCCGATTGTTTTCGGCCTGGGGGCGCTGTTGCTGGTAACGGCTGCGCCGATGATTGGCCTGCGGGCGGCGCGGTTGGCCACCGTCGTCGTTGTGCTGGGTGCAAGTCTGGTGGCTGCGGCCGCGTTCGCGCGTATCGACGCCGGTGCGATCATCCTGGGGCGGCGCGTGCGAGACGCTTCCGGCGGTCGTCCTGCCCCGGCCAGGATGGCGCGGTAGGCGGGGATGGCCCCCATTGGCGTTAGAATATCGGGATCGAGGGCACGATGCTTGCCATTCCGTCATGGCCCCGGCTTGTTGTTCAGACCGGAGAAAGCCGGGCCATGACGGATAGGCAACAGCCAGCCCTGATTTAACGCCTGCCGGCACCGTCGCCAGCCGCTCCAGCGCCCGCCCTTGCCGGAGGGCATGGCAATCCCTCTTTCGTCTCCAGCGGGAGTCACCGGCATGGCGGATAATGGAGCCGGCCTGATGGGGGTGCCGATCCCATGCGAGTTGACGCACCCGCGCGTCGCAGGGGATGGTGCCCGCAGAACGGTGCGATGATAGAGGCTGACGTTCAACGGGCCAGATCACTCAGGGAGTCCAATCAAGCCATCGGCGACATGACGGACGAAGCTGTGGCCCGTTTTCCGGAACTGCTCCCGGCGCCGGGACAGGAGGCGTTCCCTATGGGGTCCAGCGCTGGCTGCCAGTTCGGGAAGGATGGGGGAAACCGCAAACAAACCAGCAATTTCAAAATGGTGCCCAGGGGCGGAATCGAACCACCGACACTGCGATTTTCAGTCGCATGCTCTACCAACTGAGCTACCTGGGCATCGCCGGCCGCAACCGCGACCGCGTTGGAGGCGGCTGATTAGCCCAGCCCCGTGCCGGGATCAACCCACGAAATTCATCTTTTTCGGCGCACCGGCAGACGCCTTGGGCCGCGTCAGGTATCGGCTCACGCCGCATCCGGCGACGGCGGCGGATCCTCGTCCAGTTCCGCCGGCGGGCCGGGGATGCGATAGACGCCCGACAGCCAGCGCCCGAGGTCAACCTCCTGGCAGCGCGCCGAGCAGAACGGCCGGTGCGCCGCGGCGGCAGGCCGTCCGCAGACCGGGCAGGGGGGCAGCGACTTGGTTTCAGGCTCCTTGGCCATTGTCTGTCTCCAGCAGCCAGGTGAACGGCGGCAGCGATGGATCCGAGCGCACTGTAACCGCGCGTCCGGTCCGCCGGACAAGATCCGCCAGGGCTACGTCGTCGCTTTGCAAGGCCGAGACCACCGCAGGATGCGCCCGCAGCGCCGGCATCCGCCGCGGGTCCTGGCCATGCGCCGCCAGCACCGCCTTCAGCCCGGCCAGCCCGGCGGCGAGCGGGCCGGACAGCAGCTCATGCAGCGGCGGATGCACCCGGGCCCGGACAATCTCCGCCAGCCCGAGCGCGGTGAAGCCCAGGAAGCGGGGGCGCAATGGGTCATCCGCCAGGGCACGGACGAAATCCGGCGCCAGCGCCGTCCGCCGCCGCGGCGACAGCCCCGCCAAGTCAACGACAATGCCGCCCGAGAGGTTGCGCAGCCTGATCTGCGCCGCCAGCGCCGGCAGCACGGACCGGTTCAGTGCCTCGTGCCGGCCGCGTGCGCCACCGCCGCCCTCCAGCGCGCCGCCGGCGTCGACGTCGATCGCCACCAGTGCCGGAGTCGGCCAGATCGACAGCCGGGCGCCGCCGGGCAGCACGACAACCGGACGGGACAGCGCGTCGACGGCGTCGGCGATGTCCGCGTCGAACACGCCGGCAGTCACCGACACCGGACGCCCGGCCTCGGCCCGCAGCGCCACCGCCAGGCCCGCGTCGTCCACCAGGATGGCGGCGTCCGGATGGCGTTCCGCCAGGCGCGCCACCGGGCCGGGGCCGCGCTGCAGCATGCGCGGCGGCCCGCCTGCGGCCAGTGCCTGGTCCACACGGGCGGTGAGTCGCGGACCCTTGCTGCCCTGGGCGGCGCGGGTCACCCGCACGGCCAGGATCGTTCCCACGGTCAGGCCCTTGCCGCCTTCGCTGTCGGGCAGGAAGCCCTGATGATCCGCCAGGGCGACGAACGCCCCGGCCATCGCCGGGACCACGGCGGTCACCCGGCCGACGTGCAGGTCGCCGACGCCGTCCGGCGCGCCCGGGCGCCACAGCGCGTAGTCCACCAAGCGATCACTGGCGACCACGGCAACCTGCGCCTCGCCCGGGCTGGCGGCGACGCGGATGGACAGCGTCACGGCACCTGCCAGCCGAAGCTGCGCAGCAACTGGGCGGTTTCGAACAGAGGCAGGCCGACGACGCCGGACTGGCTGCCCGACAGGAAGCGGATGAAGCTGGCGGCATAGCCGTTGATCGCGTAGCCGCCGGACTTGCCGAGGCCTTCCCCGGTGGCGACATAGCGCTCGACCTGGTCGTCCGTCAGGCGGTTCCAGGTGACGATGTTCTCGACCACGCGCTCCCGCAGCGCGCCGTCGGGGCTGGCCAGTGCGACCGCGGTGATCACCCGGTGGCGGCGGCCGGACAGCAGGGCCATGCAGGCGCGGAGATCGTCCGGCGTTTCCGCCTTGGGCAGGATGCGCCGTCCGGCGGCAACCACCGTGTCGGCGGCCAGCACCAGGTGGTCCGGAAAGCGCACCGCAGCCGCCTTGCCGCGGGCCATGCGCGCGGCATACAGCCGCGGCGGCTCATCGGGCGCGGGAGTCTCGTCGATATCGGGGGCAATGATATGCGCGGGCGTGATGCCGATCTGCTGCAGCAGCATCAGGCGTCGCGGGCTGGATGAGGCCAGCACCAGCGGGAGCGGCTTCACCCGCAGGGCACGCGCATTACTTGAAGCGGAAGGTGATCCGGCCCTTGGTCAGGTCGTAGGGCGTCATCTCGACGTTCACCCGGTCGCCGGCCAGTACGCGGATACGGTTCTTGCGCATCTTGCCGCTGGTGTGGGCAAGGATGGAGTGCTCGTTGTCCAGCTTCACGCGGAACATGGCGTTGGGCAGAAGCTCCATCACCGTGCCGCTGAATTCGATCATGTCCTCTTTTGACATCAGGCCCCATGGTTCCGTTGATTCGGCGGGAACATGATATTCGGCGCCGGCAAGGTCAAGTGATAGCAGCGGCCGCGGCGTTGCCCGCCCGATGGCGGCCACCCGTCAACCCTGCCGTCCGAAGCGGGTTGTGCCGCCGCTACCGCGCCGCTGCACCCGCTCCACATGGCCGCCCGCGGCGAAAAGCGGTCACGAAAACGTCTTCCGTCCGGGTTGCGGATGGAGCGCCCCGGGGCGGAAACGTCTGTAAGAGCGCCAGAGCAAATCGAACATGAGTCGGGACGGATCGACGGCACAGCTTCATCGTCATGGCTGGCGCAGGCCGCATGTGCGTTAAAACTTGCGGGTTGGTGGCAGTGGCGTTGCTATGTTGTCATGGTAGACGAAGGCCCACCATCCACGGCGTTGGCTGATATCGGCACCGCCAGGCGTGGATGGTGGGCCTTCGCCTACCATGACGGGAAGCAGCAACTCGCCGCGCTACGACTGCAGCCGCAGGGCGATGCTGCGCGCATGCGCCTGCAGGCCCTCCGCCTCGGCCAGCGCCACGCCGGCCGGGCCGATTTCCGCCAGTGCCGCCCGGCTCGCCGACACCCAGGTCGTCCGCTTCAGGAAGTCGAACACCGACAGGCCAGAGGCGAACCGCGCGGTCCGCCCGGTCGGCAGCACGTGGTTCGGGCCGGCCACGTAGTCGCCCACCGCTTCCGGGCACCAGCCGCCCAGGAAGGCGGCGCCGGCGTGGCGGACGCGGGCGAACATCGCCTCCGGGTCCGGCAGCATCAGCTCCAGGTGCTCCGGCGCCAGGCGATCGACCAGGGCGACGGCCTGCGCCCAGTCATCGACGACGATCATGGCGCCGTGCGCCTCCCAGCTGGCGCCGGCAATGGCGGCGCGGGGCAGGGTGGGCAGCTCGGCCGCCACCGCGGCGGCGACGGCGTCGGCGAAGGCGGCACTGTCGGTGATCAGGATGGACTGCGCCGCCTCGTCATGCTCGGCCTGCGCCAGCAGGTCGACGGCGATGCGGCGCGGATCGTTGTTCGCATCCGCCAGCACCACCACCTCGGACGGGCCGGCGATATTGTCGATGCCGACGCGGCCGAACACCTGGCGCTTGGCCTCGGCGACATAGGCGTTGCCGGGCCCGACGATGCGATCGACGGCCGGGATGCTGGCGGTGCCGTAGGCCAGGGCCGCGACCGCCTGGGCGCCGCCGATGCGGTAGATCTCGGTGACCCCGGCGCGGCGGGCGGCGGCCAGCACCAGCGGGTTCAGCACGCCGCCGGGCGTCGGCACGCACATGGCGATGCGGCCGACGCCGGCCGCGCGTGCCGGGATGGCGTTCATCAGCACCGAGGACGGATAGGCCGCCTTGCCCCCGGGCACGTACAGCCCGACCGCATCCAGTGCGGTCCAGCGCTGGCCCATGGTCACGCCGGCGGCGTCGGTCATCCGCAGGTCCTGCGGCAGTTGGGCGCGATGGAACGTCTCGATCCGGATCGCGGCGAGGTCCAGGGCGGCGGCGAGGTCTGCCGGAATGGACGCGGCGGCTGCCTCGATTTCCGCGGCGCTGACGCGCAGCGTCCCGGGCGTCAGCGTCTGGCGGTCGAAGCGCGCGGTGTAGTCGATCAGCGCCGCGTCGCCGCGGGCGCGCACATCGGCGATGATGCCGGCGACGATGCGATCAACCGTCTCGGTGGTTTCGCGCGCTTGCGACAGCAGTTCGGTGAAGCGCGCCTCGAAGTCGGCGTCGGTGGTGGAGATACAAATCATGAATGCCGTTTAGCGGATAACGTTGCCTCCGTCCAAGCCGGTATCGTTCGGGCTGGTTGGGTTGCGTTGACAATAGAGGTAGCACCGTGCTACCTCTAATGGGTGATTATGCCTGCCAATGCTCTTGAAACAGTTCGTAGGCTTGTCGCCGACGAACGCACTTGCTCGTTCTTCCAACCGGTTCTTGCGGAGCTTCGGCGGCATGATTTGGACTCGGACGACCTCCGGGAGATATTGGCCACCGAGCTGGGCGAGATTCATTGCTTCAAATCGAAGCCGACGGAAAAATATTTTCCGCAAACGACCTCAGACTATTACTCGATCTGGATCGACGGGTGCGGAACGAAGATGTTCATCAAGCTTCTTGTCAGTGGAGAGAAACTGGTTGTGACATCCTTCAAGAGGGATGAGAGATATGAATGAGATTTGCACGAACTGCGGAAGTTCAGCGATATTTCAACAAATTGCTCCATTCACCTTTGTCCATGGCGGCAAGGAAACCACGATTGATGACGAACGCACGGTCTGTGGCACATGCGGTAGCATCGTGTACTCAGGCGATCAGATCAGCCGGCATGAACTCGCCGTAGCGGCGAAGATTCGCGAACTCGATGGTCTCTTGAGCGCTGAGGCGTTGCGCCGCATCCGTCTGAAATACGCGTTGCGCCAAACGGACCTTGAAGCGATGCTTTCCATCGGCCCCAAGACCTGGACGCGGTGGGAGCGGGGTAAAGTGCCCCAAAACAAGGCAGCCGATACGTTGATCAGGGTTCTGGCAACTGATCCGGAAGTCGCAAGACATTTGATGATGCAAGCCAATATCGACAATCCTGCGGCGGATGCGGTTTTTGCTCAAATCGATGAGGATACGAAGCGACTTGCCGAAGCGAATTTGCGAGCCCGGATAATCGCGTCGGGCCGGAATATGGATATCGCCGATATGGCGCAGCACGCGATCAATGCGGTTCGTGAAGCCCGGCATGAGCTGGGCGTTCAGGCTGCATGACCGGCCAGGCCACAGACCGCGCCAACGGCAGTGATGCCAATGTTATTCGTCCTGACAAACGGCTTTGATCGGCTGGTCCAGGAAATGCATAGGATCAGAGCCGGCGAAAAACAGAACGCCTTCGCGTGCGCCCCGATTCGCCACCCATCAATGACCGTCCTGCAGACGCCAGAGCGTTTCCACCCAGACTGGAAACGCCCTCGCTCATATCTCGCGAGCAATTTCATCGACCCGAATCGCTCGGCGATTCCAGCCATGCCGATAGCGCTCTAACCGCCGGTCTCCAGCGCCGCGCGGAAGCGGGCGATCCAGGCGCCGATGGCCTCAGGCTGCGTCTTCAGCGCGGTGCGATTGACGATCAGCCGGCTGGTGACGTCGGCGATCACCTCGGTTTCCACTAACCCGTTGGCCTTCAGGGTGGAGCCGGTCTGCACCAGGTCGACGATCATTCGGCACAGGCCGAGGCCTGGGGCCAGCTCCATCGCGCCGTTCAGGTGCACCACCTCGGCGTGGATGCCGCGGCCGGCATAGTGCCGCCGGGCGATGTTGGGATACTTCGACGCCACCCGCACCTCCGACCAGCGCGACGGATCGTCGGTCCCGGCCGTTGCCGCCGGCTCGGCGACCGAGACACGGCACTTGCCGATGCCCAGGTCGAGCGGCGCGTACACCTCCGGGTAGTCGAATTCCATCAGCACGTCGGCGCCGCAGATGCCGATATGCGCGGCGCCGAAGGCGACGAAGGTGGCGACGTCGAACGGGCGGACGCGGACGATGTCCAGCAGCGGATCGTCTGTCGGGAAGCGCAGCCGGCGGCTGTCCCCGTCGGCGTAGTCCGGCGACGGCACGATGCCGGCCCGCGCCAGCAGCGGGCCGCACTCCGACAGGATGCGCCCCTTGGGTAGCGCCAGGATCAACGGTGTCGTCGCGTCCGGCGCTAGCGCCGAGGTCGGGAACGAGGCGGTCATGCAAGCTCCGGCTTCACGGTGGCCGGGCGTTTACATCACGATCCCGGCGATCGGAAGCCCGGACCGGGTAACGCTGGGTTGCGTCCTCTCTCGCCCGTAGCGCCTACTGCCAGACCACGCGTTCCGATTCGCCCGGGGCCAGCCGGCTGCGCGGCAAACAGTGCCAGCGCGTCGCCGCGCAGCCGGCGATCAGCCGGTTCGTCCCGATCCGGCGCCGGGCAGGCCCAGCACCAGCCGGCCGGTCTGCTTCGGCCGCCGGGAACGGCGGCTTGCTGTCCATGACGGCGACACGGAAGGGGACGGTCCGTTCCGCCAGGACTCCTTGCAGGGGCATCATGCGGGATGCCGAACCGCCGTCGTGATGACCGGCAACCAACCCGATCGTTGCCAGGTCGCGCCGAGGCTGCGCGGGACGCCTGACAACTCTGCCGCAGCCGCATATGATGGTATCGACAGCCGCCATTGTTCCCGTCATCCATGATGACCCGGCAGCCCCGTGACCTACGGGACTGTCTCGACGTGCGTGTGGTCTGCTGTCGGGCGTTCCCGGTCCCGGGACGGAAGCCGCTTTACCCGAGCCCGGCGCGGTTGCGGGCGATGGCCCGGGTTGTCGGATGATCCGGCCCGTAGACTTTCCGCGTGATCGACAGCGCCCAGTCCAGCGCCTCGCGCGCCGAGAATGCGTCGCCCATGTCCTTCAGCACGCCGGCCAGGTTGTTGGCGTCGCGGGCAACACTGGGATGGTCGCGCCCGAGCGCCATCTCGTCGATCGCCAGGGCACGCTCGAACGCGGCGCAGGCTTCCTCCAGGTCGCCGAGATCGTGCAGCACAAGGCCGAGATGGTTGATGTCGGTGGCGGTTTCGGGGTGCTCCGCGCCGAGCGTTTCGGTATGCATAGCCAGGGCGCTGCGCAGTTGCGCCTGTGCGTCGGCGAAGTCGCCCAGTTCGTGCGACAGGCGGCCGAGGTCGCGCAGGTCGCCGGCCAGGAGCGGATCATTGGCGCCAGGCTGCCGCTGGCGGGCCTCGATTGCCTGTTCGAGACTGGCACGCCGGGCGCGCAGGTCATTCAAGCCGGGCATCGGCAGACTCCATCCCAAGAGTGAGTTCCGCAACGGCCTGCGGTTCGCTGTAGTCATTTGACGGCATGTGGGCAAGGCTCACGGGATTTGCGACCCCATATAACGATCGGCATGATGTTCGGTTGCCGCAGCCGGATCCAAATTTGTCGAATCGTTTTCAACGAATTAATATTGGCGTTGGTGTTGCCCATTTGCCACAGTTCTGACGGCTTCCGGAGGCTTGCCGCACACGGTCGCCAGCTTGTGATTTCGATGTCAAGGCTGCGAAATTCCGGCTGATTTTGGCGATTTATATGTCGATATAGCACCTATCTATATCTTATAAGGCGGAATTTTCCAATAATTTGCCATTTACAAATTTGTCCGGAACTGATTGAGTTGCTTATCATTTATCCAGTGATGCTTTTTGGCGTTGCCGGATCGCTGCAGCGCCGTCATTACAATTGACAGTTCGTCGGAAGCGCAGTCAGGTGTGGTGAACGAAGCTGCGTTTCGCCGAAGCATCTGAAAGTCCAGTGAGTAACAAGTTATGCGCGGCTTTGGTCTGTGGGGTAGAACAATGAAGAAGATTGTCCAGGCGACCGACGTTACAATGCGCGGCCCAGACATGAGGCGTTTCCAGGAAGCCGGGCCACAGCGCCGATCCGGCATGGCCGGGCTGTTGTCTCGACAGTCACGATCGATGCTGGCGGCTTCCGTGGCTGGAGCGTTCGGATTGTTGCTTGCCGCGTGCACCCCGCCGGGGGCCCGGGCGCTCGATACCAACGTGCCGCTGACGAAGGCACCGGAGGATCTTTCGGGCGCCGCGCCGATGGGTACCCGCCTGTGGCGGAGCCCCGAACTCGCCGCCGCGGAGCGCTCGGCATCCGCCTACCAGATCCCGCCGGCCACGGTGTTTCGCGGCCGGGGCTCATACTACGCCGATCTGAGCCCGGACCAGGTGGACCAGGTTGCCGCCATGTGCACCAGGGATGTGCGCAGCGCCGTCGCCAGGCGGTTCAGAGTCGTGGACCAACCCGGGCCGGGCGTGTTCAGGCTGGAACTGATTCTGGCCCGCCTGGTTCCGCCGCGGCCGCAGTACGCTGCGCCGGCGGGCTGGAACTTCGCCGGTCCGGCGCTGTCGGTCGGCATGCCCGAGGCCGGCGGATCGACCGCCGGCACGATGACCATGTCGGGCAAGTTCATCGATTCCCAGAATGGCAACCTGCTGGTGGCGTTCTCCTCGCCGGTCAGCCCGACGGTGATGGACCTGCCGGCGCCCGGCCGGCCGCAGCGGGTGTTGGATTTCGCCGACGCGGCGTGCGAACAGTTCGCCGACGACCTGGTCAGGGCCATGGTCCGCCAGCGGCAGGCCAACGGGACCTTGCCGCGGTAGGATCGGCACGGGTGCCCGGACACGGGATACTGTAACACTCTAGGAATGAACAGCGGCCGGTAACGGGCTGACTGGGAGGGTATCATGTCGAAGATGCGTTACGGGCTTTACCTGGGTACGACGGCGCTTGCAGGCTTGCTGTGCCTCGACCCGAGTGCAGCCCATGCCCAGGCAGTGCCGTCGGCGACACCATTCGATCCGATCATCAATTTCGGGCAGACATTGAAGAACAACGGCATCTACTTCGATGCCGCCTACTCCGAAACCTTCAGTGCCGTCGTTGCCGGCGGCCAGAAGAACGGCGTCATGCCGATCGGCCACTTCTCGACGGCTGCGGTGTTCGACCTCGAGACCATCCTGGGCATCCCCTCGGCCTCGGTGCATATTGGCTTCGATCAACGCTATGGTCTGCTGGTCCAGCAGATCGCCGGCAGCCCCGCCGGCCTGCTTCAGTCCGCCGACGCCGGTCCGTTCGCCATCCGCCTGGGCTTCCTGTACTGGGAACAGGGCTTCTGGAACGACCGGCTGGACATCACCCTGGGCCGTACCAACCCGACGTTCGACTTCGCGTTCTCCGACATCTCCTGCACCTTCGTCGGCCAGATCTGCGCCCAGCCGACAAGCTGGTACTTCAATAACGCCAACGCGGCTTATCCGAACTCCCAGTGGGGCGGCCGCGCCAACTTCCAGGTGACGCCGGACATCTATGTCAGGGCCGGTGCCTATCAGCATACCGCCGACACCGGTTACGCCAGTCACCAGTTCAACTGGGGCCTGAATGCGCCGGGCGTCTTCGTCCCGGCCGAGATCGGCTACCAGACCAGCTACAGGACCGCCCAGTACCCGGCGAAGTATGACATCGGCGGCTACGTGGATACCGCCATCTCCAACGCGAACCCGCTCATTCCCGGCCGGAATGCCCGCGGCGCATGGTGGGCGCAGTTCCAGCAGGCCGTGTGGCGGCCGGACCGCAATACCAACCGGAGCCTGTGGGCCTTCGGCGGTGCCATTACGTACACCGGGAACTCGAACCAGTGGGGCCAATACTATCTTGGACTGTTCGACCAAGGGCCGTTCCTGTCGCGGCCACGTGACACCATCGGCTTCATCGGCTCACTGTACGTCAACAATTCGCAGATCACGCCCGCCTATAACAAGGAATACGATTTTGAACTGAACTATGCCTTCAGCATCGTCCCGGGCATTACGTTCAAGCCGGTCGCGAATTACGTCGTCAACCCGAGCAACGTGAACGGGGGCTCCGGCGTTGGGTTCAAGCCGCACAACGCCTGGCTGCTGGGCTTCCAGGTTGCCATCGACCTCGGCCAGGCCTTCGAGTGGCCGACTTTCGTGCCGCACTAGCACGGTGCCAGCCTGCGGTCGCAGCGTGACCGCAGGCTGATCAGGTTGTTCACGATTCATGGGCGGCAGCGTTTCCACGCAGGATGGGGACGCTGCCTGTCCTGCATGGCGCCCCAGGTTCGTTGCTCCTCCGTCATGGCCGGGCGTGTCCCGGCCATCCACCCCCACCGTCGAAGCGCAGATGGCCAGGACACGTCTGGCCATGACGATAGCGCAACATGCCGGGCCGCCGGGCAAGCCCCTGACTTCGCGGTTGTTTCCGACGGGTGTGCATGCGGGTGGGGCCATGTCCTGTCTTCCTCCATTGTCCCCGGATTCGAGCCGTTCCGACTGCGTGGCGACCTTCCGCCGGCCTCAGCCGCGTCCACGCGAGTCGTCAATTCATGGGGACAAGCCCTTGCGGACATGCGTCACGGACGACGCGAACCGCACGACGGCCCGCAGCATGAACGACGTGATCGCCGCCCTGGTTCGCCGCCGCAACCCCGGCCGGTTCCTGACCGCGCAGTTCGTGCCCGCCCCGTGCCGCGATGCGCCGCTGCGGTTGTACGCCTTCAACCATGGACTCGCTCGTGCCCGCAGCATCGCGCACAAGCCGCCGCCGCAGATCCGCCTGCAATGGTGGCGGGAGATGGTGGACGGCGCGCAGGTGGCTGGCCAGTCGCGGACCATCGGCTTCGCACGGCCGCTGCCGCCTCGCAATCGGGTGTTCGGGACTGACGCGGCCGTGGCGCGGCCCACTCAGCCCGGACATCGGCCCGGCCCACCGATAAGATCCGCGGCTCATTTGCCAGCGAGGCGATTTGCCAGCGTGCCGGCAATGCTCACGGACCACGCGATCGCGGACCGCCGATCGGCGTTACGTTCGGGCGCCGGGGCCGGGTTCGATTTAGTCGGGCTGTTTCGCCACATTATGCGGGTGCTCGGTGTTGCCTGACCGCCACACTCAAGGCGGCAACAAGAAGGCTGCGGCATGAGGTCGCCAGCTTGTGATTTCGATCCAACGGTGGCGCATTTCCCGCATGACGTGCATCTCTCATAACGGTAATTTATTGTGCGTCGCTTGTACGACGACATTCTTCTCATTTCCTGCTAATGGAATGTAGTTATCGAAACTGATCTGGCCATTTATCATTTGCCGGGTGGTGTTTTTTGGCGTTGCCGGATCGCCGCAGCACTATCATTGCAATTGACAGTTCGCTGGAAGCGTCGTCAGTCTGGCGAACGAAGCCGCGTTCTATAATGCATCCGTGCGTCCAGTAAGTAATAAGTCCTGCGCGGCTTTGGTCTGTGGGGGCAACACAATGAAAAAGACTGTTCAAGCGATCGGCGCTCCGATGCGCGGTTCCAAGGTAGTTCGGTCTCGGGAAACAGAGACCCAGTGTCGATCCGGCGTGGTGCGATTGTTGTCCCGACAGTCACGCGCGGTGCTGTCGTTTTCAGCGATCGGTGCGTTCGGGCTGCTGCTCTCGGCGTGCACCCCGCCAGGGGCGCGGGCGCTCAACACCAACGTGCCGCTGACCAAGGCACCGGAGGATCTTTCGGGCGCCGCGCCGATGGGCACCCGGCTGTGGCGGAGCCCCGAACTCGCCGCCGCGGAGCGCTCGGCATCCGCCTACCAGATCCCGCCGGCCACCGTGTATCGCGGCAGAGGCTCGTACTTCGCCGATCTGAGCCCGGACCAGGTGGACCAGGTTGCCGCCATGTGCACCAGGGATGTGCGTGCGGCCGTTGGCCGGCGGTTCAGGGTCGTGGACCAGCCCGGGCCGGGCGTGTTCAGGCTGGAACTCGTTCTGGCCCGTCTGGTTCCGCCGCGGCCGCAGTACGCTGCGCCGGCGGGCTGGAACTTTGCCGGACCGGCGCTGTCGGTCGGCATGCCCGAGGGCAGTGGATCGACCGCCGGCACGATGACCATGTCGGGCAAGCTCACCGATTCCCAGAATGGCAACCTGCTGGTGGCGTTCTCCTCGCCGGTCAGCCCGACGGTGATGGACCTTCCGGCGCCCGGCCGGCCGACGCGGGCGTTGGATTTCGCCGACGCGGCGTGCGAACAGTTCGCCGACGACCTGGTCAGGGCCATGATCCGCCAGCGGCAGGCCAACGGAGCCTTGCCGCCAGCGCAGCAGTAGGACCGGCAGGGATGCCTCCGCACGGGAAGCAATCGTACAATAGGAATAAAAACAGCCGGTAACGGGCTGACTGGGAGTGTATCATGTCGAAAATGCGTTACGGGCTTTACCTGGGCGTTACGGCGCTTGCCGGCGTCCTGTGCCTCGATCCACGTTCAGCCCATGCCCAGGCTGTGCCGTCGGCGGCACCATTCGACCCGATCATCAACTTCGGGCAGACCCTGAAGAACAACGGCATCTACTTCGACGCCGCCTACGCCTATGATTTCGCGGCCGTCGTTTCCGGCGGCAAGGAGAACGGCATCATGCCGATCGGCCATTTCTCCACGGCCGCGGTGTTTGACCTCGAGACCATCCTGGGCATCCCCTCGGCCTCGATCCATATCGGCTTCGACCAGCGCGCCGGCATTCCCATCGAAGGAATCGCCGGCAATACCGCGGGCCTGATCACGTCCGACCAGGGCCCGTTCCAGATCCGCCTGGGCTACCTGTACTGGGAACAGGGCTTCTGGAACGACCGGCTGGACGTCACCCTCGGCCGTACCAACCCGACGTTTGACTTCGCGTTCTCGGACATCTCCTGCACCTTCGTCGGCCAGATCTGCGCGCAGCCGACAAGCTGGTATGGCAACAACCTGAACGGCGCGTATCCGATCTCGGAGTGGGGCGGGCGCGTCAACTTCCAGGTGACGCCGGAAGTCTATGTCAGGGCCGGTGTTTACCAGCACCAGTTCAACCCCCCCTTCCCGTACGCCGATCACGGGTTCGCCTGGTGGCCGTCCACGCCGGGCGCCTTCATCCCGATGGAGATCGGCTACCAGACCAGCTACAAGACCGCCCAGTATCCGGCGAAGTATGACATTGGCGGCTACGTGGACACCGCCATCGCCAACGCCAACACGTTCATCGGCGGCCGGAATGCCCGTGGCGCCTGGTATGCGCAGGGCCAGCAGGCCGTCTGGCGGCCGGACCGCAACACCAATCAAAGCCTGTGGGTGTTCGGCGGTGCCATCACCTATACCGGAAACTCCGGGCAATGGGGCCAGTACTATGGCGGCCTGTTCACCCAGGGGCCAATCTATTCGCGGCCACGCGATACGGCCGGCTTCATTGCCTCGCTGTACGTCAACAACTCGCAGATCAATCCCGCCTTTAACAAGGAATACGACTTCGAGCTGAACTACGGCTTCAGCGTCATTCCGGGCATCACGTTCAAGCCGTTTGCGGATTTGATTGTCAACCCGACCAACGGTGGCACGCCGGCGGGGACGCCACCGGTCCAGTACCATAACGCCTGGGTGCTCGGCTTCCAGGTCGCGATCGATCTCGGCCAGGCCTTCGAGTGGCCGACCTTCGTGCCGCACTAGCATAACGCCAGCCCGGGATTCCGAAGCGGTCCCGGGCTGACGCGGTGGCTCGTGCAACACCAGACGGGGCGTTTCCACGCGCGTGGAAACGCCCCGTCTGGCCGAGGACAGGAACAACCCGGGCGCGGCGACCGCGTCCGGGTTGTTGGTTCCTACAGCTGGGCCTCGGCGTATTCGTAGTTCGCCAGGTTATCCAGCCAGTTCTGCAGGTAGTCCGGGCGGCGGTTGCGGAAATCCAGGTAGTAGCTGTGCTCCCACACGTCGCAGGCCAGCAGCACCTTGCCCTCGCCGGTGGCCAGCGGGTTGGCGCCGTTCGGGGTCTTGGTGACCTTCAGCTTGCCGTCCGGCCCCAGTACCAGCCAGGCCCAGCCCGAGCCGAACTGGCTGGCGCCCGCGGCCTTGAAGGCGTCCTTGAACGCCTGCACGCCGCCCAGGTCTTCCTTGATCTTCGCTTCCAGCTTCGTCGGCATGCGGCCGCCGTTCGGGCTCATGCACTGCCAGAACACGATGTGGTTCCAGTGCTGGCCGGCATTGTTGAACACCGGCGCCTTGGCGGCGTCGTTGTAGGTGGACCTGACGATGTCCTCCAGCGACTTGCCTTGCAGCGCCGAATCTTTCTCGACGAAGCCGTTCAGCGCCGTCACGTAGGCTTGATGGTGCTTGCCGTGATGCAGATCGAGGGTTTCCTCACACATACCCTTCGCTCCGAGGGAACTCTTGGCGTAGGGCAGGGTCGGCAGTTCGAAAGCCATGGATACCTCCAAACACAGTGCTGTTGGGTGCCGTGGATGCGGCCGGTAACGATCCGTAGCTATGGTTGCGATGGCGGGTCGTCAACCCGTGCCGGCAGGCCAAGAGCGGGCAGGCTTGCCAGGCGGCACGAACCGCGCGACGACCCGCGGCATGAACGACTCGATCGTCGCCCTGGTTCGCCGCCATGACCCGGACCGGTTCCTGACCGCGCTGTTCGCGCCGGCCCCGCGGCGTGACGCGCTGCTGACGCTGTATGCCTTCAACCACGAACTCGCCCGCGCCCGCAGCGTCGCGCACGAGCCGCCGCTGGCGCTGATCCGGCTGCAATGGTGGCGGGAGGTGGTGGAGGGCGCGCCCCGTCCGCACGAGGTCGCCACGCCCGTCTCGGCGGCCATCGCAACCGGTGCGCTGCCAGCCGATCGGCTGTTGCCGCTGATCGAGGCGCGGGAGGCGGAGGCGTATGGCGACTTCCCGACACTGGCGGACTGGCGCGGCTGGCTGCTGGCCGGCGCCGGCGGCTTGGCGGTGGCGGCGGCGGCCGCACTGGGCGCGCCGGACCCCGAGCCGTTCCGGCCGTTCGGTGCCGCCTATGGCGTGGCGGCGCTGCTGCGGGCCAGCGGCGCGCTGGCGGCGCAGGACCGCTGCCTGCTGCCGCAGGAGCTGCTGGCGCGGCACGGACTGTCGCCGGAGGCATTCATCCATGATCCCGGCGCCGCGCCGGCGCGGGCGGTGCTGGACGCGGTCGCCGGCGAGGGACGGGCGTTCCTGGCGCAGGCCCGGCCCCGCGCGGTGCCGCGGTCGGCGGTGGCGGCGGCGCTGCCGGCGGTGCTGGCGCGGCGCGACCTGGCGGCTTGGCCGGCCGTCGCACAGCCGCGCCGCCTGGCCGATCGGCTGGCCGTCACGTTCGCGGGATTGACCGGACACATTCGGACACGCATGGTTGCGCAGGAGTAGGCAATGATCGCGGCGGACGAGACCTTCGACGGCACCTGGCCCTTCGCCCCGCGCTTTTGCGAAGCGGCGGGCTTCCGGCAGCATTACGTTGACGAAGGCCCAGGGGGAGACCGAGACCCAGGGGAAAACGGCCAGGGGCGTCCCGTGCTGCTGCTGCACGGGCAGCCGACATGGGGCTATATCTGGCGCCGCTTCATCCCGTCGCTGGCAGCCTCGGGCCATCGCGTCGTGGTGCCGGACCACATGGGCTTCGGCAAGAGCGCGACTCCGCCCGACCGGGAGTACACGCTGCGTACGCACGTCGCCAACCTCGCGGCGCTGATCGAAGCGCTGGACCTGCGCGACATCACCCTGGTGATGCAGGACTGGGGCGGCCCCATCGGCGTCGGCTACGCGGCGCGGCACCCCGAGCGCATCCACAGCCTGGTCCTGATGAATACCGTCGTCGGCTATGGCGCGGCCGGGCGGCGCGATCTGCCGAACCCGCTGGAAACGCCGTGGTTCCGCTGGATTCGCGAGGGACTCCCGACGGGCCGCACCGAGGCGGTGCTGTCGCAGCTTGGCTCGACCATCCTGTCGGTGATGCAGATCGTCGGGCTGGAGCGGCTGGACCGGGTCGATCCGACCTTCATCCGCGCCTATGCCGCGCCGTTCCCGACGCCGGCGGATTGCAAGGGCGCGATCGAATTTCCGCTCGACCTGGCGCTGGGGCGGATCCGGGAGTTCGTCAGGGAAGGCGCCGCCGGCGTGCCCGCCCTGCGCGCGAAGCCGGCGCTGATGATCGAGGGCATGCGCGACCGCGCCATCCCGCCGGCACTGGCGCTGGCCGATTTCGACGGCCTGTGGCCAAAGGCGCCGGCCGTGCACGTGCCATCCGCCGGGCACTACATCCAGGAGGACGCGCCGGAGGTGGTGGTGCCGGTGCTGCAGACGTTCCTGGAGATGCTGGCGGCGCGATGACGGCCGCCTCCATGCTCGCCGCTAGAAGTTCATCCGCGTCGTCAACAGCCACGCATGGTTGTACGCGGGCGTCAGCGGCCTGGCGACGTAGGCCGGCGAGACGGCCACCTGGTAGCCCACGCCGAGCGTGAATTTCAGATTGTCTGACAGCGGCAGCCGGCCGGCCACCAGCCCCGGCGTCAGGTACACCTGATTCAGGCCGCCGCGCTGGCCGTTGGCGTAATAGATCCAGTTCACTTCCAGTTCCGGCCAGAGCACGCGCAGCACGTGGTACTGGAAGGCGACGTTGGTCGCCACCTGGTAGCCGATCCTGTCGGCGCTCGACAGCGGCAGAATGCCGCCGACCGTGCCCTGGATATCGAACGCGCCCCATCCCTTGCCGAATGCCAGGGTCGGCAGGAGAGTCCAGGCATCGCTGGTCAGGCGGGCGATCCCCGTTGGCGCCTGGATCTGGAACAGGGCAGAAACAAAGTAGTTGCCTTCGTTCGCTGATCCGCTCGCCAGCCGCTGCTTGATGCGGACGAACGGCCAGTCGCCGAACCCGTTCAGGGACGCGATCGCCCCCTTGTTCTTTGGGCCGGTGCCGGGGACCCCGGTGCGGAAGTCATAGGGCGCCACGGCGAACTGGATTTCAGTGGTCGGGCCGACAATCAGGTCGATGCCCTTGCCGCCGTCGAGCACGGTGGTGTTCGTCCCGTTGCCGGAATGCTGCGCGGCCATATCGAAGCGGATCCGCTGTTCGAGCATGCCGCTGGTGGTGACGAGCGGACTGCTCCATGCCGGCTGTGTCGCGCGCGCCTGCGCCGCCCGGGCTTTCCACGTTGCGAGAAAATCGCTGAAGCCGCCGGGGTCGGCCGGCGGATCCGTTGGCGCAGTCGCAGCCGATTGAACGGGCATGCTGGTGGGCGGCAGGGTCATGTCGAGCCCCTCGGCCCCGCAGGCGAGGCGCGGCACGATCGCCACCACCATGGCGAGACAGGTCAGGGGCGCCCTGGCTGCACCGTGGCGTGTTGCGTCTCTCAAACGGTATGGAATCATACCGGCATCACCTTCTCCTGTCAGCAACGGAATTGGCTGACTGACGGCAATGAAAGGTTGCTTCAACGTTCTTTGGCAACCACGCGGATCGAAAAAAGCTTCCAGTTTTACGAAAGCGACAAAAGCGAAAAATACATTCTACCATACAGCGTCTGATGGTGATCGCGTTGCCATGCCGACCCGACCTTCGATTCGCCGGAATCGGCACAGGGCGATCTTGGGTTGCCGACAGCGGACTGCACTCTGGTCACAACCAAGGTCCTGTGGCGGCTGAAACCGGCAGGCGGGGCGTTACCCGCTCTGCCGGAGATCCTCGTCCGGGTCGGGGGGACGGGGGAAATCCTCCGCTCTCTCCATCGCAGGCGATGTCCCGACCTGCATGCGGTTTGCTGTGGCATCGGCCTGGACAGGCATTCCGGGCAACGCGTGGTCGCGCCCGGCGGTCGGAATTCCGCTGTCGACAGCGGGACCATTCCTGATCGCGATCATGCCGGACCGGCCGGATGCCGTGCCGATCCGGGGACTTGCCGGAGGCACGACGTTCGCGCTTCACTCGTCCGCCCCGCCTGTCGCAGCCGGACCGGCGCGGCGGGCCGCCTCCGGTTGGCGTGGACATGACACCCCGCCTACAGGCTTCCCAGGAAGGCCTTGATATGCGCCGCAATCGCCGCCACCGGCGATTCAGCCAGCGCGGGCGTCGGCATCGGCGCGGGATCGGGCGCCTGCGCCAGTCGCTGGATATGCGCGCCAACGTTCGCGCCCGCGGTCGGCAGCACGATCGCCGCGGTGTGCAGTCCCTTCTGCATGGCGTTGGCCGGGCGCGCGACCGATCGCGCAAGCTGCTCCGGCGTCACCGTCACAGTCGGCACGGCGATCGAGGCGGGGCCGTTGTTGCCGCCGTCGCCGGTCAGCGCCTCCAGCAGGTTTGGCGCCGCCGCGTCGCGCGGCGTCAGCGACGCGAAACGGAACAGCTTCGCCAGCGTGGCGATGACCGAGGTGTGGTCGAACGGCGTCGGGCCCGGCGGACGAATCTTCGCGCCCTTCGGCACCCAGGGCGAGACGATCACCGCGGGAACCCGCACGCCGAACGAATCGAAGGTGTAGCCGTCCGGCGTCTGGCCTCCGGGCGGCGTCGCCGGCGGCGGCACCACGTGGTCGTAGCAGCCGCCATGCTCGTCATAGGTGATGATCAGCAGCGTGTTCTTCCAGCCGGGGCCGGCGCGCACGGCGTTGTAGACCCGCGCGATCAGCGCCTCGCCATGGCGGATGTCGTGCGGCGGGTGCTGGTCGTTCGGCATCTGCCGCAGCACCGGATCGGTGAAGTAACGGGGCTCGATGAAGCTGTAGGCCGGCAGGCGCCCCTTCCTCGCATCTTCCTCGAACTCCCGGTCGAAGAAGCGGAAGTTCGTCACCGCGTTGTCCCACAGCCGGGCCAGGGTCGAGGATTGCGGGATGTCGTGGAAATACACGCGCCAGCTCTGCTTCGCGTCCTCCAGCCGGTTGAACACCGTCTGCATGGTATAGGGGAAATGCGTCGGCGAGTTGTTGACGTAGCCGTTCGCGGTTCCGGTATGGACGAAGAACCGGTTCGGCCAGGTCTGGCACGGTGCCGAGGCATGCCAGCGGTCCGACACGCCGAACGCACGCGCCAGCTCGCTGAGCACCGGCACCTGGTCGGGGGTGAAATAATGCATCACCGCCGGCGGATCGGGCGGCGGATCGGTCTTCGGATCGGGCAGCGGCTGGCGCATGTAGTTGTCAACGAAACCGCCCATCGTCGCCGGGCCGGTGTTGGGCTGGCCGTCCGCGACCAGGCCTTGGATCTGCATGGCGATGTCGGTGAACAGCTCGCCCGGATCGGGGGCGGGGATGCACGCGGCGGTCGGGGTCAGCTCTGGCGATGCCCACACGGGGATGGTCTGCTGCAGGCCGCCCGGCTTGTGCCAGGTGTTCTGCTCGGTGCCGGTCAGGCCGTCGAACGTGGCGTCGCTCTGGTACAACTGCCCCAACATACAGTCGAACGAGCGGTTCTCCAGCATCAGCACGACAACATGCCTGATGTCCATTGCGCTTTCTCCCTGCCGGCGCGACTACAGCGGCAATCGGTGCCGCTGTCCATGGTGGAATTGGGCCAGAGTAGGCGTCCCGCTTGCCCGCCGGTGTGACGTGGATCACACTTTGGCCGACGGAGGAAAACGGATGCCGCAGCGCAAGCCCCGCATCGCCATCATCGGCGCCGGCATCGGCGGCCTGACCGCAGCCGCCTGCCTGCGCCGCATCGGCCTGGATGTCCGCGTTTACGAGCAGGCGCGCGGCTTCACCCGGCTCGGCGCCGGCATCCAGCAGGCGCCGAATTCGGTCCGGGTGCTTTACAAAATCGGCCTGGAGGACACGCTGCTGGCGCAGGCGTTCCAGCCGGACAGCAACGACAGCCGCGATCATGATACCGGCGCGCTGACCAATTCCCTGCCGCTCGGGGAAACGGTGCGGCAGCGTCACGGCGTGCCGTATTTCCTGATGCATCGCGGCGACCTGCACGCCATGCTGGCGGACCTGGTGCCGGCCGACATCATCCGCCTGGACCACCGGCTGGTGGGCCTGGAGCAGGGGGCGGCGGGCCGCGTGCGCATGGCCTTCGCCAACGGCGAGACGGCCGAGGCCGACGCGGTCATCGGCGCCGACGGCGTGCATTCGGTGGTGCGGGAGTTCATGTTGGGCAAGGAACAACCGCGCTACACCGGCCGCGTCGCCTACCGCACCGTGTTTCCCACCGCGCGGGTGCAGGGGGTGCAGCCGTATCCCTGCGTCAAATGGTGGGGGCCGGATCGCCACATCGTCAGCTATTTCGTCAACCCGCGCCGCGACGAGCTGTATTTCGTCACCAGCACGCCGGAGCCGGATTTCTCGGTCGAGTCCTGGTCCGCCAAGGGCGACCTGGCGACGCTGCGCGCTGCCTACGAAAGCTTCCACCCGCAGGTGCGGGCGATCCTCGCCGCCTGTCCCGACGTGCACAAATGGGCGCTGGTCGAGCGCGATCCGCTGCCGCGCTGGGTCGAGGGCAACGTGGCGCTGCTGGGCGACGCCTGCCACCCGATGACGCCCTATATGGCGCAGGGCGCCGCGACCTCGATCGAGGATGCCGCGATCCTCGCGCGCTGCCTCGACGGCGTCGATCCCGACGGCGTGCACGCGGCGCTGTGCCGCTACCAGGCGACGCGCAAGCCGCGGACCTCGCGCATCCAGCAGACCTCGGCGCAGAACACCTGGCTGCGGGAGCCACACGACGCCGACTGGGTCTATGGCTACGACGCCTGGACGGTGAAGCTGGCGGACTGATGGCGGCGCGCAGAGCGCCGCGGCCAATCGGCGGGATCACGCCTGATGCATCACCATGTGGGCCGGCAAGGCGTGGGCCGAGCCACGGCTGGGTTGCGATCCGCCACCCGGCATTCAGCGCCTCGGTGGTTTGCAGGTGAATGCGAACTGGCTCCGGCCGGACCGACGTATCCAAGCCCCAGGCCGATAGCAAAGCCATCGTAATGCGCAATGATTGCCAGCCACGACGCATGGTGATATTGTAGGCAATATGAGATCGGTGTTGGACACCGACGTTCTTCTGAGCGGTCTGCGCAGCACCATTGGCGCCTCTCGGGTTCTCCTGCTGGCCATGGAGGCGAAGGTGATCACGCCGCTGGTCAGCGTCGCCACGGTGATCGAATACGAGGCCGTGCTGAAGCGGACCGAGCACCTGCACGCGATGCGGATGGATGCCGAGGACGTGGATCGCTTTCTGGATGCTTTCGTGGCGCAGGCCGATGCCGTCACGACGCATTTTCGCATCCGGCCTTCGGTGCGCGATCCGGACGACGAGATGTTCGCGGAGTTGGCGATCAACGGCCAGGCTGATGCCCTGGTATCGTTCAATATCGCGGATTACCGCACCCTTGATCCTGGTGCGCCGCGTCTGGATATTCCGGTCTGCCGGCCGGGCGACATTTTGAGGAGGCTATCATGGCGACCATCAGCAACTTTGCCCTCCGCATCCCGCCTTCCCTGATGGAAGACGTGAAAGCGCTGGCCAGTCGCGATGCCGTGTCGGTCAATCAGTTCCTGGTTCAGGCGGCGGCCGAGAAGGTGGCGGCCCTGAAGGCGCGGGACTACCTGGCCGAACGGGCGGCGCGCGCCGCGCCAGGCGATCTCGGGCGTATTCTCGCCAAGGCGGGCGCGCCAACGCTTGTCCCGGGTGATGAGTTGCCGGAAGGCTGGCCCGGGAGCCAGGCCTGAGACGCGGCTTTCGTCACAGGCCATTCGGCTCCTCGACGAGATCCCGCGCGGCAAGCCAGGTTCCTACAGCGGGCCGACACAGAGCCAGGCCCCGTGCCGGTGCCTCAGCGCCGGACCGCCGCCGGCGCATTGGTGGACGGCGCGGTCAGGGCGGACACCGCCAGCAGGATCAGCAGGCCGCCGGTGACGCCGGCGAAGCGGCCGATGCCGGGCAGGATGCTCTGCGGCGGCCCCGGCCCCTGGACCAGCGTCAGGATGAACACCACCGCGGCCTGGGTGCCGACATAGCCGATGCCGCGCACGCTGGCCTGGATATGCGCGCACACCCAGACACCGCCCGCCAGCAGCAGCAGCCAGGGCAGCACGCTGTCGAGCGACAGCGCCACGCACGCCAAACCGGCAATCCCGCCCAGCAGGCAGCCGAGGACGCGCTGCAGTGCGCGCTCGGTGACCATCTGCTGGTTCGCCGCGTCGTCCGCGGACAGCCGCGGCACCGCCATCACGGCGGTCACCGTCACGGCGGCCTGGGACAGGCTGGGCAGGTCCAGCCAGTTCCACACCAGCGGCACCAGCATGGCGCCGGCGCCGGCCCGCAGCGCGAACTGCACCGTACCCCATTGCATGCCGAGCAGGTCGCCCCATCCCGGCGGTGGCGCCGCCGCCGCGGTGTCGGCCTCCGGCGCCAGGGCCAGCGCGACGCAGACGGCGACGACGGTCCCGGTCACCACCTCGGCGATGCGGTTGGCGGCGACGCCCATGGCCGAGGGCGGATCGTTCAGCAGCGCCACCAGCACCATGTCGGCGGTCATCGCCCCCAGCAGCCAGGCATAGCCGTGCGGACTGACCAGCAGCCCGAGCACGCCCAGCGTGCTGACGGCGAACAGCACCAGCGCCAGCGTCGGCGGATCGCCGGCCAGCCAGGGGCTCAGCAGCACCGACGCGCCCGCGCCGACGAAGGTTCCCATGATCCGCAGCACGCCGCGCTGGAGCGAGGCCGGCGCCGTCGCCTGCATCGAGACGAAGCCGCTGATCCCCGCCCACCAGGCGTCCTGTAGCCGCAGCATCAGCGCGAGCATGACCGCCAGCGCCACCGACACCGCCGTCATGGTGCAGCGTGGCCCCCGGTCGCTGAGCAGGTGCAGTTCGGCGAGTTCCTGGCGCAGCGCCACGCCCGCCTCCCGCGTCACCCGGACCGCGGCGGCGAACGGCCCGCTCATGGCAGGATCAGCACCCGGGCGTCGGCGCCCATGTACAGCGTCAGATCGGCCGGGGGATCGACCAGGGTCAGGGTGACCGGGAAGCGGCGCTGCAGCCGGATCCAGTCGGTCGTCGGCGCGACATAGGCCAGCAGCTTGCCCGGCGCCGGATCGCGGCTGATGCCGCGGGCGATGCCCTGGACGCGGGCGCGGTGCAGGCGCCAGGGCTCGGAGTCAAGCCAGATCCAGGCTGCGTCGCCGGGCGCAAAGCCGCTGAGGAAGCTTTGCTTGAAGTTGGCGACGATCCGCCAGGCATGCGCATCGACGATCCCGACCAGCGGCCGGTTGGCCTCGGCGGTGTCGCCGGGGCGAAGGCCGAGGTTGATGATGCTGCCGTCGACCGGCGCGGTCAGCCGGGTGCGGGTCAGCCGCCACTCGGCCGTGCCCAGGGCCGCGGTTGCCCGGGCCTCGGCCGCCTGGTGCATGGCGGCCGTTGCCTGCGCCCGCGCGGTCGCGGCCCGGGCCGCCTCGACCGCCGCGTCGGCCTGGCGCATGTCGTCGTCCGCTTTCTGCAAGTCGGCACGGGCGGCGAACTGGTCCGACGCCAGGGCGGTCAGCCGCGCATGGGTCTCGTGGGCATAGGTGGCGGCGGCGATCGCGGCGGTCAGGGCCGCCTCGGCCGAGGTGACGCTGTCCTGGTCCGCGGCGACCTGCGCCTGCGCCTCGTTCATCTCGGCGCGGCGCTGGTCCACGTCGAGCTGAAACGGCACCGGATCGATCAGCGTCAGCAGGTCGCCGCGCGCCACGGTCTGGTTGTCCGTGACCCGCACGCTGACGATGCGCCCGGTGACCTCCGGCGCGACGGCGACGAGGTCGGAGCGGACGTAGGCGTCGGCGGTGTAGGCGATGAAGCTGGTGGCGACCTGGTAGGCGGCGAAGGCGCCGGCGACGGCCGTCATGGCGAGGAAGATCCGCCGGCGGCGCGTCATGGCCGGTGGACCCCGGGATCTGCTTGCTGGTCGAAGCCGCCTGAGTGCATGCGCCTGCCTGCGGAACGATTCCCCCTGCCAGGATTCCCGGCGATCGGGCTTTTGTCGAGCGATTCGGCAGAGGATGCGACGAATGGCACGGTGATAAAGAAGTCCAAACGATATCAGGATCTTCCCGATGCCGGAAGAAAACGGCATGCAGCAGCGGCGTCATGAATCAGCGGCACGTGCCGGCAAGGCATCGCAAAGAGCGGGATAAAGAAACAGATTCTATATCGGATTGTTCTTATCAGGCATCGACGAACATAACGGCTCGGGCATGACGAAGAACAGCGTGATGCCGTGCCTGTCCTGCCCCGCCAGTGGCTCCTGCCGACCAAGGTCTGGTATCGGGCGAAGCAGATGAAACCGAAGGACATTTGTGTTCATTTGTGTTCATTTGTGGTTGCATAACCGAACGGTCGCGGCTCCAAGGCTGGGCGATCACCGGACGCTGGCGGTTGCCACCGGCAGCAAGCTCGGGCCGCGGCTTCGGATGTGCCGGTTTCGACATGAATGCAACCACAAATGAACACAAATGGCGATCCTGCGGTTGGTGGGCCATGGCGTGGATGGCCCGCGCGCGGAGCGCTGTCACATCTGTTTCCGAGCACAGCCGGGCTGCGGTCCGCCGCCGCGAACCTCTGCAGTGATACGCAGGTGGGGAGCCAGGGCGGCCGGCCTCAGCTGCGTCGGAGCCCACAGTATGGCGCCCATCAGGCAGATCCGGCATCCGGCCAAGCGGGTGCAGGTCCGGGGGCCGGGCGTGATCAGCAGTGGGAGGGCCCCGGGCCGGGTGCTCCGAGGGTCCTGACGGACGGCCCGGCCAACCGGCCGGGTGGGACGGGCGCCGCGATCTTCTCACCTTTCTGCGTTCTTCATGGTCGCGCCGCGCGCATCCGTGTATAGGCTGGCCCCCCTGATCCCCGGACAGCTCCGGCTGGCCGCCCACTGCCGTACGGAATATTCAATGAACGACGCCGTCACCGACTCCCAGCGCGACTACCGCGACACGGTGTTCCTGCCGCAGACCAGCTTCCCCATGCGCGGCGACCTGCCGAAGAAGGAGCCGCAGATCCTGGCGAAGTGGGACGCGGTCGACCTCTGGAGCAAGCTGCGCGCCGCCGCGGCTGAACGGCCGTTGTTCATCCTGCATGACGGGCCGCCCTACGCCAACGGCCACCTGCACATCGGCACGGCGCTGAACAAGATCCTGAAGGACGTCATCAACCGCACCCGGCAGATGGCCGGCTACAACGCCAACTACATCCCCGGCTGGGACTGCCACGGCCTGCCGATCGAGTGGAAGATCGAGGAAGAATACCGCGCCCGCAAGCAGGACAAGGACGCGGTGCCGATCCTGGACTTCCGCGCCGAATGCCGCGCCTACGCCAATCACTGGATGGACGTGCAGCGGCAGGAGTTCCGCCGCCTGGGCGTCGAGGGCGCCTGGGGCGAGCGCTATGCCACCATGGACTATCCGTCCGAGGCCGCCATCGCCGCCGAGATCTGCAAGTTCCTGCTGAACGGCAGCCTGTACCGCGGCCTGCGTCCGGTGATGTGGTCGCCGGTGGAAAAGACTGCCCTGGCCGAGGCCGAGATCGAGTACCACGACCACACCAGCACCACGATCTGGGTCCGCTTCCCCGTGGTCAAGGCCAGTGTCCCGGCGCTGGAGGGCGCCGCGGTGGTGATCTGGACCACCACCCCCTGGACCATGCCCGGCAACCGCGCTGTCGCCGCCGGCGCCGAATTCGACTATGCCGTCGTGCAGGTTGACGGCGTCGCCGAGGGCTCGCTGGCGCGGGCCGGGGAAAAGATCGTCGTCGCCGAGGCGCTGCTGCCGACGGTTCTGGCGGATACCGGCATCACCGCGCACACCGTCCTGGCCACGCTGAAGGGCGCGGAGCTTGCCGACACCATCCTGGCGCATCCGCTGCGCGGGCAGGGGTACGAGCAGGACACGCCGCTGCTGCTGGGCGACTTCGTCACCACCGAGGCCGGCACCGGCTTCGTGCACATCGCCCCGGGCCATGGCGAGGACGACTTCATCCTCGGCCGCGCGCACGGCCTGGACATTCCGGAGACGGTCGGCGACGACGGCACCTTCAACGCCTGGGTGCCGCTGTTCGCCGGCGCGCATGTCTACAAGGCGGCGGACCCGGTCTGCGCGGCGCTGCAAGGGGCGGGGAACCTCCTGGCGCGCGGCAAGATCGTGCACTCGTACCCGTGCTCCTGGCGGTCGAAAGCGCCGCTGATCTTCCGCGCCACGCCGCAATGGTTCATCCCGATGGACGGGCCGCACGACATCCGCGGCAAGGCGCTGGCCGCCATTGCCATTACGAAGTTCGTGCCCGACCAGGGGCGCAACCGCATCGGCTCGATGGTCGCCTCGCGGCCGGACTGGTGCATCAGCCGCCAGCGCGCCTGGGGCGTGCCGATCACCGTGTTCGTCGAGAAGCGGACGGGGCAGCCGCTGCGCGATCCGGCGGTGGTCCAGCGGATCGTCGCGGCGTTCGAGAAGGAAGGCGCCGACACCTGGTATTCCTCGCCGCCCAGTCGCTTCCTGGGGCCGGACTACAATCCGGACGAGTACGAGCAGGTCATGGACATCGTCGACGTCTGGTTTGAGTCGGGCTCGACGCACGCCTTCGTGCTGGAGAAGCGCGGGCTGCCGTGGCCGGCGGACCTGTACCTGGAAGGCTCGGACCAGCATCGCGGCTGGTTCCACTCGTCGCTGCTGGAAGCCGTCGGCACCCGTGGCCGCGCGCCGTTCAAGGCGGTGCTGACGCACGGCTTCGTCAATGACGAAAAAGGCCGCAAGATGTCCAAGTCGCTGGGCAACACCGTCGCGCCGGAGGAGGTCGCCGCCAAGTTCGGCGTCGATATTCTGCGGCTGTGGGTGATGTCCTCCGACACCACCGAAGACCTGCGCATCGGCCCCGAAATCCTGAAGCAGCAGGCGGAGCTGTACCGCCGGCTGCGCAACACGCTGCGCTGGGTGCTGGGCAGCCTGCACGGCTTCTCCGAGGCCGAGTGCGTGCCGGAAGCGGACATGCCGGAACTGGAGCGCTGGGTGCTGCACCGGCTGACCGAGCTGGACGCCCGCATCCGCGCCTCGGTCGAGTCCTACGACTGGACCGGCGTCTATCCCGAGCTGCACAATTTCTGCGCGGTCGATCTGTCGGCGTTCTACTTCGACATCCGCAAGGACGCGATCTACTGCGACCGCCCGGACAGCCTGCGCCGCCGCGCCGCCCGCACCGTGCTGGACCACCTGCACCGCTGCCTGTGCACCTGGCTGGCGCCGGTGCTGTGCTTCACCGCCGAGGAAGCCTGGACCGCCCGGTTCGGCGCGGACTCCAGCGTCCACCTGGAACTGTTCCCGGTGCTGCCGGCGCATTGGCGCGACGAGGCGCTGGCCGCCAGGTGGGAGACGATCCGCGGCATCCGCCGCCGGATCACCATCCCGATCGAGGAAGCCCGCAAGGCGAACCTCATTGGCTCCTCGCTGCAGGCGGCGGTCGAGCTGCCGCTGGACGAGGCGCACCAGACATTATTGGATGAAGCCGCATGGGCCGAGATCGCGATCGTCTCCTCCGTCAAACTCGGGTTGGACACGGGCGAACCCCTCGCGAAGGTCACGCCCGCGCCCGGCGAGAAATGCGTCCGCTGCTGGAGGGTGCTGCCGGAGGTGGGGACGAACACGACGCATCCGACGCTGTGCCTGCGCTGCGCGGATGCAGTGGAGTCGGGGCTGGTATGCAAGCCGGCGTGAGGCGCGGCAGCTACGTGCCGCTGGGCATTGCCGCCGGTCTGGTGGTGCTGGCGGCGGACCAGGCAAGCAAATGGTGGGTGCTGAACGTGCTTCACCTGGAGGCGGTGCGGCAGGTGGTGCTGCTGCCGGTGCTGAACCTGACGATGGTGTGGAACCGGGGGGTGACGTTCGGCATGCTGAACGGCCTGGGCGCCTGGGGGCATGTGGCGCTGGCGGCGGTGTCGCTGGCGGTGGTGGCGGCGCTGGGCGTGTGGCTGCGGCGGGCCGAGGACGCCATCGTCGGCACCGCCATCGGCGCCATCGCCGGCGGGGCGATCGGCAATGTCATCGACCGGGTGCGGTTCGGCGCCGTGGTTGATTTCATCCATGCGCATGTGAACACGCCCTGGGGCGACCTGTCCTGGTATGTGTTCAACGTGGCGGACGCGGCGATCGTCTGCGGCGTCGCGGCGCTGATCATCGATGCGCAGTTCCTGCGGCGGCGGCACCGGACGACGTCGGCGTGAGGCAGCCGAGGGCGGTGGGATAAGTGATCTGATAGAAGCCGGTTACCATCCGCGTCATGATGTCAACGGCGAGCGTGATCCAGCAGAAATTCTCACTCTTGCGGCAGCACGACAGCCGCCGACGCGGCCGCATTTGCACGCCGCCAGCAGGCCGGACCAATGCGGCGGGGCTCAACGCCTGCTCGAGCAACGCCACCGCCAAGCCCTCCGGACTCAGGCAGGAGCCGATCAGCCAACCACCGCCGGCGCGGGTTCGCCCATCCTGCAGCAGACCGGCTGGACATGGACGAATGTCAGCACGAACCGTGCGCCGCCATCGGAACAATCCTCCACTGTGACCGCACCGTCGTGCAATTGCATGACGCGGCGAACCAGTGCGAGGCCGATCCCCGCGCCGCCACGGCGCCGATCGGCTTGCCAGAGGCGGTCGAACACGCGCGGCTTGTGAGCGTCCGGCACACCTGGCCCGCTGTCTTCCACCGCCAGTCCCTGTGCCAGGATGCTGACCGTTACGAGGCCCTCGACCGGAGAGACGCGCAAGGCATTGTCCACGAGGTTGCGCACCGCAACGTCCAGCAGCGTCGGGTTGCCCGAAACGATCAAGGATTCGTCCGGCGCCACGAAGCTCAGTTCCTGGCGCCGCCGCAGTGCCGACGGCGCCAGTTCCTCGCAGACATCGCGGGCGATGGCGGACAGGTTGCAGGGGCGGCGCTCGCTTGCCATCGCCTCTTCGGCCTGCGCAAAGCGCAGCAACTGGCCGACCAGGTGCGCAAGGGCCGCGACCTCCTCATCCAACTGCCGCGCGACCTGTCCGGGCGGGAGTTCCGCCAGTTGCAGGCGTAGGACCGCAAGCGGCGTGCGCAGCTCATGCGCCACATCCGCCGCGAACGCCCGCTCCCGCGCGATCGTTGCGTTCAGCCGCGCGGTCATGCCGTTCAGGGCGCGCACCACCTCGCGCATTTCCAGGGTGAGGCCATCCTTGGCCAGCGGCTGCATGCGCTCGCCCTGGGCGACCATGTCGGCCAGGGCACGGGTTTCCCGCGCCACCCGCTGCAGCGGCAGCAACGCGGACCGGATCACCCACAGCACGGCGCATGCCATCACCAGGATCAACAGGCCCGACGGCAGCAGCACGCGCATCAGCACCTCCTGGCCGAGCATCATCCACCGCAGCCCGGCGGGATCGCTGCGCAGAACGGCCTGCACCCAGAAGCCGTGGCCATGGACCGCAACGCGGTGGGTAATCATCCAACCACGATGATCCCTGGGTCCGCCCGGCCCGGACAGCGCTCCGAACTCCTCGTTCAAAGCCAGTATGGGATCCCGCTTGTTGGGTACTGACGCGGGCATGGCAGGCATGGCAGCGTCATTGACCTGTGCCAGCAGGCGCTTGCCGGGCGGCAGTCCCTTCTGGAACACGCGAAAGCCGTAGGCCTGCGGATAATCACGGTAATGTGCCCACTGCGCGGGCACGTTGCCGTTGGCGACAGCCTCGGCAATACATTTCGCCTCGGTTTCCAGCACCATCCGCACGAGCTCTTCCGGGTCCGCCAGGTACTGCGCAACGAACGCCGCCAGCATCAGCAGCACCGCCACGCCGGCGACAATCGAGATCCGCATCGTGAGCAGCCGGATCAGCGTGGGTGATTGCGCGGTGTCGGTCATGACTGCTCCGAAAGGATATAGCCGAGGCCACGCATCGTGGCGATGCGCACGCTCGCGCCCTGCTGTTCGAGTCGCCGCCGCAGGCGTGAAACCGCCGCCTCCAGTGCGTTCGGCGTCACTTCGTCGTCGAGCGAATAGATCGCCTCCTCAAGTACCCGCCGCGGCACCAGGCGGCCCTGGTCGCGCAGCAGGACGGCAAGGACGCTGAGTTCCCGCCGTTGTATCTCCGTGGCGGCGCCGTCAATGCTCAGTGCCATGCTCGCTGTATCCAGCGCAATATTGCCGACTGCCAGGACGGTATCGAGCGTCACGCGCGGGCGGCGCAGCAGCGCCCGCACCCGTGCCAGCAGTTCCTCGGTCGAAAAAGGTTTCACCAGATAATCGTCGGCACCGTCGTCCAGCGTGCACACCCGCTCCAGCAGGTCGCTGCGCGCGGTTGCCGCCAGTACCGGCACGCCATTGCCCGCAGCGCGCAATGCCCGCAGGAATGCCCGCCCGTCGCCGTCAGGCAGTGTGAGGTCAAGAACGACCAGATCGAATGAAACGACTTCCAGCATTGCTGCGGCTGCGTCAATGCTGGCCGCGGCATCGACGGCATAACCTTGTTCGGTGAGCCGGCTTGTCAGCAGATCAGCCAGCTTCTCGTTATCTTCGACGACCAGGACGCGCATCGTGCCATTAGTACATAAGTTGAAAGTCTGTCAAATATTACTGGTTGATGAAACTGCACGCTTTCGGCGGCAGGTCAGGCTCTCGTCAGCCAGCGCGATTATCCTCTCCCGGCATCAGGCATGCGTCAAGGCGACGCCTGGAGGCCGATGTTGGCCACAGTCGTGCCTCGGCGACAACGGGAACGGTAACATCAACGGCTTCGGGACCCGGAGCCGAACGGGGAGGATGGACCATGGCCGACGGCGGCACCGCATTTTCTGCCCAGCCATTCCAGATCGACGGGGCACTTTCGGCGGACGGCCCGCGCCGCCGCGTCGTTCTTTACTCACACGACACATTCGGCCTGGGCCACCTGCGCCGCAACCTCGCCGTTGCGGAAGCGCTGCTCGCGCCGTGGCGGAACTGCGACGTGCTCCTGCTCAGCGGCTCCCCGGTGATCCGGTCCTGGGACCTGCCGCCCGGACTGAGGGTGCAACCACTGCCGCCCGTGGTCAAGACTGGAGCGGAACGATATGCCGCGCATGGCGCGGGCAGCCCGTTCGGGCTGGTCAAGGGCTACCGCGAGGCGCTGATCCTCAACACCGTCGCGAGGGAACGGCCCGACGTCATCCTGGTCGACCATGCGCCCGCCGGCATGAAGAACGAACTGCTGCCGATGCTGGCCATGGTACGGCAGGAAATGCCGAACACCCGTGTCGTGCTGGGCCTGCGCGACATCATCGACAGCCCCGACGTCGTCCGCAAACTCTGGCAGGACGAGGAAATCTACGAACTCCTCGAGCACGCCTACGACCGCATCCTGGTGTACGGCAGCCGCGACATCTTCGATGTTTCTCAGGCGTATGAAATGCCCCCCGCCGTCGCCGCGAAGCTGCGGTACGTCGGCTATGTCGGCCGGCCGGCCGCGGCGGCGGTGGACCAGCCCTGGCCCGGCCTGCACGACGCGCCCGGGTTGCGCGTGCTGGTCACCGTCGGCGGCGGCGGCGACGGCCACGCCATGATGGCGGCCTATCTCGATGCCCTCGCCGCGTTGCCGCCGCAGGCAACCTCGTCCCTGCTGGTGCCCGGGCCGCTGATGTCGGCCGGGCAGATGGACGCGCTCCGGCGCGCGGTGGCGGGGCGGCCCGGGACGGCGATCCTGCCGTTCACCACGAACCTGCTGCCGTTGCTGGCGCAGGCCGACGTCATCGTGTCGATGGGCGGCTACAACACCACGGCCGAGATCCTCGCCGCGCGCAAGCCGGCCATCATCGTCCCCCGCAGCACCCCGCGGGTCGAGCAACTGATGCGGGCGCGCATGCTGGAACGGCTCGGGCTCGTGCACGTCGCCGAGGAGGGCGCCGATCTGGCCCGGACACTGGCGCGCCTGCTGCCGCGCGTGCTGGCCGGCCGCGTGGAAACCACGCCGCAATGGGATGCGATCCCGCTGGATGGCGCGGCGCGCGCGGCCGCGGCGGTCACCGAGCTTGCCCCGTTACCGGCCTCCGGACGCCGCGTCGCCTACGTGATGAAGCGCTATCCGCGCCTGAGCGAAACGTTCATTCTCAACGAAATCTGCGCCATGGAGGCGCTCGGCGAGCATCTTGACATCTTCTCGCTGCTGCCGCCCGAACCGCCGCCGCATCATCCGCTGGTGGCGCAGGTGCGCGCCGCGCTGTCGCACCTGCCCGTGACCTGGGGCCGCAAGCTGGTTGCGCTGGGGCGCGGCCATGCCGCCGCGGCCGCCGCGTCGCCCGCCGGCTATGCGCGCGCGTTCTCCCATGCCCTGAGGCTCTCGGTCACGTCGGCGCCGCTGCTTTCGTCCTGGCGGCAGTTCCTGCGGGCCGGCTTCTTCGCCAGCGAGGCGCGCCGGCGCGGCATCACCCACCTGCATGCGCATTTCGCCAACGCACCGTCGGAGGTGGCGCACCTGGTCAGCATGATGACCGGCCTGCGGTTCAGCTTCACCGCGCACGCCAAGGACATCTACCTGACGCCGCCGCATTTGGTCGCCGGCCGCATCCGCGCCGCGTCGTTCGTCGCCACCTGCACCCACTACAACGTCGCCCATCTGCGCGGCATCGTGCCGGGCGACCAGCACGGCAAGATCAACCTGGTCTATCACGGCATCGACCTGTCCCGCTTCCGCTACCGGGCGCCGCCGTATGAATTCGCCGCCGCGGGTCAGCCGCCGTTGATCCTGTGCGTGGCCCGTCTTGTGCCGAAGAAGGGCCTGGACGACCTGCTTGCCGCCTGCGCCGTGCTGAAGCGCCAAGGCGTGCCGTTCCGCTGTCGCATCGTCGGCGCCGGCCCGCTGCGCGACCAGCTTGCGACCGACATCGCGGCACGCGGGCTCGATCGTCTGGTCAGCCTCGACGGCGCCATGACGCACGAGCGCCTGATCGGCCTGTTCGCGCAGGCCGACCTGTTCGCCCTGCCGCCGCGCATCGCCGAGGACGGCGACCGCGACGGCATTCCCAACGTGATCGTCGAGGCGATGGCAACCGGCGTCCCGGTCGTCTCCACCGCCATCTCCGGCATTCCCGAGGTGGTGGAGCACGAGCGCACCGGCCTGCTGGTGCCGCCGAATGATCCCAGAGCCCTGGCGGCCGCGATGACGCGGCTGCTCGGCGACCCGGCGCTTGGCCGCCGCCTGGCGGCGGAAGCCCGGGCGCGCCTGGAACAGTGCTTCGACTGCTGGCAAAACACCCGGGCGCTGCGCGGACTGGTCGGGCGGCTGACCTGCGAGGCCGTCGAAGCGCCCGACACGGCGCCCGATACGGTCCCCGGCATCGTTCCCGACACGGTTCCCGATTTGGCCCCCGATTTGGCCCCCGATTTGGCCCCAGGCACGGCCCTCGCCTTGTCGCCCGGCATCACCCTGGCCGCGGCGGAGTGACCGCCATGCGCATCCTCTACCTCAATTTCGATCGCGGCATTCCGACGCTGGGCGACAAGGGCGGCTCGGTGCATGTCCGGTCTGTCGTCACCGCCATGGCGCGGCTTGGCCATGAGGTCACGGTGCTGAGCACCCGGCTCGGCGCCGGCAACGCGCCGCCGCCGGGACGGATGATCGAACTGCCCATCGGCGTCGATACCGACATGCTGCAGCGGGAGGCCAGGACGCTCGGCCTTGATCCAGAAGCGGCCCTGGGCCCGGCGGTGCGCCGCGAGCTTGAGTTACTGGCCCACGACCGCGCGTTGCCCGCGCGCATTGCCGCGGTCCTGCGGGACGCCCCGGCGCCCGACCTGATCTACGAGCGGCACGCGTTGTTCCACCGCACCGGCGCCGCGCTTGCCAGGCGGTTGCGTGTTCCACGCATCCTCGAAGTCAATTCGCCGCTGACCGAGGAGGCGGCCCGCCATCGCGGGCTGGTGCTCAGGGACCTGGCTGCGGCGCGGGAGGCCGCGTCCTGGCGCGCGGCGACCCTGAATGTGGCGGTGTCGCAGGCGATGCGGCACCGCCTGGAGGCGGCCGGCGTGACGGCGCGGCAGATCCTGGTCGCGCCGAACGGCGTCGACACGTCGGCATTCGCGCACGACCCGGTCGTCGCCGCCATGATGCGCCGCAAGCTCGGCCTGGGCGAAGTCCCCCTGATCGGCTTTGTCGGCAGCTTCAAAGCCTGGCACGGCATCGACCTGCTGATCGACAGCTTCGCCGCCCTGCACCGGCAGCGCCCCGGCGCGCGGCTCCTGGCCGTCGGCGAGGGCCCGATGCAGCAGGCGGCGCGCGAGAGGATCGCCGCCCTCGGCCTTACCGACGCGGTTATTTTTGCCGGCGCGGTCCCGCATGCGGCGGTGCCAGCGTACCTCGCGTCAATGGATTTCACCGTCGCGCCGTATGCGGCACAGCCGGGATTCTATTTCTCGCCGCTGAAGGTGGTCGAATCGCTCGCGGCCGGGCGCCCCGTGGTCGCGCCAGGCATCGGCCAGATCACGGCGCTGGTGGACGACGGCATCACCGGCCTGCTGTATCCGCCGGACGATCACGTCGGCTTCCTGGCGGCGATGCACCGGCTGTTGTCGGAACCCGGCCTGTGCGGGCGCCTGGGGCAACAGGCCTCGCAACACGCGCACCGCGTCTGGAACTGGACCGGCATCGTCGAGCGCATCCTGGACGACCCGGCGCTGCGGCCAACGGAGGCCGCGGCATGACCGCGGACCGATGGTGGCTGGCCCGGCTGCTGTTCACCGGACGCCAGCAGATCATCCTGGCCGGCCTGGCCATGCTCGGGCGCGCCGGCGTGCTGGTGCTGGTGCCATGGCCGCTGAAATACGTCGTGAACTGCGTGATCCTGGGCCGGCACCCGCCGCACTGGATGGTGTCGCTGTCGCCGGCGATCGCCTCGGAGCGGATCGCGCTGCTGAATTTTCTCGCCGTGGTCATGCTGGCGCTGGCGGCGGCCGATGCGGCGCTGGATTATTGCGGCAACCGGCTGTTCCTGTCCGCCGGCCAGCGCACGGTGTACGCCCTGCGCCGCCAGGTCTTCAATCACCTGCTCAGCCTGCCGATTGCCTATCATCGCCACCGCCGCGGCGGCGAACTGATGTCCCGCCTGACCGAGGACGCCGGGCAGATCCAGGATGTGATCGTCGTCGCCGGCACGAGCCTGTTTCCCCATGTGCTGACCCTGGCCGGCATCGTTGGCGTGATGCTGCTGATCGACTGGCGCTACGCCTGTCTGGTCATCGCGATCCTGCCGATGCTGGGCTTCATCAACTACCGCTGGTCGCACCTCCTGCGGGCGCATCTGCGCCGGACACGCGGCAGGGAGGGCGAGCTATGGGGCCTCGCCCAGGAAGTGCTCGCCGCACTGCCCCTGGTGCAGACCAGCGGGCGGGAGCCGCATGAGCAGCGGCGGTTCGCGTTGCAGGGCTTGTCCAGCCTGCGTGCGGCGCTCGCCGCCACCCGCACGCAGGCGCAGTTGCGCCCGCTGATCGATGTGCTGATCGCGACGGGCACCACCGCCGTCATCTGGTACGGGGCGATGCGGGCGCTTTCCGGGTCGCTGACGCCCGGCGACCTGCTGCTGTTCCTGGCCTACCTGCGCGGCCTGGTCACGCCGGTGCGGCAGATCACCAAGGCCGCGCCGCAACTCGGGCGCTGCGCCGTGGCGCTGGAGCGCATCCGCGAGGTGTTCGACGAACGCTCGCCGGTCTGCGACCCGCCGCATCCGGTGGTGCCCGTCCGCTGTCTCGGGCGGATGGAGTTCCGCGGCGTCGGGTTTGCCTACAAGCCGGGCGTGGCCGCGCTGGCCGACGTCGCCTTCACGCTCGCGCCGGGCCGCCGCGTGGCGCTGGTGGGGCCGACCGGCGCCGGCAAGACGACCATCGCCATGCTGGCCATCCGCATGGCCGATCCCGGTTCCGGCCAGGTGCTGCTGGACGGCGAGGACCTGCGGCGGCTGCCGCTGCGCTACGTGCGCCGCCACGTGGCGCTGATGCTGCAGGACTCGCCGCTGCTGCACGGAACGGTGTGGGAGAACATCGCCTATGGCCGGCCCGGGGCCAGGCGGGCCGATGCGATCGAGGCCGCAATTGCCGCCGGGGTTGACGACGTCATCCGCGCCTTGCCCGACGGCTATGACACGCGCGTCGCCGAGCGCGGCGGCAGCCTGTCCGGCGGCCAGCGGCAATGCATCGCAATCGCCCGCGTCACCCTGGCCGATGCGCGGGTGGTGATCCTGGACGAGCCCAGCAGCGCCCTGGATGCGACGACGGAACGCCGCATCGCCGGCGCCCTGCGGCGGCTCGGGCAGGACCGGGCCTTGCTGGTCATCGCCCACAGGCTGGCGACGATCCGCGACGCCGACGAGATCATCGTGCTGGCGCATGGCCGCATCGCGCAGGTCGGCTCGCATCACGCCCTGCTGCGGAACGGCGGCATCTACGGCAGCCTGCTGCGGGATCATGGCGTCGAGGCGCTGCCGCAGGTCGCGGCGGAATAGACAGCCATGCTCGACACATCCGCTGCGATCAACCTGCTGTTCGTGCGCCATGGCGCGACGGACTGGACCCGCACCGGCCGCTACCAGGGACGACAGGACACCGCCTTGTCGCCGGAAGGGGAGGCAGAAGCGGCCGGCCTTGCCCGGTCCCTGGCCGGGATGCCGATTGCGACGGTGATCTCCAGCCCGTTGCGGCGGGCGCGGGACACCGCCGGACCGATTGCCGCGGCGGCGGCGGTTCCCCTGGCGCTTGATTCTCGCCTGGTCGAACTGGCGTACGGCCAGTGGGAGGGATGGACGCAAAGCGGAATCAAACGCCATTGGCCCGAGGCGTTGCGCCTTTGGAAGCACGCGCCGGGAGAAGGCCGCCCGCCGGGTGGCGAATCGCTCGCCGAGGTATCGGCGCGGCTGAACGACCTGCTCGATTGTCTGCAGCAACAACCATCGGACGGATACGTCGTGCTGGTGACGCATGACGTCGTCATCCGCCTGGCACTGCTGGCGATGCAGGAAGCCTGCCTGGCCGCTTTCCGCGCCATGCGCGTGCCGCCTGCCTCGGTGCATGCGGCATGCCTGTGCCACGGACGTCTGTTTCCTGCCAACAAGGAGCTTGCGGCCCATGTCTGACCAACTTGCCCGCGTCAGCCCCGCGCCAACCGCCACGCGCCCGCGGCTGCGCCTGGCGCTTCTGTTGCTCGCGCTTGGCCTTGTCCCGCTGCCGTTCCTGCTGCCGAACCCCTGGATGTCGCGGGACCAGGCGCAGGTTCCGGCGGACAACCGGCCCACTGTCCGCACCGCGCTGGCAACACGCGGTGATATGCCGATCATTCTGCAAGGGCTTGGCGTCGTTACGCCGTTCTCGACGGTAACGGTGCGGCCCCGCATCGGCGGCGAACTGCAGTCGGTCAGCTTCCGTGAGGGGCAGATGGTGCGCCAGGGGGACGACCTCGCGCAGATCGACCCGCGTCCGTATGAAGCCATTGTCGGCGCGATCGAGGGCGACCTGATGCGCGACCAGGCGCTGCTGCAGCAGGCGCAGGTTGACCTGGCGCGCTATCGTCCGCTGGCCGAGCGTGACGACATTTCGAAGCAGAAATACGACGCCCAGCAATCCCTGGTGCGGCAGTACCAGGGCACGCTGGTTGCCGATCGTGCCCGGCTGGCAGGCGCGCAACTGAACCTGGCCTATTGCCACATCACCGCGCCGATCGGCGGACGCGTCGGCCTGCGGCTGGTGGATCCCGGCAATGACGTCAAGGCGGACGACCCGACCGGTCTTGTCGTCATTGCCGCGCTGCAGCCGATCAGCGTGATCTTCCCGCTGCTGGAGGACGATCTGCCGAAGGTGATGCGCCGCCTGGCCGCGGGCGCGGACCTGCCGGTGGACATCTACGACCGCGCCGGCCGGACCCTGATCGAAAGCGGCACCCTGTTCAGCGTGGACAACCAGGTTGACGTGGCGACGGGCACCGCCAGGCTGCGTGCGCGCGTCGCCAATGCCGCGAATGTGCTGTTCCCCAACCAGTTCGTCACCGCGCGCCTGCGGGTCGATACGCTGCACGATGCGGTGGTGGTGCCCGAGGCGGCGATCCAGGAAGGCACCGACGGCAACTATGTCTGGCTGATCGGGCCGCATGGCCGCGCGACGGTGCGGCGCGTCTCCACCGGCCCGGCGGCCGGCGGGCGTATCGCTGTGCTGGACGGGCTGAAGCCCGGCGCCCGCGTCGTCACCGACGGCGCGGACCGCCTGCGCGAGGGCGCGCGGGTCGTGCTGTCGGACACGGCCGGCGCTTCATGAATCCGTCGAAACTGTTCATCGAGCGGCCGGTCGCCACCACGCTGCTGATGGTGGCGATGCTCCTGGTGGGACTGCTCGCGCTCGGGTTCCTGCCGGTGTCCGCGCTGCCGGACGTCGATTACCCGACGATCGAGGTGCAGACCTTCTACCCCGGCGCCAGCCCGGAAGTGATGACAGACGCGGTGACGGCGCCGCTGGAGCGGCAGTTCGGCCAGATGCCGGGGCTGGCGCAGATGGCCTCGACCAGCGGCGCCGGCGCCTCGGTGATCACGCTGCAATTCACGCTGTCACTGAAGCTCGACGTGGCGGAGCAGGAGGTGCAGGCCGCCATCAACGCCGCCGGCAACCTGCTGCCGGCCGATCTGCCGGCCCCGCCGATCTACGCCAAGGTCAATCCGGCCGATGCGCCGATCATGACGATTGCGCTGACCTCGGCGACGCTGCCGCTGGCGCGGGTGCACGACCTGGCCGAACAACTGGTGGCGCTGAAGCTGTCGGAACTGCCCGGCATCGGCATGGTCGGCATGGGCGGCGGCGGACGGCCGGCGCTGCGGGTGCGGTTCCGGCCGGCGGCGCTGGCGGCCCTGGGGATCAACATCGACGACCTGCGCACGACCATCGGCAATCTCAACGTCAACCTGCCGAAAGGCGGCTTCGACGGGCGCGCGCGCAGCTATGCCCTGAACGCGAACGACCAGATGCTCGATGCGCATTCGTTGCAGAACCAGGTGATCGCCTGGCGGGACGGCGCGCCGGTGCGGCTGTCGGACGTGGCGACCGTGGCCGAGGGGGTGGAGAACACGGCGCAGGCGGCCTGGGTGAACCGTGTCCCGGCCGTCATCCTGAACATCCAGCGCCAGCCGGGCGCCAACGTGATCGCGGCGGTGGCGGCGATTAGGGCGAAGCTGCCGGAACTCCGGGCCAGCCTGCCGGCGTCGGTCAGCCTTGCCGTGGTCAGCGACCGCACGGTGACGATCCACGCCTCGATCCGGGATGCGGCGCGGGAACTGCTGTTCGCGATCGCCCTGGTGGTGCTGGTGATCATGCTGTTCCTGCGCACCGTGCCGGCGACGCTGATCCCCAGCCTGTCGGTGCCGCTGTCACTGGTGGGCACGCTGGCGGTGATGTACCTGTGGAACTTCAGCATCGACAACCTGTCGCTGATGGCGCTGACGATCGCGACCGGCTTCGTCATCGACGACGCCATCGTCGTGATCGAGAACATCGCCCGTCATATCGAGGCCGGCGCGACCCCGCGCGACGCCGCCCTGGCCGGATCTCGGCAAATCGGCTTTACCGTGATCTCGCTGACGGTTTCGCTGATTGCCGTGCTGATCCCGCTGCTGTTCATGGCGGATGTGGTCGGGCGCCTGTTCCATGAGTTCGCGCTGACCCTGGCGGTCAGCATCGTCCTGTCCGCCGTGGTCGCGCTGACGCTGGTGCCGATGCTGTGCGCCCGGCTGCTGCGGCCGCGCGCCCGGGCGCAGCGGACGCACGCGGCCCCGGCCGTGTATGCGCATGCGCTCGACTGGGTGCTGGATCACCAGCGCCTGATGCTGGCCGCGATGGTGCTGACGCTGGGGCTGACCGGCTTGCTGTACGTCCGGGTGCCGAAAGGATTTTTCCCGACGCAGGATACCGGCATGCTGCAGGCGGTGACCCGGGCGCCGGCCGGCATCGGCTTCAAGGCGATGGGCGAACGGCAGCAGAGGCTCGCGGCGGCGCTGCTGGGCGATCCGGCGGTGGACAGCCTGACATCGGTCATTGGCGTGGACGGCAGCAACCCGTCGCTGAACCAGGGGCGGATGGGCATCGTGCTGCGCACGGACCGGCAGGGGACCGCGGCGGCGATCATGCGCCGGCTTCAGGCTGAGGCGGCCTCGGTCGATGGCATCGAGCTGCAACTGAGGCCGACGCAGGACCTGACCGTGGATGCCAGCACGGGGGCGACGCGCTATCACTTCCTGCTCTCCGCCCCGCGGTTGCGGGACCTTGCCGCGTGGCTGCCCCGCTTCCTTGCGCAATTGCGGGCGCAGCCGGCCCTGGCGGATGTTTCAGCCGATCTGCACCAGGACGGGCGGGAACTGCGCGTCGCGATCGACCGGGATACCGCCGCGCGGTTCGGCATCACGCCGGCGAGCGTGGACAACGCCCTGTATGACTCCTTTGGCCAGCGTATCGTCTCCACCATCTTCACGCCCACGGACCAGTATCGCGTCATCATGGAGGCGGACCCGGCCACGACCGGCGCCGCGGCGCCGCTGGACGACATCTACCTGCCGTCGGCCCTGGTGGCGGGCGGGCAGGTGCCGCTGCGGGCGCTGGCCGCCATCACCCCGCGCCCCGCGCCGCTGGCGATCGATCACCTGGCGCAGTTCCCGGCCACGACGGTTTCGTTCAACCTGGCGCCCGGCGCCTCGCTGGATGCCGCACTGCAGGCGATTCATGCCGCTGCGAGGGCGGCGGCCCAGCCGCGGCAGATCCGGCTGGTGCTGCAGGGGGAGGCGCGGGCGCTGACGGCCTCGCTGGCGAACAACCTGCTGCTGATCCTGGCGGCGGTCGGCACGATGTACATCGTGCTCGGCGTGCTGTATGAGAACTTCATCCACCCGCTGACGATTCTTTCGACGCTGCCGGCCGCGGCCGTGGGCGCGCTGCTGGCGTTGCTCATCTCGGGCCATGAGCTGGACATCATCGCCATTGTCCTGCTGATCGGGATCGTCAAGAAGAACGCGATCCTGATGATCGACTTCGCCCTGGACGCGCAGCGCAACCGCGGCCTGTCGCCGCGGGCGGCGATCCGGGAGGCGGCGTTGCAGCGCTTCCGGCCGATCCTGATGACCACCTGCGCGGCGTTGTTCGCGGCCCTGCCGCTGATGTTCGCGCACGGGCAGGGGGCCGAGCTGCGCCAGCCGCTGGGCCTGGCGATCGTCGGCGGGCTGCTGGTCAGCCAGGTGCTGACGGTGCTGACCACGCCAGTCGTGTATCTGTTCTTCGACCGGTTGGCGGGCGTGTCCGGGCGGAGGCCGATCCCGCTGTGAACCTGTCCGCCCTGTTCATTGCCCGTCCGGTGGCGACCACGCTGCTGACCATCGCGGTGCTGCTGGCCGGGCTTGTCGCCTATTTCGGCCTGCCGGTCGCGCCGCTGCCGCAGATCGACATGCCGACCATCCTGGTGCAGGCACGGCAGCCGGGCGCCAGTCCGGCGATCATGGGCAGCAGCGTCGCCGCGCCGCTGGAGCGTCACCTCGCGGCGATTGCCGATGTCTCCGAGATGACCTCGCAGAGCTTCACCGGGCTGACGCGCATCACGCTTCAGTTCGGCCTCGATCGCGACATCGACGGCGCGGCGCGCGATGTCCAGGCGGCGATCAATGCCGCGCACGCCGATTTGCCGGCGACGCTGCGCAGCAATCCGATCTACCGGCTGGTGAACCTGGCCGATGCGCCGGTGCTGGTGCTGGCGCTGACGTCCGCCACGCTGACGCAGGCGCAGTTGTTCGATGCTGCCGACAGCGTGCTGCGCCAGCGGCTGTCGCAACTGCCCGGCGTGGGCGACGTGGACATGGCCGGTGCGTCGCTGCCGGCGGTGCGGATCGAGACCAACCCGGACGCGCTGGCGGAACTGGGCATCAGCATGGAGGATCTGCGCGCCGCCGCGGCCTCGGCCAATGCCAACAGCCCCAAGGGCATGGTGGAATTCGCCGGGCATCGCCTGCAGATCGCCGTCAATGACCGGATCCGGCGGGCCAGCGATCTGCGCGAGATCATTGTCGGGTGGCGCCAGGGCACGCAGCCCGGGGCGCACACCCGCGCGCCGGTGCGGCTGAGCGACGTGGCGGCGGTAACGGATTCGGTGGAGAACCTGCGCAATGCCGGGCTCGCGAACGGCAAGCCGGCGGTCCTGCTGATGCTGTACCGCCAGCCCGCCGCGAACATCATCGCCATTGCCGACGAGGTGCGGGCCTTGCTGCCGGAACTGACCGCCGCTTTGCCGGCGGATGCCAGCCTTGCCATCACGGTCGACCGCAGCACCACGATCCGCGCCTCACTGGCGGACATGCGCGAGGCGCTGCTGCTGGCGATCGGGCTTGTCGTACTGGTGGTGGTCGTCTTCCTGCGCAGCCTGCGAGCCGCCGCGATCCCTGCGGTGGCGGTTGTCGTTTCGATCTCCGGCACGTTTGGCGTGATGTGCCTGCTGGGCTACAGCATCGACAATCTCTCGCTGATGGCGCTGATCGTCGCCACTGGATTCGTCGTGGACGACGCCATCGTGGTGCTGGAAAACATCGAGCGCCACATGGCCGAGGGGCTGCCGCGCCGGGCCGCGGCCCTGGCCGGCACGCGCGAGGTCGGTTTCACCGTCGTCTCGATCAGCCTGTCGCTGATTGCCGCACTGCTGCCGATCCTGGCCATGGGCGGGCTGGTCGGCCGGATGTTCCGGGAATTCGCGGTGACCCTGTCGGTGGCGGTACTGGTGTCGCTGGTCGTGTCGTTGTCAACGACGCCGATGATGTGCGTGGTGCTGCTGCGGCCCGGCGCGGCGGCAAAGCGGGGCGCCGCCGGGGGAATGCGGCTGTATGGGCGGTCACTCGACTGGGCGTTGCGGCACCGCCTGTTCATGGGCGGAATCCTGCTGGCGTGCGTGGGCGCGACGCTGGTCGTGTTCCACTCGATGCCGAAGGGCTTCTTCCCGCAGCAGGACACCGGCCGGCTGGTGGGCAAGCTGATCGGCGACCAGAGCGCGTCGTTCCAGTTGATGCGCGAAAAGCTGTCCCAGTTCGAGCAGGTCATGCGGGAGGACCCGGCCGTCGGCTCGGTGGTTGGCTTCACGGGCGGACGGCAGACCAATGCCGGCTCGCTGTTCATCAGCCTGAAGCCGCTGGCGCAACGCGGCGTCAGCGCCGATGCGGTGATTACCCGGCTGCGGCCGAGACTGTCCCGGGTGGCGGGAGCGCGGCTGTACCTCACGGCGGTGCAGGACCTGCACCTGGGCGGGCGGTCGAGCAATGCGCAGTTCCAGTACACGCTGCGCGGCGACAGCGAGGCCGCGGTACAGGGGGCGGCCGATCGGCTGGTTGCCGCGTTGCGCAAGAGCCGAGCTCTGGTGGACGTCAACTCCGACCTGCAGTTCCGCGGCCTTTCGGCGATGCTGCACATCGACCGGGATGCGGCGGCGGCGCATGGCCTGACGCCGGTGCTGATCGACAATGCGCTGTACGATGCGTTTGGCCAGCGCCAGGTTTCGACGATCTACGATGCCTTGAACCAGTATCACGTCGTGCTGGAGGCCGCGCCGGCCTACTGGCAGGACCCGGCGATGCTGGACCGTCTGTTCATCGGCACCGTCGGAGCGCCGCCGGCCGGCACCAGCGTGACCGCAGGGATTGCGGCCGGACCGGTTGAGGGGCTTGCCCGGCAGGTCAGCGTGCGGATTGGCGCCACGCCGGCGCCTGGTGCCGCGCAACAGGAGGCAAGCAACGCGATCGCCGCCGTCGGCCGCGGCGGCGAGGCTTCGGCCGCGCCGATCAGCCCGGCCATGGAGCCCATGGTGCCGCTGCGGGCGGTGGCTCGCTGGCAGCGCGGGATCGCGCCGATCGTCGTCAACCACCAGGGGCTGGAGGCGGCGGCCACGATCTCGTTCAACCTGCCGCCCGGCGGCACCCTGGCCGGCGCCGTCGCTGCCATCACGGCGGCGGTGGCGCGGATCGGGTTGCCGGCATCGGTGCATGGCGCTTTTGCGGGCGCCGCCGCCGCGTTCCAGGCTTCGCAGCGCACCGAGGCACTGCTGATCGTGGCGGCGCTGGTCACCATCTACATCGTGCTGGGGATTTTGTACGAAAGCTTCCTGCACCCGCTGACGATCCTCTCCACGCTGCCGCCGGCGGTGATCGGGGCCATGCTGGCGCTTCGGGTCACCGGCACGCCGTTCACGGTGGTCGCCCTGATTGCGGTGATCCTGCTGCTGGGCATCGTCAAGAAGAACGGCATTATGCTGGTCGATTTCGCGTTGAGCAATCAGCGTGAGCGCGGGCTTTCCGCGGCCGAGGCGGTCCGCGACGCCTGCCTGAAGCGCGTGCGCCCGATCCTGATGACCACGCTGACCGCCGTGCTGGGCGCCGTGCCGCTTTCAGTCGGCGGGGGTGAGGGAGCGGCGCTGCGCCATCCGCTTGGGATAGCGGTGATCGGCGGGCTGCTGCTGAGCCAGTTGCTGACGCTTTACACCACGCCGGTGGTCTATACGTTCATGGCCGGCGCCCGGCACGGAGTCCGGCGGGTACGGAACTGGTCGTAGCAGAAGATCACCTTGCCGGCGGAACGCTCGCGGAGCCGCTGGCTGACCTGCCGGTGGCGGCCTTGATTTGAGTCCTGCCGTGCCGATCAGGACGGTGGCCACACATCGTGCGGCCGCTCGCCAGCAACCGATCTACCGGCTGGCTGTCCTTACTGGCCTTACCCTGCGCAACCTGTCCATTCGCTGACAAGCGCCGACAGCCACGTGTCAGTGACCCTGCGATAGAACCGCGCCCATAACCCGGGGCCGGCCCCGAACCAAGCCGCACATTCCGCGAAGCAACAGCAAAAGAGCACGGTTGACAGCCAACGAGCAGGCTCATGGATCAGGATGACGAAGCATTGAACAACAGTCCCGGCCTTCCTGGCCGCATCCGCGAAGCGCACGCCCGCATGCAGGCCTGATCGCAACCAGGCCTGCCGGACCATTCAACACAAGGGCTTTCCATGCCGCGACGACTGTCGCAGTCACTCAGCGCATGCCTGGCGCTGGGCCTGACCGCCTGTGCCACAGACCAGGCAAAGATGACCCGCCCGCCGCCTCCACAGCTCGTGCAGGATGCGATCGGAACCCCGTCACCGCCGCTGCCCGTGTCCGCGCCGTTGCCCGGGCTGCAGCCGGCCACGACCATCGCCCGCATCCCGGAGCCGATCGGCGGTCTCACCCTGCAGCGGGCCCTGTCCCTCGCCCTGGTCGGCAATCCCGCACTGGCCCCGTATTCCATCGAAATCCGCGCCGCCGAGGCCCGTACCCTCCAGGCCGATCGGCCGCCCAATCCCGAAATGGATGTGCTGGGAGAGGATATCGCCGGCACCGGTCCGGCCAAGCGTGCCCTGGGCGGCTCACAGGCAACGCTGGCCCTGGCACAGGTCGTCGAACTGGGAGCGAAACGCGCGAAACGGGTCCGGCTGGCCCGATGGGGCGAAACCCTGGCTGCCTGGGACTACGAAACCAGGCGGCTCGATGTCTTCGTCGGCACCAAGCGCGCCTTCACCGACGTCCTGGCCGCGCAGCGCCGGCTGAAGCTGGCCGAAGCAACACTGCGGCTCGAGCGCCAGCTGGCGAACGCCGTCGCCGAGCGCGCCCGCGCCGGGCAGGTGTCGCCACTGGAGGAAAGCCGCGCGCAGGTGCTGCTCTCGGGCGGACAGGTGGCGCGGGACAAGGCCGAGCGGGAGCTTCAGGTCACACGCTCCCGCCTCGCCGCCTTCTGGGGCGGCACGCAGCCACGCTTCCAGGAAGCGCTTGGCGACCTGGGCGACGTGGCGCCCGTCCAGCCGCTGCCGGCGTTGCAGCGCATGGCGGCCGACAACCCCGACATCGCCCGATGGGCCGCCGAGATGAACCAGCGCGAGGCACGCGTCGCGCTGGAGAAAGCAAAGAACATTCCTGATCCGAGGATCGTCGTCGGCGCCCGCCGCTACGGCTATGGCGTCGGAGAGACGGCATTCATCGCCGGATTCTCGATCCCGCTGACGGTCTACAGCATCAACGAAGGCAACCTGCGGGACGCCCAGCTTCAGGTGGCCAGGGGCCAGGCGCAGCAGCAGCAGGTCACCCAGCAGGTTGCCGCGGCGATTGCGCAGACGCATGAGCGGCTGACCTCCGCCTATGACACCGTGCGGGCACTGCGCCGCTCCACCCTGCCCGCCGCCGAGACGACGTTCAACGGCATCAGCACAGGCTATCGGGAGGGAAAATTCAGCTTCCTGGAAGTTCTCGATGCCCAGCGCGCGCTGCTGGATGCCAGGGCGCAGCTGATCGACGCCGAGGCGGCCTACCAGGGCGCCAGTGCCGACGCCGAACGGCTGACCGGCCAATCATCAAGAAACGAACCCGGCCGCGGTGGTGCGGGGAAAGGAGCAGCACCATGACCCGGCGATTCCTGATGGCGGCCCTGCTGACGCTGCCGGTCTTCGTGATGACCGGCGCCCGGGCCGCTCCCGCCCCGGAAGCCGCGCCGTCCGGGGAGGTCCGCCTGACGCAGGACCAGATCAAGCTCATCGAGCTTGCCACCGAACCGGCGCAGCCCGGCACGATCAGCCCGGAGCTGTTGCTGAACGGCGAGGTCATGCCCGACCAGAACCGCATCGTCGACATCCTGCCGCGCAGCGCCGGCATCGTCCGCGACGTGCCGCGCCACCTCGGCGACACCGTCAGCACCGGCGACACGCTGGCGGTGATCGAGAGCAGCACAATCGCGGAAGCGGAAGCAAATTATCTCACGGCCCGCTCCAAGCTGGCGCTGATGCAGGCACGGGCGGCGCGCGAAGCCAGCCTGCGCGCCAAGAGGATCACCTCGGAGCAGGAGTACCAGGTCGCCCGCCAGGCGGCCGAGCAGGCGGCCGTGGAACTGCGGGCCGCCGAGCGCAAGCTGACCTTGCTGGGCCTCGATCCGGCCAAGGCTGGGGAGATGCCAACCGGCGTATCGCCCCGCATGCCGGTCAGGGCGCCGATCGACGGCACGCTGATCGAGCGGCGCGTCAATGTCGGCGACCAGGTGAGCGACAGCACGCCGCTGTTCCGGCTGGCCAACCTGGACCATGTCTGGGTGATCGCCAGCGTGTTCGCCCGCGACATCGGCAAAGTCGCCCTCGGCCAGCCCGCCAGCGTGATCGTCGAGGGCTATCCCGAGCGCCGCTTCGAAGGCAAGGTCACCTGGATTTCCGACATCGTGGACCAGCAGACGCGGACGCTGAAGATCCGCGTCGAGCTCGACAACGCCGAGCACATGCTGCGCCCCGGCAGCTTCGCCGGGGTCACGATCAGGCCCCATCCGGCAAACGTGCTGGCCATCCCGGTTTCCGCCGTGCAGCGGCAGAAGGACCAGGCCTATGTCTTCGTGGAGGCAGCGCCGGGCGTGTTCCGTAAGCGGCCGGTGATCCTGGGCAACCGCGGCCGCTCGCGCGTCGAGGTGGTCAGCGGCCTGCAACCGGGGGAGAAGGTCGTCAGCCAGGGCGCGTTCACGCTGCGCGCCGAGCTCGAGAAGAGCTCGTTCGCCAGCGCCGAGTAACGCGGCATGATCAATACCATCATCGAACGGGCCCTGGGGCACCGCCTGATCGTCGTGCTGGCCGCGATCGGGCTGCTGGCGTTCGGCCTGTGGTCCACGTCCAGGCTCAACCTCGATGCCTTCCCGGATGTCACCAACGTCCAGGTGCAGATCTATACGCAGGCGCCCGGCCTGGCCGCGGCGGAGGTCGAGCGGCTGATCACCTTCCCCGTCGAATCGGTGATGGGCGGCCTGACTGGCGTGACCCAGGTGCGCTCGATCTCGAAGACCGGCCTGTCGGTGGTGACGGTCGTCTTCGAGGATGCGATCGACACCTACTTCGCCCGGCAGCTCGTGCTGGAACGATTACAGATCGCCCGGCAACGGATACCGAACGGCCTGGGCAATCCCGAACTCGGGCCGATCACCACGGGGCTCGGGCAGATCTACAAGTATGTGCTGACCAGCCCGACCATGGACCTGATGGACCTGCGGGCGCTCAACGACTGGCAGATCAAGTTCCAGCTTCGCACCGTGCCGGGCGTGACCGATGTCATGAGCATCGGCGGCCATGTGCGCCAGTACCAGGTCCGGGTGAATCCGAACCGGCTGATCGCCTATGACCTGACGATCGACGACCTGAAGGCCGCGTTGCAGACGAACAACGCCAACGCCGGCGGGTGGTACCTGGAAGGTGCGCAGGACCAGCAGGTGATCCGCGGCGAGGGGCTGATCCGCGGCGGGCAGGATGGGCTGCTCGACATCGAAAGCATCGTGCTGAAATCGGTGAACGGCACGCCGGTCTATGTGCGCGATGTCGCGGACGTGGAATACGGCAGCGAGATCCGCCAGGGCGCATCGTCCCTCAATGGCGAGGGCGAGGTCGTCATGGGCATCGTGCAGCAGCTCAAGGGCGCCAACACCAACAAGGTGATCGAAGGCGTCCGCAAGAAGATCGAAGCCATCCAGGCGACGCTGCCGCCCGGGGTGACGCTGACTCCGCTGTACGACCAGTCCTCCTTGATCAAGGCGGCCGTCCACACCGTGACCAAGGCGCTGGAGGAAGCGGCGGTGCTGATCGTCGTGGTGCTGGCCCTGTTCCTGTGGAACATCCGCTCCGCGCTGGTGGTGCTGAGCGCGATCCCGCTGTCGATGCTGGTGGCGGTGATCATGATGCGCTGGTGGGGCCTGTCGGCGAATTTGCAGTCGCTGGGCGGCCTGGCGATCGCCATCGGCATGATGGTCGACGGCTCGCTGGTGATGGTCGAGAACATCATGCGGCACCTGGCGGAGCCGAACCACGGCAAGCGGTCGATCACCCTGCGCGTGGCGGACGCAGCCCGCGAGGTGGCGCAGCCTATTTTCTTCGCCGTATTGATCATCATCGTGGTGTTCCTGCCGCTGTTCACGCTGCAGGGTGTGGAAGGCAAGCTGTTCAGCCCGATGGCCTTCGTCATCGCCTTCGCCATGATCGGCTCCCTGGTCTGCGCGCTGACGATCGTGCCGGTGCTGGCGTCCCTGATGCTGTGCGGCAGGATCAGCGAAGACGACAGCGTCATCGTCCGCTGGCTGAAGCGGGGCTACCGGCCGATCCTGGCCTTCGCGCTGCGGCGCAGGCTGGCCGTTGTCGGTATCGCGGTGACGGCGTTCCTCGGCGCCATCGCCCTGGTTCCCCACCTCGGCACCGAGTTCGTTCCGGAACTGGAGGAAGGGACGCTTAATGTCCGCATTACCATGCACCCCAGCATCTCGCTGGATGAAACGCTGCGGATCGCCCGGCGCATGGAGCAGAAGCTGAAGCGTTACCCCGAAGTAACCTATGCCATGAGCCAGATCGGCCGGCCGGAGCTGGGCGGCGATCCCGAATCGGTCAACAACAACGAAATCGCGGTTGGCCTGAAGCCGCATGACGAGTGGACCACGGCCCATTCCCGCGCGGACCTGGTGAAGAAGATCGCCGACGACCTCGGCGAATATCCTGGCGTAACGATCAGCATATCGCAGCCGATCGCCAACCGCGTCGACGAGCTGCTGTCGGGCGTCAAGGCGCAGATCGCGATCAAGCTGTTCGGCGACGACCTGAAGGTGCTTGAGGAGAAAGGTCGCGCGATCCAGGGGGCGGTTGCCGCCGTTCCGGGCGCGGCCGGGGTGATGATGGAGCAGATCAGCGGCGAATCGCAGCTCGTGGTGCGGGCGCGGCGCGCGGATCTGGCGCGCTACGGGCTGAACGTGGCCGACGTCATGGACGTGGTGACCACGGCCGTCGGCGGCGAGCGGATCACCGACGTGCTCGACGGCCAGCGCCGCTTCGCGGTGTACCTGCGGGTCGCCGAGGCGTTCCGCAACGATCCCGACGCCATCGGCAATTTGTGGGTGGCCAACAAGGAGGGCGTGCGTGTCCGGCTGTCACAGGTGGCGACGATCGGGCTGGAGGAAGGCGCGCCGATGATCAGCCGCGAGGACGCGCAGCGCCGCGTGGTGATCCAGACCAACGTGCGCGACCGCGACATGGGCGGCTTCGTGGCCGAGGCGCAGCAGGCCGTGGCACAGAAAGTGAAGCTGCCGCCAGGGTATTACGTGACCTGGGGTGGGCAGTTCGAGAACCAGCAGCGGGCGCAGCAGACGCTGTCGATCGTCGTGCCGATCGGCCTGGGCCTGATCTTCCTGCTGCTGTTCCTGTCGTTCGGCTCGCTGGCGGATGCGGCGCTGATCATCCTGAATGTTCCGTTGTCGCTGATTGGCGGCATCTGCGCGCTGTGGCTGTCCGGACAGTTCCTCAGCGTGCCCTCGGCGGTCGGCTTCATCGCCCTGTTCGGCGTGGCCGTGCTGAACGGCGTGGTGATGGTTTCGTATTTCAATCAGCTGCTCGAGACCGGCAAGCCGGTGCGCGAGGCGGTGTTCGAGGGCGCCATGCTGCGGCTGCGTCCGGTGCTGATGACCGCGACCGTCGCCGCGCTCGGGCTGGTGCCGCTGCTGCTGGCAACCGGGATCGGTTCGGAGGTGCAAAAGCCGCTGGCAACCGTCGTTGTCGGCGGCCTGGTCAGCTCGACGCTGCTGACCCTGGTCGTCCTGCCCGCCATCTACAGCTGGACCGCCGAACGCGGCCAGCGGCGCCAGCAGGCGATGTACGAGCACGAATCGCGTCGCCCGCAAAACATTCAATGAAGGAGGCATCGTAATGGGAGTCTGCAAACCGGCCACGCCGCTGCTGGCGGCGGCGCTTTCCCTGGGCGGATGCGACCTGTTCAAGGCCGAAACCGGCCACCGGTCGATGACGGTCACGCATCATCGGCTCCAGCCCGCCGAGGTCACCGTTCCTGCCGAACAGCCGTTCGTCCTGACCGTGGGCACCATCAAGGAAGTGGATATTGCGATCTCGGCTGCCGACGCCGGCATCAACGATCTGCGTATCCCGGCGACGGCGGCGGATTACGGATCTCCGGTGGTGACCCACGTTCACCCGTCCCGGACGGCGCGTATTCCCCTCGGGCCGTTGAAGGCGGGCCGCTACACCGTGTCCTGTGAGTGTGACGGGCAACCGAGTACAGCCGTTATTGTCGCGCGATGAATACCAGGGCCGGCGTCGCGACGGTTGCGGCCCGGTCATGGCCTGGACTATCCCAAAGGCGCCGGCTTAGAAAGATGGAGCCGGATCTATTACATCTCCGTCATGGCCGGGCGTGTCCCGGCCATCCACCCCCGACCGTCGAAGCGCAGATGGCCGGGACACGCCCGGCCATGACGACAGGGAGACGACCACGACGGTGAGAGAACGGCCTCGGCGCTAAATCCTTCTCTAACTGTCGTCTTATCCTGATACACATGCGGACACGCCGGGCCATGACGGAGCGGCAACGGGGGACCCTGCTGCCCATGTCCCTCCACCTGTGGCTTACTGCAAGATCACGGGGCTGAGATGCCCGGCCACCCGCGCCATCCCGGCCCCTGATCCGCCGCCTCATCGGCAAATCAAGGCACCTGTGGTTTGCCGCCCCGGCCCAATGCCGCGGGCCATTCCCCACCCGGCATCCGGATCGCCGCCCGCAATCCCCCCAAAGCCGATCGGCCGAGGGCCAGGGAACCGCTGTAGGCTTCGACGAGGTCGCTGACGATGGCGAGTCCCAGCCCGGTGCCGGGCCGCGACTCATCCAGCCGCCCGCCACGCGCCAGGGCGGCTTCGATGGCGTCATCGGCAATGCCGGGCCCGTCGTCCTCCACCGCCACCACCACCACCACGCCGCCAGGCTCCGCCGCCCCCAGGATGCGCACCCGGGTCGCGGCCCATTTCGTGGCATTCTCCGTCAGGTTGCCCAGCATCTCGGCCAGGTCCTGCGGATCAATGGCCAGCGACAGCCCCTCGGCCAGATCGACGTGCCAGTCGAGGTCGCCGCCACGTGGCGTGCGGCGCAGCACGCCGACGACACGCTCGACCACCGGACGCACCGGCTGCGGCGGCAGGGCACGGCCGGAGATGCCGGTGCGGGTCCGCGCCAGTTCCCGCTCGACATGCCGGCGCATGCTGTCGGCCACGCTCGCCACTTCGCCGGCGACCGCGGCGTCGCCCCGCTCGCGCAATTCCTCGGCGGTCGCGGCCAGCACCGTCAGCGGCGTCTTCAGGCCGTGCGCCAGGTCCGCCGCCCGCGCCCGCGCCCGGGCGATCGCCTGCTCCTGCGCGTCCAGCAGGGTATCGATCTCGATCGCCAGCGGCTGCACCTCGTCAGGGAAGGCGTTGCCGAGCCGCGGGATCTTCCCGGTCCGGACCGCCTCCAGCCGGCGGCGGACGGCATCGAGCGGGCGCAGGCCGACGGTCACCTGCAGCCAGGCGGCGGTGATCAGCACCGCGACCAGCCCCGCCAGCGCCGGCAGCAAATCGGCGGCGAAGGCGCGCGCGGCGTCGGTGATCTCGCGGTGGTCGATGGCGACCGCTACGCGGATGTCTCCGCCGCCCAGGCTCGCCGGCAGCGTCACGACGCGCTCGATCGCCAGCAGGTGGCTGCCGCCGGGGCCGCGCATCTCGTGGCGGTGCATCTCGCCAGGAGCCAGCGTATCGGCCGGCAGCGCCAGGAGCCCATCCCACAGCGACCGCGAACGCAGCACCGGACTGCCGGATGGCTGCGTGATCTGCCAGTAGCGTCCGCCCAGAGGCTCCGAGAAAGCCGGTTCGGACGGGGCACGGCCGATGGCCAGCGTGCCGTCGGGGTTGCGGGTCAGATCGCTGACCAGTTCCTTCAGGTCGCCTTCCAGCTCCAGCACCACGCGGCGCTCGACATGGCGCTCGAACAGCAGCAGCAGGCCGGCGGCGGCAATCGTCAGGGCCAGCAGGATCGACGCCGCCCCGGCCGCGAACAGGCGGAGCCGGAGCGAACCCTTCCTCATGCCGGCGCGGCTTCCGACACAACGTAGCCGAAGCCGCGCCGGGTCTCGATCAGGCCGACGCCCAGCTTGCGCCGCAGCCGGCCGATCAGCACCTCGACGGCGTTCAGGTCGTGGTCGTGGTCGTGGGCATAGAGGTGGTCCATCAGTTCCGTTGGCGGCACGACGCGGCCGGCGTGATGCATCAGGTAGCTGAGCGCGCGGTACTCCAGCGGCGACAGCGGCAGCTTCTCGTCGTTGACCAGCACGCGCATCTGCCGCGTGTCCAGCGTCACCGCGCCGATGCGCAGGATTGCGCTCGCCCGGCCGGCGGCGCGGCGCAGCAGGGCACGGACGCGGGCGAGCAGTTCCTCCATGGCGAACGGCTTGATCAGGTAGTCGTCGGCGCCGGCGTCGATGCCTTCGACCCGCTCGGCCCAGGCGCCGCGGGCGGTCAGCACCAGCACCGGGAAGTCGCGCCGCGCCGCGCGCCATTTCTTCAGCACCGCCAGCCCGTCGAGCTTCGGCAGGCCGAGGTCGAGCACGGCGGCGTCGTAGTCCTCGGTGTCGCCGCGGAACCAGGCGTCCTCGCCGTCGGCGGCGGCATCGATGGCGTAGCCGGCGGCTTCCAGCGCCACCTGCACCTTGCGGGCGATGCGGGGATCGTCCTCGACCAGCAGGATACGCATCAGTGGGGCTCCCGCTCGACGATTTCGGCTGTGGCGGCATCCACGTAGACTTCCGTCATTCGGCCAGCCCGGGTGATGACGCGGAACTCGTAGAGCCAGCGGTCACCCTGGCGGCGGAAGGCGACGCCGACGACCTCGCCGCCGAGCGCCGGCCGCACCTGGGCGAGAATCTCCGACAGCGGCTGCGCCTCGCCCCGCTCCACGGCCAGACGGGCGCGGTCCTGGTCGTGACGCCAGTCGTCGTCGTGATCCGCGCGCGCCAGTCCGGCCAGGAGCAGGACGGCTGCACCCGGGCTGAAGCCGAGAACGGCGCGGCGGGTCGGACGACACATCGGCGCAGTATCCGCGCCGTCGCCTGACAATTCGCTGACATGGATCAACAGCGCCCTGACAGCGGCACGGGAGCAGGTTCGCGCCTGCCACAAGACGGAGAAGGCATCATGTCGGGCCAGCAAATCGCTGCACCGCCGCAGAAAACCATGATCCGGGTCTGGAATCCGGTGATCCGCATCTGCCACTGGACCCTGGTGGCCGCTTTCGCCATCGCCTGGCTGACCGAGGACGACCTGCTGACGGCGCATGTCTGGGCAGGCTACGCGGCGGCCGGCGCGGTGCTGGTGCGGCTGACCTGGGGCATTATCGGCCCTGAGCAGGATGACCTGTCGAATTTCCTGCGCCCGCCCGGTGAGGTGCTGCGCTACCTGGGCGACGCGCTGCGCCTGCGCAGCAAGCGGTACCTGGGCCACAGCCCGGCGGGCGCTGTGATGGGGCTGGCGCTGCTGGTCTCGATGGCGGCGACCGCCGGCACCGGCATGATGGTGCTGGCGCAGGAGAAGCATGCCGGCCCGCTGGCCTCGTGGTTCGGCCCCTCCGCCGCGCAGGCTGGCCCGGGCCTGATCGCGCCGGCCCGGTCCGGCGGCGACGATGACGACCGCGGCTCCGGTGGCGAGGGCCATGAAGGCGGCGAGAGCGGCATCGGCGAGGTCCACGAGTTCTTCGCCAACCTGACGCTGATTCTGGTGCTGCTGCACGTCACCGGCGTCGCCCTGGCCAGCCTGTCGCACCGCGAGAACCTGGTGCGTGGCATGATCACCGGCGACAAGCCGGCCGATGCGCCCTGAGCCGATGCCGGACCGCAGCAATGAAAAGCGGGCACGGGCCACACGGACCCTGGTCGGCGGCTTCATGGTGGTCGAAACCGCCGGCGGGCTGGCACCCCTGGCCGGCGCCTGGGCGGCACCGGTGCCAACCGGCAGCGCCGAGGGCCCATGCAGGACGGAATACGGCGCCTGCCCCATGGCGTTCCAACCGGAACTGCTGCCGGCACGATCCTGGGTCGCGCTCATGGCCGGCCTGAACAACCAGTTTGCTGAAAACGCCATGCTGGACGCGGATACCGATCGCGAGATCCTGGCCTGTCTCCGGACACCCGCGACGGACGCGGCCGGCAGCCGCAGTTATCATGATCATGTGCTGCGCAGCCTGCCGGCCAGCGAGACGCTGCTGCGGATCACCGACACGCCGTACTGGATCTGCGAGTACCGGCGCGAGATCGCGGCCTCGGCCTTCGCCAACCCGAAGGTGAAGAGCAGAGCCAACGGCGTTGCCTGCCCACGAGGGCGGAGCCGGGCTATTATGACGACGACTGATCGCAGTTAGCAACAACGGGCGGCGGATCTGCTCCGTCGCCGCGCCTTGTCCCGGAGCGCACCGCATGTTCAGCACCGCCGGCCTGACGACACAGGAAGCCCGGGAGATCCTGCGGCGCGAAGGGCCGAACGTGCTGCCGCAGGAGCATGCGCGTGGCCCGGTCCGCATCGTCCTGGACGCGGTGCGCGAGCCGATGCTGCAATTGTTGCTCGCCGCCGGCATCATCTATCTCGTGCTCGGCGACCTGGCCGAAGCGCTGATCCTGCTGGGCTTCGCCGTCCTCAACGTCGTCATGGTCGTGGTGCAGGAAAACCGCACCGAACGCGCCCTGGCGGCGCTGAAGGACCTGACCGCGCCACGGGCGACGGTGATCCGCGACGGACACCGCCAGCCGGTGCCCGCCGCGTCCCTGGTCGCCGGCGATGTCATCCTCGTCGAGGAAGGCAGCCGTGTTCCCGCTGACGCGCTGCTGCTGGACGCCACCCACCTCGAGGCGGACGAGTCATTGCTTACCGGCGAATCCGTTCCGGTCGTCAAGGCCGTCACCGCCGAACTGCCGGCCGACGCGCGGCCTGGCGGGGATCATACGCCGAACCTTTGGTCGGGGACGCTGGTCGTGCGCGGGTCAGGTATTGCCCGCGTCACCGCCACGGGCTCGCGTACGGAAATCGGCCGCATTGGTGCCTCCCTTGGAGAGGTGGAAAGCGCGCCGACGCCGCTGCAGGTGCAGACCCGCCGGCTCGTCACGGTGTTCGCCGCCCTGGGTGTTGGCGCATCGGTGGTCCTGGCCGTCGTCTACGGGCTGCTGCACGGCGCGTGGCTGGACGGCATCCTCGCCGGCATCACCCTGGCGATGGCGACGCTGCCTGAGGAATTTCCGCTCGTCCTGACCGTGTTCCTGGTGATCGGGGCCTGGCGCATGGCGCAGAGCAAGGTGCTGAGCCGCCGCGCCAGCGCGATCGAGGCGCTGGGGGCGGCGACCGTGCTGTGCACCGACAAGACAGGCACGCTGACGATGAACCGCATGCGGGTGGCCAGGCTGGTGGCTGACGGCCAATCGCTTGCGGTGGACGGCGTGGCGGACTTGCCGGAGGCGTTTCACCGCCTTGTCGAATTCGCCATCCTGGCCAGCCGCCCCGATCCGTTCGACCCGATGGAGCGCGCCTTCACCGATCTCGGCCAGACCTTCCTGGCGCGCACGGAGCATATCCACGGCGACTGGACCCTGGCGCATGGCTATCCGCTGGCGCCGGACATGCTGGCGATGTCGCAGGTCTGGCATGATGCCGACCCGGACTCGCCGTCCTACATCGTCGCCGCCAAGGGTGCGCCGGAGGCGATCGCCGATCTTTGCCACCTGTCCCCGCCCGCCATCGAACGGATCAGGCGCGACGTTGCCGGCCTGGCCGCCGAGGGCCTGCGCGTCCTGGCCGTGGCCGAGGCGGGCTGGACCGGCCCCTGGCCCGGCAACCAGCACGATTTTGCCTTTCGCTTCGTCGGCCTGACCGGTCTCGCAGACCCGCTGCGGCCCGAGGTCCCGGCGGCGGTTGCCGCTTGCCGGGCGAGCGGCATCCGCGTGGTGATGATTACCGGCGACCATTCCGGCACGGCCCGCGCCATAGCGCGCCAGGCCGGGATCGATGCCCGGCACGTCCTGACCGGCGACGACCTTGCCGCGCTCGACGACGCCGCGCTGCGCGACCGTCTTGCGGAAACCAGCGTCTTTGCCCGTATCATGCCGGAGCAGAAACTGCGCCTTGTCCAAGGCTTCACGGCTGCCGGCGAGGTGGTGGCCATGACCGGCGACGGTGTCAACGACGCCCCGTCACTGAAGGCTGCGCATATCGGCGTCGCCATGGGCGGCCGCGGCACCGACGTGGCGCGCGAGGCCGCTGCCCTGGTGCTGCTGGACGACAACTTCGTCAGCCTGGTCACGGCGGTTCGGCTTGGCCGGCGGATCGACGACAATCTTCGGAAGGCCTTCGCCTATATCCTGGCAGTCCACGTGCCGATCGCCGGCATGTCGCTGATCCCCGTCGTCGCCGGCTGGTCCCTGCTGCTCGGCCCCATTCACGTTGTCTTCCTGGAGATGATCATCGATCCGGTCTCCTCGATCGTGTTCGAGGCGGAGCCCGAGGAGGCCGGCATCATGGAGCGCCCGCCGCGCCGCCCGGACGCACCGCTGTTCGACCTTGCGTTGCTGGCGCGCGGCCTGTCCCAGGGGCTCGTCGTGCTGCTCGCCGCGCTCGGCGTGTTCCAGCTTGGCATTGCCGACAGCCACACCGAGGAGACGGCCCGCGCCATGGCGTTCACTACGCTGGTGCTCGGCAATCTCGGTCTTGTGCTGACCAACCGATCCAGTTCGGCCGGCGTGCTGACCGTCCTGCGCCGGCCGAATGCAGCGCTCGCGCTGGTCGTCGGCGTGACCTTGCCGGCGTTGGTGCTGGCCCTGTTCGCTCCCTGGCTGCGCGGGCTGTTCGCCTTCGCGCCACTGAGCCTCGCTCACCTGGCCGAGGCTGCTGGCGCCGCGCTCGTATCCGTTGCGGTCAATGACTTGACTGGCTTGGTTTGGCGAAAGGGGAGCCGGCATGAGCGCAAGTCCGGCTGCGGCAAACCGCGAGCCAGTTGAGACGGCTCGGCCGTTTAATCTTACTGTGTCACTATCCTCTAGCTATTGACCACAACCACCCCACATAGGGTGCATGGAACAGCAAGGAGCAAGACAAGCGCCGACAAGCGAGGCCCGGTTGGAGGCGTATCTGGATGCGGTGGTCGGAGGTTTAGGGCATGCCCGCCGCACCGCCTCGGCGCGGGCCTACTGCACCGGGCTGCTGCTGCCCGGCGAGCGCAAGAGCATCGAGCCGATGGCCGCACGGCTCGACCCGGCGCATGTGCAGGCCAAACACCAGTCGCTGCACCACGTGGTGGCGCAGGCCGAGTGGGACGATGCGGCACTGCTGGCCGCGGTGCGCGCCGAGGTGCTGCCGGCGATCGAGCGGCATGGACAGATCACCTACTGGATCGTCGATGACACCGGCTTTCCCAAGCAGGGCAAGCATTCCGTTGGCGTGACGCGGCAGTACTGCGGCCAACTCGGCAAGCAGGACAACTGCCAGGTGGCGGTCAGCCTCTCGGTGGCCAATGACCATGCCAGCCTGCCGGTTGCCTACCAACTCTTCCTGCCGGAGGTTTGGACTGCCGCGCGACAATCAAGATGAGAATCCGCGACAATCAAGGTGAGAAAGTTTCCGGGGCGTGGGCTGAATGGAGGGCGTAGCCCGACCGCAGGCCCACGCCCCGGAAAAAGTCGGTCCGCGGCCCCCGGAGGGGGCGTGGATCGTCTGGTGATCGCCACCGACCGGCTATCGAGATGGATCTTCTCTGCGAGGATCCCCCCGTTGCCTGGCCGCCATGTCATCGATCACCAGATGAGGCTCTACATGAAGTTCCGGCAAACAGACGCCCCGCCCGTGGCCGCGGCGAAGGCGTCCTTCAGCACCGCCACCGCGTATCGCTTCGAGCACGATCACCGGCTGCCCTCGCACAAGCAGCCGGTCCGCGGCCGCCGTCGCCCCGACCCGCTGGCCGACCTCTTCGAGACCGAGATCGTGCCGATGC
>NZ_NHRY01000074.1 GCF_002937115.1 Rhodopila globiformis | reverse complement strand
GGGAGGGACGGGCACAATGATCTCCGGTTGCAAGGGGTAACCGCAGACCATTCGCCGGCACCCGGCCGTGGGTTACAGCGGCGGGCGCCGATCACGCCCCCGCTTTGGCGGCGTCCCACCATGGGCAGACGCCGTGCATCCGTTGGTAGTTGCCCTCCATCACCTGCAGCGGCGCGCGCCGTGCCGGCCCGGGCATGGGCGGCGGCGCGTCGCCGGGCGGCGGACCGTCGCCGATGGACTCGAACAGTCCCTGGTGGCCCCAGAAGCTGCCGACGCTGGTCATTTCGACCGGCTGCCAGGTGGCGTCGTCGACCTCCAGCCCGCCCCAGCCGTATTCAACCAGGAAATCCGACGGCGTGCGCATGTAGAAAGACGTCATCAGGTCGTTGGGATGGCGGCCCAGCTTCACCGCCACGCTGTCGGCCTGCCCCTGCGCCATGTCGTAGCCCCGGCCGACGTCGTCGAGCGAATAAAGCTCCATCATCAGGTGGTGCATCGCGCGGCCGGGTCCCTGCACGATGGCCAGGCTGTGGTGGCGCGGATTGACGTGCATGAAATACGCCGTCACCGGCGCGCGGATGAAGTCGCTGATGCGGAAGCCCAGCAGGTCGCGGTAGAACGCCAGTGCCGCGTCCACGTCGGGCACCGTCATCAGGATGTGGCCCATGCCCAGCGGCCCGGCGCGGAAGCCGGCGATGTCGCGGCCCGGGCGGAACGGTTCGGTGTCGACCTGGCCGCCGTGGAACGCCTCCAGCCGGTTGCCGGCCGGATCGGAGAACGAAATGACCTCGGCGGCGCACCGCCGATTGGCTGCGGCGGCGGGTTCGTGGCGCACGGCGACGCCGGCGTTTTCCAGCCGCGCGCCCAGCGCATCCAGCGCCGCGGCGTCCGCCACTTCCCAGCCGAAGATGCGCTCGTTGTCGGCCAGCGCGCCATCGACGACAAGGCGCTGCTTGCGGTCGTCCATGCGGAAGGCGCGCATGGTGCCGCCGCGGTCGACGGCCTGCATGCCGAGTTGCTGCGTGGCGAAGCTGTTCCAGTCATCCGGTTTCGTGCTGCCGATGCCCAGGTAGCCGAGCGCCTGGATGGCCATGGCCGATCCTCCCTGTCTTATGATTTTGCCAGTTGATATCACGGCGCGGCGCCGCCGGACAATCCGGCTGGTGCGCGCCGGCACGGCGCCGGACCCCGGAATTCATTGCGGCTTGTCCGCTTCCTGTCTGGAGCAGCAATAATCGTTCGCATCGGTATCGGTATCACGCTCCTGATTCAGAACGTATTCCGCGATTTTCCGCGCGCACTGTCCCGATGTCGCCTGTTGCGCCGATCGGCGGGGGCGTGCAAACCTTGGCCTTGAAAATCTCGCGTGCGTGACGCCGGCAGGTCGCCCGGACCCGATTGGCGGTTCGGCCGATGGCACCGGCACAGGCCGTCCGGCATCATGTCCTGATGGCGAGGCTGTCGAAGCAGGAGGAAAAGATGATACACGGCGATATCAGCAGCAGTCACGACACCGTCGGCGTAGCGGTGGTGAACTACAAGATGCCGCGCCTGCACACCCGCGCCGAGGTCCTGGCCAACGCCCACAAAATCGGCGACATGCTGATCGGCATGAAGCAGGGGCTACCGGGCATGGACCTGGTGATCTTCCCGGAATATTCCACCCACGGCATCATGTACGACAGCGCGGAGATGTACGCCACCGCGTCCAAGGTGCCGGGCGAGGAAACCGAAATCTTCGCCGAAGCGTGCCGCAAGGCGCGGGTCTGGGGCGTGTTCTCGCTGACCGGCGAGCGGCACGAGGAGCATCCGAACAAGGCGCCGTACAACACGCTGATCCTGATGAACGACAAGGGCGACATCGTCCAGAAGTACCGCAAGATCATGCCGTGGGTGCCGATCGAGGGGTGGTATCCGGGGAATTGCACGTATGTGTCGGAGGGGCCGAAGGGCCTGAAGGTCAGCCTGATCATTTGCGACGACGGCAACTACCCGGAAATCTGGCGCGACTGCGCGATGCGCGGCGCCGAGCTGATCGTCCGCTGCCAGGGCTACATGTACCCGGCCAAGGAGCAGCAGATCATGATGGCGAAGTCTATGGCCTGGGCGAACAACACCTATGTCGCCGTCGCCAACGCCGCCGGTTTCGACGGGGTTTATTCGTACTTCGGCCACTCGGCGATCATCGGCTTCGACGGCCGCACGCTGGGCGAGTGCGGTGAGGAGGACTACGGTGTTCAATACGCGGCACTATCGAAATCGCTGATCCGCGACTTCCGGCGCAACGGCCAGTCCGAGAACCACCTGTTCAAGCTGCTGCATCGCGGCTACACGGGGAAGATCAACTCCGGCGAGGACAACCGCGGCGTTGCCGCCTGCCCATACGATTTTTATTCGAAATGGATTGGCGATCCCGACGCGACGCGGGAAATGGTGGAGGCGATCACCCGCCCGACCGTCGGCACCGAGGAATGCCCGATCGATGGCATCCCGAACGAGGCGGCCCGGCACCGGTAGGAACGTTCCGGGTTCGGCGCGCATTCCTTGCGTCATGGCCCGGCTTGGTGTCCGGACCACGGCGTGACGGCAACGACTGAGTTCAACGCAGCAATATAACGCGTCACCGGTGCGACAGGCGGAAATACAGCTCCGACAGTCGCGCCGGCAGGTCGTCCAGCCGGCGCAGCGCCGCATAGCCGGCGCGGCCGAACATCCGCGCGGCGGCATCGGTTCCCCGGCAGCCCGGCAGCACCGCGAACGTATCGATCCCGCGCGACCGCAGCCCAAGCACCGCGCGCCGGCTGTCCTCGACCAGGTCAAGCGGGTCCGCCACGTCGATATCCGACGGCTCGCCGTCGGTCAGCACCAGCACCAGCCGGCGGAAACTGCGTACCGCCGCCAGTTCCGCCCCGGCATGGCGCAGCGCGGCGCCCAGGCGGGTGGACAGCCCGGGCGCCATCCCCGCCAGCCGCGCGCGCTGCGTCCGCGCGAACGGCTCGGCGAAATCCTTGATGCGGGTCAGCCGCACCTGCTCCCGCCCGTCGGAGGCGAACGCCAGCAGCGCGAACGGATCGTCCAGCCGGATCATGGCGTCGGCCAGCAGCGCCACCGCCAGGCGCTCGGTCTCCAGCGCGCCGTCGCGGCGGGTCGACTCCGAAACATCCAGCAGAACCACCGTGGCCAGGTCGCGGGTGCGCAGCGCGGTGCCGCGATACACACGCTCATCCGGCGTCTCGCCCGCCGCCCGCGCGATCTCGGCGTCGAGCACCGCGTCGATGTCGAGATCCATTCCCTCCGGCTGGTGCCGCAGCCGCTGCGGGCGGCCGGGCCGGGCGGCGCGGACCAGGCGGTCGATGCGCCGGCGCAACTCTGGCGCCGCCTCCAGCGCCGCTTCCAGGCGGCGGACGTCGCCGGACGCAGCCGGAACGGCACGCACGCAGGTCCAGTCCGGCCGCTCCACGCCCTGTGCCCGGTCCCATTCGGGATAGCGGGCCAGCGGAACGCCCTCCTGCGAGGCGGCGACCGGGCGGGCGCGGACGGTCGTTTCCTCAGCCGCGGAGTCGCTTTTCGGCGCATCCTTCGTTTCTTCCTGGCGCAGCCGGGCGGTCTCGATCATCAGGTCGAGGACCGCGGGCGACGCATCCGGCTGCGCACCGAAATCCCACAGGCCGAGATTGTCGTCGCGGTACGGCGGCTCGATGACGAAGATGCGGGCGTTGAACTGGATGCGCATCTGGCCCAGGTCGTTGCCCAGCAGCCCGCCGATGCGGCGGCTTTCCGCCGGGTTCTCCAGGTCCGCGGCGGCGAACAGCGCCGCGCCCTTGGCGACGAAGCCGTGGGCGTCGTCGTATCCGGGGTCGAACAGCGCGCGCGCCAAGCGGGCCAGCAGGGCCGGCGCGGTGCTGCCTTCCGGCTGCGCAACGTGATGCCGCGCCCACAGCCGCCGCAGGCCGGGAAAGCGCCGCATCGCCAGGGCCTCGACGCGCGCGTCCTCGACCAAGCCGATCAGCGCGAGCTGCAATGGCTTCAGCGTGCCGACGAGCTGGCGCGGCGCTCCCGCCATCAGGTGCGCCAGCGCATGGGCCACCGCGGCGTGAAACAGCGTTGGCTGCGCCGCCCGCGGCACGCCGGGGAAACTGTCCGGCAGCAGGATCACGCCATCCGTTACGCCGGCGCGCCGGGGCGGCGGCTGCCCGGGGACGGCAGGGCGTGGACGCAGCAGCGGCGGCCGTCCCCACAGCGCGGTGGCGAACAGTTTCAGCCGGCGCTCCAGCATCGCGAAGTCGCTGCCGGATTGCGCCAATGCTTGCCGAGCGAGCGGATCGTCAAGCGCAAAGAACCGCGCCCGTTTCGACTTATCGCGGCCCGCGGCTTTTAAGCCAAGCGAAACGAAATCGCCCAGCCCGTCAGGCCCGCGGGACCGCAGGACCGCGCCGGCGTTGGCAGCAAGAAGCGCGACGCAGTCAGGCGCTTCGTGCGCCAGCCGGCGCAGCTGCGGCCAGAGCGCCGGTTCGCGCAGCCGTGCCCAGGCCTCGATGGCGGCAACCGCCGCCGCGGCGCCAGCCTGGCGCACGATGTCGGTGACATGCTCGGCCACCGCTTCCAGCGCCGCAGCCTCGTCGCGCAGTCGCAACAACGCGGTCAGGCAAGCCGCGCCCGCGTTGGCGTGCAGCAGCGCCAGCACGGCGGCGGCCCAGCGCTCGGCGCCCGGCTGTCCGGCCAGCGCGTCCGACGCCTGGCGCGCCGGCTCCAGCAGCGCCGGCCGATCGGCCAGGGCGGCCAGAAGCTCTGTGCCGGGAGGAGGCGGCGGGCCGGCCGGCCTCATCCCAGGCAGGCGGCGATGGCGGCGGCCAGCGCCTCGCGCAGCTCCGCGTCGTCGGTCAGCGGCAGCACGATCGCCGCCTGCGCCGCCGCCGCCGGCGACAGGCCCGCCAGCATCAGCCGACCGGCGTGGATCAGCATCCGGGTCGACGCGCCTTCCTCCAGCCCCTGGCCGCGGAGATTGCGCGAGCGCTGGGCGAACTCCACCAGCGTCGCCGCGCGTCCCGGGTCAATGCCGCTTTCACATGCAACGATCTCGGCCTCGACCGGTGGCGCCGGATAGCCGAAATCGATGGCGACGAAGCGCTGCCTGGTGGATTCCTTCAGGTCCTTCACCGCGCTCTGGTAGCCGGGGTTGTAGGAGATGGTCAGCTGGAAGTCGGGATGCGCGGCAACCAACTCGTTCTTTTTCTCTAACGGCAGCATGCGGCGCGCGTCGGTCAGGGGGTGGATGATCACGATGGTGTCCTGCCGCGCCTCGACGATCTCATCCACGTAGCAGATGGCGCCGCCGCGCACCGCCAGCGTCAGCGGCCCGTCGTGCCAGGCCATCTCGCCCGGCACCAGCAGGAAGCGGCCGATCATATCGGCGGCGGTCATGTCCTCGTGCGCCGCGACGGTAACCAGCGGGCGGCGCAGCCGCCACGCCATGTATTCCAGGAAGCGCGTCTTGCCGCAGCCGGTCGGCCCCTTCAGCATCACCGGCAGGCGATGCTGATAGGCGGCCTCGAACACCGCGACCTCGTCGCCAACCGGCCGGTAGTACGGCTCCGTTTCGATACGGAACGAGTCGACTGCGGTCATTGCGCCATTGCCGGCCACCGATCCGCCCACGGCCTCGCCGCTTCGAACGAAGCGGCGGCACGCAGAACCGACGCATCGTCCAGGTGCCGGCCGATGATCTGCAAACCGACCGGCAGGCCGGACGCGGTGAAGCCGGCGGGGACACTCGCCGCGGGCTGGCCGGTCATGTTCATCGGGAAGGTGAAGGCCAGCCATGACGACGGTGTCACCATGCGGCCGTCGATTTTCTCGACCCCCTGGACATGCAGCCCGAACGCCGGCACCGCCAGGGTCGGCGTCAGCAGCAGGTCGTAGTTGCGCATGAAACGCCACAGCTTGTTGGTCACCGCCTTGCGCACCATCAGCGCATCGGTCAGGTCCTCGGCCTTCCAGTCGCGGCGGATGAACTCGACCAGGTGCGGCGTCATCCTGTCGCCGTGTTCGGCGACGATCGCGCGCATGCCCTTCAGGTCGGTTTCCATCGCAACCAGCGCCCAGAACGCGCCCAGCGGATCGCTGAAGCCGGGATGCGCTTCCTCGACGCTGCAGCCCAGGTCCTGTTCGAACACGCGCACCGCCTCGCCGACGATGCGCCGCACCTCGGGATCGACGGCGGCATAGCCCCAGTCGGGACTGTAGGCGACGCGCAGGCCCTTCATCTCCTTCGGCGTCGCCGCGGCGAGCCAGTCGATATCGCACGTCGGGATGGACAGCCGATCGCGCGCATCCGGTCCCGCAATGACCGACAGCATCAGCGCCGCGTCGCGCACGGTGCGCGTCATCGGGCCGATGTGTTCCAGTGATTCCCAACTGGAAACCCCGGGATAGCGCTCGTCCTTGGTTCCTGGATACAGCGGCACGCGGCCCATCGAGGCCTTGACGCCGACCAGGCCGCAGAACGACGAGGGGATGCGCACCGAGCCGCCGCCGTCGCTGCCCAGCGCGATCGGGCAAAGCCCGGCGGCGACCGCGGCGCCCGAGCCGGCGCTGGAGCCGCCCGGGGTGCGGGTGGTGTCCCACGGATTGACCGTCGTTTCGCAAACGGGATTGTGGCCGACGCCGCTGTAGCCGAACTCCGGCACGTTGGTCTTGCCCAGCGCGACGGCGCCGGCGGCGCGCATCCGTTCGACCACGACGTCGTCCTCATCCGGAACGAAATCGGCATAGGCGACGGCGCCTGACATGGTGCGCACGTCCCTGGTGCAGATCAGGTCCTTGATGCCATACGGCACGCCGGCGAGCGGACCGACGGGCTCGCCGGCCGCGATGGCGCGATCCACCGCAGTGGCTTCGCGCAAGGCCAGTTCGGGAGTCGGCGTGCAGAAGGCGTGCAGGGTGGCGTCGAGCTTGTCGATGCGCGCCAGCGCGGCCTGCGCCAGCTCGACCGCCGAGACGTCGCGTCGCCGCACCGCGTCGGCGAGCGTTGCGGCATCGGTTTTCCATGACAGGGTCACGATGATCTCCTGTGTGGCGGCAGTGAATGAATGATCTCAGCTGGCCAGCAGTTCCTTCAGCTTGCCGTCGATGAAGGCCACGTCCTCTGGATTGAGGCCCGGGCCGCCGGCGAAGTGGCCCCAGATCGACCGGATCGGAACGAAGCTGGCGTTGGGCATGTTGGCAACCTCGAATTCGCTGTCCTCCGGCGGGAAGTACAGGTCGGTGATGCCGGGCATGACGTAGGCCTTGGCGGTGATGGCGTTCAGCGCCTTCTTCAGGTCGCCGCCGTAAAGCTCGTTGGCGCTGATGTCGCCGTTCTGCCAGGTCCACAGCATCGCGAGCAGGTTATTGGCGTCCCGCGGCAGGAACAGTCCTTCCCAGAACGAAACCAGGAAGTCCTCCAGCGAGGAATAGCCCATCGCCTTGATGTCGAGCTGCTCGCGATAGAACGCCTGCGAGAAGCCCCAGCCGGCATAGACGCGGGCCATCGCGCGCAGGCCGGTTTCCGGTTTCGTCTTGTACCAGCCGCCGGCGAACGCCGCGTCGGCGGTCAGCGCGGCCTTGACGCCTTCGAGGAAAACGAAATTGTGCCGCGAGCATTTGGCGGAACCGCAGAACGGCGCGATGCGCTCGACCATCGATGGATACATCGCCCCCCAGTGGAAGGTCTGCAGCCCGCCCATCGACCAGCCGGTCACCAGGCGGATGCGCTCGATGCCGAATTTCTCGGTCACCAGGCGGTGCTGGACGCGGACGTTGTCATAGGCTGTGACTTTCGGGAAGCGCGGGCCGTTGCAGGGCTCGGGCGTGTTGCTCGGGGATGACGACAGGCCGTTGCCGAGCATTTTGGGAATGATGATGAACTGCCGGGCGGGGTCCAGCGCGCGGCCCTCGCCGACGAGCCATTCGTTGTCGGTGTGCTGGCCGGAATACCAGGTCGGATAGACGATGACGTTGTCCTTCGCGGCGTTCAGCGTGCCGAAGGTCTTGTAGGCGAGACGGCCGTTGCGGATGGTGGCGCCGTTCTGCAGAACGACGTTGCCGAGTTCGAGAATTTCATAGTCCATCGGCTTTTCCCTCCATTGTTGGGTGTCCCTGCACCCCGGGGAGCGGCATGGGTCCGTCCGGTCCTGCCGCCGCGGACGAAGCCGGGTCGCGGGCACCGTCGATTGGCTTATGGAACAAATCCAGCGATGGCGTGCCAGGCGCGCCAATCGCGTTATCGCCGGTCCGCACCGGCCGGGCAATCACAGTCATGGCGCGGCTGTTGACGTTCGCGTTGGTCCGCCGGGGAAATATCGGGTTGGCCTGCATTGTCCTGGCGGCCAGGCCGGAGCCGTCACAGGGGCTGCCGATTGGCGTCGAGCCGCTGGGATCGCAGGTCGCAACAAATCCTTCTCTGCGGGCTCTGCGCCCCGCTCTGCACACTCTGCGTTAAGAATCTGATGCCGTAACAAAGATCGGCGTCGCCAGCGAGCCGCCCAACCTGAAGCGCCGGTGGCGCCCCGGCCACCGCGATTCAACGCAGAGTTCGCAGAGCGGGGCGCAGAGTCCGCAGAGAAGGGATTGGGCCGCTTTGGCCTGACATCGACCACCGTGCCCTGGTCATCAAAGCCAGGGAAATCCCGCCCTATAAGCGAAACGAACGCCGTTGCCCTTTCCGGTTATCAGGATGACCCTCCTGCTGGTCCCTCGTGCTCCGGAACCCCTCGAGCATGATCATTCCTTTCGCGCAACACCGATTTCGTTCCGCTCATAGACCTCCACGCCCGAACCGCCCGCCACGCGGCGCCAGCCGGGACCTGCCACCGCCTCACGCAGAGCGGGCAGGGTGGCAGTGCTGTCGCGGTCGCGGCCGAGCAGCACCAGCGCCACCCGGCGCCCGGGAACCGCTACCGTCTCGCCGGGGCGCACCAGGCGCAGTTTCATCGCGGCCGGCGCCTCGATCCCGAAGGCGCCGACGAGGCCGACGCCGTCGTTGCCGCGCGGCAGCAGCACCACCCCGTCGCCGGCGAAACGCGCCGCCTCGGCCGCCGCGGCGCGCATCGGCTGCATGGTGCCCGGCGCGAGCAGCAGCCCGGCGACCCCGGCAAGCTGCAGGCCGAGCACCGCCGCCTGCAGCACCGGCGCGCCCGCCGTCGCACGAGCCAGCAGCAGCGCCAGGAACGGCAGCCCGAACGCCAGGTAGCGCAGCTCAATCGGCGTGGTGTTGAAGGTGACCCCTAGCAGCAGCAGCCCCGCCGCCGGCGCCACCACCGCGGCAAGCAGCAAACGGAACCCGCCGCCGGGCAGCGTCCGCGCCATCCGCACGGCCAGGGCCACCGCCACCAGCCCGATGGCGCCGCCGACCGCCAGCCGCGCAAGACCCTCGACATACAGTGGCAAGCCGCCGAACACCGCCGCCGCCTGGTAGCCCGCCAGGCGCAGCAGCGACGGCAGCAGGGCGAACGGCGGGAACTGGTCCGGCCGCGCGCCGTGCTGGGCGGCGAAGAACCAGGCATCCAGCGCCAGGAACGGCGCGGCGCCGAGCACCCCGCTCCAGGCTCCCGCCGCCGCGATCGCCGCCACGCCGACGAACACCGCCAGGTAATTGCAGCCGCAGGCGACGCCGAACGCCACCCCGGCCAGCACCGGCCGCCGCGCCAGCAGCAGCGCTATCCCCGCCAGGCACGCCGTCTCGGCCGGCGCGAAGCCGCGGGCGATGGCGTTGGTATAGACGAAGCCGTAGCACCCCAGTGCCAGCAGCATCGCCGCCGCCGCGCCGATGCGGCACTGCCGCGCGATCACGCCCACCAGTCTGAGCGACGCCACGCCGCACAGCACCGAGAACAGGCGGGCGGTGAGCAGGCCCGGCCCGAACGCCGCGCGCCACAGCGCCACTGCCCAGAAATACAGCGGCGGATGCACGTCGGTGGCCCGCAAATCGGCGGCGATTTGCGCGGCCGAGGCGTGCCCCGCCTGCGCCGCGGCGATCACCCCGGCCGGGAACAACCCGTCCGGCCACACCGGCCGCGGTATGCCGGCGGTCAGGAACAGCGTGTACTGCTCGTCATACTCGGCCCCGCGCAGCCAAGCGGCGGCAATCAGCACGGCCACGCCCAGCAGCAGCACGGCCCCGGGGGCGGAATTCTTCGATACGTTAACCAAATCGCAGCACTTTCCGGCTCATCCTGGCGCCGATGCTGCCATGGAATGGTTAACGGAGTGCTTATGCCCGACCTGTTTCCACAGCGGCCGGCCTGGCAGCCGGTGATCTCGGTGGTGGTGCCGGCGTGCAACGAGGCGGCCGGCCTGGACGCCTTCCACCAGCGCCTGGCGGCGGCGCTGGAGGGGCAGGAAAACTGGGAAGTCATCTACGTCGACGACGGCAGCACCGACGCCACGCTGACGGTGATGCGGGCCTTGCAGGCGGCGGACGACCGCGTCGGCGTACTCAGCCTGTCGCGCAACTTCGGCAAGGAGACGGCGATCACCGCCGGGCTCGACCATGCCGCCGGCGACGCGGTGGTGGTGATCGACGCCGATTTGCAGGACCCGCCGGAGCTGATCCCGGCGCTGGTCGCAGAGTGGCGCGCCGGCTACGACATGGTCGCCGCCCGCCGCCGCAGCCGCGCCGGCGAAACCTGGCTGAAGCGCTGGACCGCGCACGCCTTCTACCGCCTGGCGCGCGGCATGGGCGACGTGCGGCTGCCCGAGGACACCGGCGACTTCCGCCTGCTCAGCCGCCGCGCCGTCAACGCCGTAGGCCAGCTCCGGGAGCACCACCGCTTCATGAAGGGCGTGTTCGCCTGGGTGGGCTTTCCCACCACGTTCGTGCCGTACGACCGGGCGTGCCGCAGCACCGGGGTGAGCAAATGGACTTACTGGCGGCTGTGGAACCTGGCTCTGGAGGGCATCACCAGCTTCACCGTCATGCCGCTGAAGTGCGCGACCTATCTCGGGCTGGGCGTGGCGGCCCTCGCCGGCGTGTATGCGCTGCAGGTGATCGTCAAGACGCTGGTCATCGGCAACCCGGTCGCCGGCTATCCCAGCCTGATGACGGTGGTGCTGTTCCTGGGCGGGGTGCAACTGATGTTCCTGGGGGTCATCGGCGAGTACCTCGGCCGGGTGTTCAACGAGACCAAGCAGCGGCCACTCTACCTGGTGCAGCACTACGCCCCCAGCGCCGTCCGGATCGACCGGTGAGGCGGGCCCTGGCGGTTCTGCTGGCGGCGTGGTTGTGGCCCGTGGCTGCCATGACGGAGGGGGCGGTGGTGCCGTCGGCCGCCAGGACGATGGAGACGGCGCCACCGCCTTTGCCGACCACGTCGCAGATCCCCCTCCGCCTGTCCCGCGGCGTCAACCTGACCCATTGGTTCCGCTTCCCGCCCAGCCGCGACCCCGCGGCACTCGTCGCCTATCTCGGCGACGGCGCGCTGGCCGACGTGCGCGCCGCCGGGTTCGACTTCGTGCGGCTGGCGGTCGATCCGGCCGTCGTCGGCGACACCTCCGGCCGCGCCGCGCTGCTGCGCGCGATCCACCGCATCCAGCGCCAGGGGCTGGCGGTGGTGGTCGCGCCGCATCCGCAGGGCTGGCACCTGGAAGCCGATGCCGCGCCAATCCTCGCCTTCTGGCAGGCGCTGGCGCCGGCGCTGCGGCCGCTGGATCCGTTGCGGACCGTGCCCGAGGTGCTGAACGAGCCGGTCTTCCCCGGCGATCCCGCTGCCTGGGCCGCCCTGCAGCACCGCCTGCTGCTGATCATCCGCCGCGCGCTGCCCGACCCCACCGTGGTGCTGACCGGCGCCGACTGGGGCAGCATCGGCGGCCTGCTGGCGCTGGCGCCGGAGGCCGATCGCAATGTGCTGTACAGCTTCCACCTCTACGACCCGCCGGAACTGACGTCGCTGGCGGCCTGGCGTCCGGGGCTGGACCGCACCGCGCTGGCGCGCCTGCCGTTCCCCGCCTGCGACGCCGCCGCCTGCGACGCCACCACCGCCCGGGCGGCCGACACGGCGACGCGGGACGTCATGCGCGCCTATTGTCACTACGGCTGGACCGCAGCGCGGCTGGAGGCGCGCATCGGGCGGGCAACGGCCTGGGCGCGGCGGCACGGCGTCCGCCTGCTTGCCGGCGAGTTCGGCGCCAGCGCCGCGCTGAACGCGCCCGCGCGCCTCACCTGGCTGAAAACCGTGCGCCAGGCGCTGGAAACCGACGGCATTGGCTGGGCACTCTGGGGTTACGACGATAGTATGGGCTTCGCCATTACCCCACCGCCCCGCCTGCGCCCGGTCCTGGACCGTCCGGTCCTGGCGGCGCTGGGGCTTTCATTACGGATGTAATCCCACCGCATGGACAGCCTTGACCCCGCCGACTGGAGCGACCTGCGCGCCCTCGGACACCGCATGATCGACGACATGGTCGACCACCTGCAAACCCTGCGCGAGGGCCCGGTCTGGCAGCCAATGCCGGAATCCTTGCGCGCCGAGCTGCGGCAGCCGCTGCCGCGCGATCCGTCGCCGCTCGGGTCGGTGTATGCGGACTTCCGGCGCCTGGTGCAGCCCTACGCCACCGGCAACCTGCACCCGCGCTTCATGGGCTGGGTGCATGGCGGCGGCAATCCCGTTGGCATGCTGGCCGAGCTGCTGGCGGCCGGGCTGAACGCCAACCTCGGCGGCCGCGACCATGCCCCCATCGAGGTCGAGCGCCAGGTGATCGCCTGGGCGGCCGAGATGCTGGGCTTCCCGTCCGAGGCCGGTGGCGTGCTGGTCACCGGCAGCTCGATGGCCAACTTCATCGGCGTGCTGGTGGCGCGCACCGCCAGCGAGGGTCCGGCTGTGCGGCAGACCGGCGTGTCCGGCCGCGGACTGGTCGGCTATGCCTCGGCCGCCGCGCACGGCTGCCTGCCACGGGCGATGGAGATGGCCGGCCTGGGGCGCGAGGCGCTGCGCATGATCCCGTTCGACGCCGACGGCCGCATGCGGGTGGACCTGCTGCGGCAGCGCATCGCGCAGGACCGGGCAGCCGGGCTGAGGCCGTTCCTGGTCGTCGGCACTGCCGGCTCGGTGGATATCGGCGCGATCGACGACCTGGCGGCGCTGGCGGACGTGGCCGCGCACGAGTCGCTGTGGTTCCACGTCGACGGCGCGTTCGGTGCCACGGCGCTGCTGGCCCCGGCGCTGCGCCCGAAGCTGGCGGGCATCGAACGGGCGGATTCGGTCGCGTTCGATTTCCACAAATGGGCGCAGGTGCCGTACGACGCCGGCTGCGTGGTGGTGCGCGACCCCACCCGGCAGATCGAAACCTTCGGCGCCGAGGCGGCCTATCTGCGCCGCGAGCAGCGTGGCCTGGCCGGGGGCGGGGTATGGCCCTGCGACCTCGGCCCCGACCTGTCGCGCGGGTTCCGGGCGCTGAAGGTGTGGATGACGCTGTCGGTGTATGGCGCCGACGCGCTGGGGCAGGTGGTGCAGGCCGGCTGCGACCTGGCGGCGGCGCTGGCGGCGCGGGTGGACCGGGAGCCGGAACTGGAACGGCTGGCGCCGGTGGCGCTGAACATCGTCTGCTTCCGCTACCGCGCCGCCGCCGGTGACCTCGATCGGCTGAACGCGGACATCGTGGCGGATCTGCAGGAGGCCGGCATTGCCGCGCCCTCGACGACGCTGGTGAACGGCGTGCTGGCGATCCGCGCGGCGCTGGTGAACCACCGGACGACAGCGGACGATATCGCAATAATGGTGGATGCGGTGCTGCGCCTCGGCCGGGCGCGGGCGGCGGGATGAAAGAAAAATGCCCCCGGTCATGACCGGGGGCAAGTATACAGGGAGGCTTCACGTCTGGGAGACGCAGGGGCCAATGACCCCTTTCCAGCGGCCTGCGCTGGAACTCGAACAGCATTGCTGCCGTAACTCACAGGGACCATGTATCCCGCACCTGCGAAGGCGACTACCCCCTGAAACAGGCAGCCGATATGCTGAGTACGCATATCTACCGAACGGTACCGGCGTAGAGCGTATGGCTTTTGTGCGAACTTGCCAGTTTCATAACGAAACAAAAATTATATGCTGGAACCGGCGCGACCCTGCCGCCGTCATGATGGGCCTGACGCCCGAGGGGATTGCCGCCTGTCGCCCCCGGCGCGGCGGCGATCGGCCTGGGGCGGTTCGGCGGGGCGGCGCGGCGTGATCGCGGGCAAATCCGCTGTCCCCGGGCGTGGATCAAGCGCGGGATATTCGCTAGGTCATAACGATTGCGCCTCTGCCGGATCGGATCCGCGGCCAGCCGCGGTCCTGCGGCGCAAGGTCTTTGCCCTCTCCCATGAAAATGCGGTTTCGCCGGCGCCAATGGGCGCGGGGCGAGGTCCGTTGCCTCACCGTCATGGCCGGGCGTGTCCCGGCCATCTGCGCTTCGACGGTCGGGGGTAGATGGCCGGGACACGCCCGGCCATGACGATAGGGAGACGACCTTGCTCCGCCCGACGCCCTATCCTGATTCCATGGGGCGTGTCGCGGTCGTTGACGGTGAGGCCGCGCCGCTGCTCCGTCGCAGGCGACCTGCTTTGCCGTACCGTGGCGGGGCGCCGGTCCCGCCGCTAATGCCGCTCCGCCAGCCGGGCCAGCAGGAAATCGCGGAACACCGCCACCCGCTTCGAGTTCCGCAGCTCCTCGGGATAGACGAAGAACACGTCCACCTTCGGCCCCTTCAGCTCCGGCAGCACCTGCACCAGGTCGGGGTTCTCCGTGCTCGCGAAATCCGGCAGGGCGCCGATTCCCGTCCCGGCCCGGATCGCCAGCAGGATGGCGTTGATCGAGTTCACCTCCAGCAGCGCCCGCCGCGGGTTGCCGGGACGCCGCCCAGCCTCGGCCAGCCAGTTGATCTCCGGCACCGGCGGATGATGGTTGCCGAACAGGATCAGCCGGTGCGCGTCCAGCTCCTCGGCCCGCTGCGGCACGCCGTGCTTCTTCAGGTATTCGGGCGAGGCGCAGATGTTCCATTGCAGCGTCAACAGGTGCCGCTGCACCAGGTCGGGCTGCTTCGGCGCGTGCATGCGGATCGCCACGTCGGCCTCCCGCATTGCCAGGTCGAGGTCCTGGTCATCCAGCAGCAGCGAGACCGAGACGTCCGGATAGGCGTCCAGGAACGCATGCAGGCGTGGCGCCAGCCACATCGAGCCGAACCCGGCGGTGGTCGTCACCTTCAGCTTGCCCGCCGGCTTTTCCTTGCTTTCCGTCAGCAGCGCCTCGGTGATCGCCAGCTTGGCGAACACCTCCCGCACCGTGCGGTTGAGCGACTCGCCCTGCTCGGTCAGGATCAGGCCGCGGGCGTGGCGGTGGAACAGCGGCACCTGCAGCGCCTCTTCCAGCGCCGAGATTTGCCGGGACACCGCGGACTGGCTGAGGCTGAGGGTGTCGCCCGCATGCGTGAAACTGCCGGCCTCCGCGACGGCGTGAAAGACACGCAGCTTGTCCCAATCCATCACAGAACCTCTCCCCGCAGTCGGCATGATGCCTGCCGCATTCCGTCAGTCGTCCACATGGGGCCGGGGCAGCCGATCATTCCCGGGCACGATGTTCCGATTCACGAAGGGATCATTCAAGACCTTCGTGTACATTTTTCAATAGGCCGCCACGGACGGGGTTATTTCCTGCCCGGCCCCGGCGAGGAACCGCTCGGCCTCCAAAGCGGCCATGCAGCCGGTGCCGGCGGCGGTGACCGCCTGGCGGAACACCTTGTCCTGCACGTCGCCCGCGGCGAACACGCCCGCGACCGAGGTGCGGGTGCTGCCGGGCGTGGTGCGGATGTAGCCTTCGGCATCCATGTCGACCTGGCCCTTGAACACCGCGGTGTTTGGCGTGTGGCCGATGGCGATGAACACGCCGTCGAGCGGCAGGTCCGACTCGGCGCCGCTGACCGTGTCGCGCAGCCGCACGCCGGTCACGACCTCGGGCGTGCCGCCGCCCAGGATCGCCCGCACCCCGCTGTTCCAGATCACGCTGATCCTGGGATTGGCGAACAGGCGGTCCTGCAGGATCTTTTCCGCGCGCAGGCTGTCGCGGCGGTGCACCAGCGTCACGTGATCGGCATGGTGCGTCAGGTAGAGCGCTTCCTCGACCGCCGTGTTGCCGCCGCCGATGACCGCGACGGTCTTGCCGCGGTAGAAGAAGCCGTCGCAGGTGGCGCAGGCCGAGACGCCGCGGCCGCGCAGCGCCTGTTCCGACTCCAGGCCCAGCCAGCGGGCCTGCGCGCCGGTGGCGATGACCACGGCGTCGGCGGTATACAGGTCGCCCGAGTCGCCGCGGCAGCGGAACGGCCGGCGGGAGAAGTCCACCTCGGTGATCAGGTCGTGGACGATGCGGGTGCCGACATGCTCGGCCTGCGCCTGCATCTGCTCCATCAGCCAGGGGCCCTGGATGACGTCGGCGAAACCGGGATAGTTCTCGACGTCGGTGGTGATCATCAGCTGTCCGCCCGGCTGCATGCCGGCGACCAGCAGCGGCGCCATGGCGGCGCGCGCGGCGTAGATCGCCGCGGTATAGCCGGCCGGCCCGGCGCCGATGATCAGAAGCTTCGTGTGATGCGTTTCAGACATACCTGAACATATCGGCGCGCGGTCCAAAGGAGCAAGCGATGTGACTCATTTCGAGGCACGCAGGCGCTGTTTTTTGACGGATTGTCGCGGGACGAGCGCAGCGGCCCGCCGCCTGCCGGCGGGATGGGCTGTGTGATCCCCACCGACGCCAACTTGGCGGGCCGGCGGCACGGCCAATGCCACGTGTTGGCAGCACGGCCATTGCCTCCTCGTCATGGCCCGGCGTGTCCGGGCCACCTATTCCAGCACGTGTGCCGCGACAGGTGGCCCGGACGGGCCGGGCCATGACGGATAGACAACGTGCTCCGCCATGTTGGCGCCTGTGGGCGTCATCCCGCCTGCCTGCCATCCCGCCGTCTTGTTCTGTTGGCGAATCCTGTTCCCGATACCGCGCTCGCGGGGTTGTCACTCCTGCCGGTGCCGTTGCGGCGATACACCGGGGCAAACACAGGATCGACGTGACGAACCCGGAGCGTGAACTTCCGTTGATGTCACATGCAACAGCCGAACGGCGTGCATGCGGGCCTGGAGGAGCAGGGGCGGCAACCCCGGCAGTCCGTCGCGTCCGGTGGCGTCTCACCGGCCTGTTGCGGAGTCTGCGCGGTGTGCGCTGGCGCCGCCGGCAGCGCGTTGGCGCAGGCCGGGGCCGCCCTGCCGCGGCCGGCGGATACCCCGATGGATTTTGACCTCGCCGTCATCGGCGCCGGGTCCGCCGGGCTTTCGGTTGCGGCCGGGGCGGCGCAGCTTGGGGTGCGGGTGGCGCTGATCGAGCGCGGGCGGATGGGCGGCGACTGCCTCAACACCGGCTGCGTGCCCAGCAAGGCCCTGCTGGCCGCCGCGCACGCCGCGCGTGCCGTGCGTGAGGCCGGGCGGTTCGGCGTCATCGCCCTGGAGCCGATCATCGACTGGGATCGCCTGCGTGCGCATATCCGGGGAGTCGTCGCCGCCATTGCGCCGGCCGATTCCGAGGCCCGCTACCGTGCCCTCGGCGCCACGGTGCTGCGTGGCGAGGCGCGGTTCCTCGACTCCGCGACCCTGTCGGTGGATGGCCGGCGGCTCAGCGCGCGCCGCTTCGTCGTGGCGGCGGGCAGCCGCGCCGCGGTGCCGGCGATTCCGGGCCTGGACCAGGTTCCCTGTTGGACCAACGACACGCTGTTCGAGCTGGCCGAGCGGCCGGACCATTTGCTGATCCTCGGCGGCGGGCCGGTGGGCCTGGAGATGGCGGCTGCGTTCTGCGATCTGGGCTGCGCGGTGACCGTGGTGGAGGCGGCCCGCATCGCGCTGCGGGAGGACCCGGAACTCGCCGCCGGATTGCGGCGCGTGCTGGTGCGGCGCGGTGTGACCATCCGGGAAGGCGCCTCGGTGGCGCGCGTGGCCTCCGGCCCGGTGCTGGTGCTGTCCGACGGCAGCCGCATCAACGGGTCGCACCTGCTGGTTGCCGCCGGGCGGACGCCGAACACGGAGGCGCTGGACCTGCCGGCGGCCGGGATCCAGGCCGATGCGCACGGCATCGTGACCGACAGCGGCCTGCGCAGCGTCAGCAACCGGCATGTGTACGCCGCCGGCGACATCGCCAGCCCGGTCGGCTTGGGGCCGCGCGCCTTCACCCATGTTGGGTCGTACCATGCCGGCATCATCATCCGCCGCGTGCTGTTCCGCCTGCCGGCGCGCCTGGACTATACCGCGCTCCCGCGGGTCATCTACACCGACCCGGACCTGGCGCAGACCGGCCTGACCGAGGCCGAGGCGGCGGCGGCGGGGCTGCCCGTGCGGATTCTGCGCTGGACGCTGGCAGACAACGACCGCGCCGTGGCCGAACGCGACACCGACGGCCTGGTCAAGCTGGTGGCGGTGCGCGGCCGCATCGTCGGGGCCGGCATCCTGGCGCCGCAGGCCGGCGAAATGATCACCGCCTGGAGCCTGGCGATCGCCCGCCGCACCCGGCTGTCCGCCCTGGCCGGGCTGATCGTGCCCTACCCGACCCGGTCGGAGGCGGCCAAGCGCGCCGCGACCGGGGCTTTCATGGCAAGGCTGTTTTCGCCGGGGATGAAATCGTTGGTGCGGCTGCTCGGGCGGCTGCCCTGACAGCCTGCCCCGTCAGCGTGCTTCGCCGCGCCGCGTGCCGGCCAGTGGTTATCGAGCGGCCGGCATCAGCCGATGGTCAGCAGCGTGCAGATGTCGGCCTGGGTGTCGGCTGGCGACGGCTGCGGCGGGGCCGGAACGGCAAGCGGCGGCGTGGCCCTTGCCGCTGGGTGCCTGGCCGCCGGCGGCAGTGTCGTTTCCTGCGGCAGGCCGCGGGCCGGGAAGGGCAACACCACGGCACTGAAGCGGCTGGGCCGGGTGTCCACCGGGGGCTTCACGCCGGGCGTCGTCAGATCGATGATCGGGGCAGCCGCTCTGTTACCATCCGGTGCTGTCGCGCTGGCCTGTGCCGTCGCGCTGGCAGGGTGCCGATCGGCGGTGCGGGCCTGCTCGGCTTCGATCGCCTCGGCTTCCGCATCCAGATCGATGGCGAGTTCCAAGAGCATGTGCGCCAGGCGGCGATCCTCGCCCGCCTGGGCCAGCTCCCGGGCGATTGCTGCCCGCTGCCTGAAGTGTGAAGCGTCCAAAGCCAGCCTCCTGTTCTGCAACCAGAATAGGGATGAAAAAGTAAGGAAAGATATCACGTCACAGAGAGCAGTTGGCCTGCTTCGAGATCCCGTCGGTGCATTTGCAACGAAAGAGCGCACCGGGCAACCGCCGTGAGCGAATGGCCGAAGTGATTTGATGAATTTCTCGGAACTGTGTGAAAAAAACACCAATAGTCCGGCACTGCGCCAATAATAAGACAAACCTTCGCTGATCAACTTTTAGTTGAACAACTTTCCGGCGGGATACAACCCGATGCCGACTCGGCTGCCGCCGGGCAACGCCAGCCGGCGACGGGCGCGCCAGAACGCCGCAAACAGCGGAAGCGGCAGGGGGGAGGATGTCCCCGTGGCCGCGCTTGCCGTTCCGGTCATCCGGGAAAGCCGTGGCGCCCCGCCGGTGGCTCCGGCGCGGCGCGGACGGTTGGGTCAGGCGGCGGCGGCGTCGGCCCGCTTGGCGCGCGCGCGCTCGATCCGGCGCTTCAGCAGCTTCGCCTCGCCGGTCAGCTTGCTGTTGGGGGTGGCCAGCAGGTAGGCGTCGATGCCGCCATTGTGCTCCACTGTGCGGATGCCGCGGGTGGACAGGCGCATGCGCACCTCGTGCCCGAGGCTTTCGGACAGCAGCGACGTCACCTGGAGGTTCGGCAGGAAGCGCCGACGGGTCTTGTTGTTGGCGTGGCTGACGTTGTTGCCACTGAGAACGCCTTTACCCGTGATTTCGCAGCGACGTGACATCGCACATGACCCTCAGAACAGATTGGAAGCGGCGGGTTATGACGATCCGGGCGGGCGGCGTCAAGCAAGACGGGCCGCCGGGTCGGCGGCGGCCCTCCCCCGGCCGCGGGCAGGCCGGATCAGGCTGGTGTCGCGGCTTTTTGATCTGTCACAATGCCGGCGCGCCAAGGAAGAGGTAGGCAACACCTGCAACCGGACATTCCCGGCTTCCGGCGTCCCGCCCGCGGTGGGCGCAGAAGGGATCTGCATGTCTTTTCGTCTGCGTTACAAGAGAGCAAGAAGTGTCTGTGCAGGCACGGCGCAAGGGCCGTGGCCGGCGTCGCGGGATTTTCAGCCCCGGCGCGGGCGGGATGGAAGCGGGCGGTTGTGGGACGCAGGCGCGGTCCAGTCACAGGGTCTCTCGCATTGATAATTCTTTATCGATAAAAGATAACTATTTGCGACTCGGAAGAACTTCTGAGACCCGAAGTTTCACTTGTTCACGCGTGTGTGAATTTATACAAATGCACGCGCAGATGGAGAAAGCCAGATGGGGTCATTTTTTCCTGTCACGGACCGTGATCTGACAGGGCCCTTGTCATTCGCCGCCAGCACCCCGGCTGCCGGCACCGGCAAGGCCGGACTGCGTATTCCCGATTACCTGAACGAGGTCTACTGGTGGACCTATGTCCATCCGCGGGCAGTCCGGTTCTTCGAGCGGCAGTGGCTGGTGAACCTGATCCTGTGGGGCAAGTACGTCACCATGCGCGACGCCACGCTGGCCGAGATGGGCGACAGCCTGCCCGGGCGCACGCTGCAGGTGGCCTGCGCCTACGGCAACCTGACGCCGCAACTCGCCGCCCGCGTGCCGGAGGGCTCGCAGCTGGACGTGGTGGACGTGTTGCCGATCCAGTTGGAGAATTTGCAGCGGAAGCTGCCGGCGGACGCGCGGGTGAGCCTGCTGGCGATGGACAGTTCGGACCTGCAGCTGCCGGACGCCAGCTATGACCGGGCGCTGCTGTTCTTCCTGCTGCACGAGATGCCGGTGCCCGTGCGCGAGGCGACGCTGCGCGAGGCGCTGCGGGTGGTGAAGCCGGGCGGCAAGCTGGTGGTCGTGGATTTCGCCCGGCCGGCGGCCTGGCATCCGCTGAAATACCTCTGGCACCCGGTGCTGACCCGGCTGGAGCCGTTCGCCCCGGACCTGTGGACCTGGCCGGTGGAGACCTGGCTGCCGGTGACGCACCGCAACCGGATCGTCTCGCGCAGCGGCTATTTCGGCGGCTTCTACCAGAAGCTGGTGATCACGGTCTGAAAGGGGGCGGGGCGGCGTGCCGGCAAGTGCGCCGCCCGCTGTCCAGCCGTTGCTGGCCGCAGGAGAAAGACGCAGGCGAAGAGTTTGCTTCGCGTGCTTTGTGGCCTTCGGAGTCATTCGTGTTGAAATGCGATACTGCGGGCAAAGACGGGTGGTGACAGTCGTACGCCCAACGTCAGTCGCCGGTGCCAGCGGCGAAATCGCTTCAACACAAAGACACTATAGCAAACAGCAGGTCGGTTGAGACGAATGTGCGGGATCGACAGCCCGTGGAGACACGGATGCCGTCCATCGGCGGCAAGGTTGCGCCCGCGCAGCAACGGGCTGCGGGGTCGGCGGCCGATCGGCGATGTTGTAATGGCGGAGAATCCGCGGATTTCACCACAGAGTTAGCCAGCCGGCGCGCCGGCACCGCAATGGCGGAAAATGGGCGAGGGGTCCATTGCCCCTCCGTCATGGCCGGGCGTGTCCCGGCCATCTGCGCTTCGACGGTGGGGGGTGGATGGCCGGGACACGCCCGGCCATGACGATAGAGAGACGATCGGCGCCTGCCAGAGGGCATTTTCATGGTAGATACAGAGCCACAGAGATCAGAACCGCCACACCGCCGGCGGCTTCGTTGCAATCTCTGTGGCTCTGTGGTGAACCATCGTCGGCCGCCGCAGGCTCCTACGGGATGCACACATCTCGGAAACGGTCCGCCGCTGCGTTTCCCTTTCGTCATGGCCCGGCTTGTCCGGGCCACCTATTCCAGCACTTGTGCCGCGACAGGTGGCCCGGACAAGCCGGGCCATGACGATGGGGGAACGCAGCGGCGCCCAGGCAAGCACTTGATTTTACGGTCATTTCCGACTCGTTTCCAGGATGTGTGCATTGCGTAGGGACATGCCCGGCCATGACGGTGAGGCAACGACGCCTGCCATTTTCATCCATCGTGGTGCCCGCGGGCGGGCTGGGCGACTACAACGCATATCGTGTTGCGACTCCGGACGGCCAGGGTCTTGAGGTGGCAAGGCCCTGGCCGGCATGGCGTTCAGGCAGATTGACTGCGGCCGGAGGCCAGGTCTGGCCACACCAGTCCGCAGGTAGTTGGGACGCAGAAGCGGCCTGTTCACGAGCATCGCCGCTATCCCACAGGCAGCAACACGCCGGTGATGCCGCTTGCGGCGCCTGACAGAAGAAAGGCCATCGCCTCGGCCACCTCGGACGGCTGGACCCAGAGCGACGTATCCGCCCCCGGCATGGCCGCCCTGTTCTGTGGCGTATCGATCGTGGTGGGCAGGACCGCATTGACCCGGATGCGGTCGCCGCGCAGCTCATCCGCGAGGCTTTCCGTCAGCCGCATCACCGCGCTCTTCGTTGCGCTATAGGCGGCCATCTGCGCACTGCCGCGCAACCCGGCCGCACTGGCGATCGCCACCAGGGCACCGCCACCTGCCTGCCGAATGGCCGGCACGGCTGCGCGATAGATGTTCCAGGTCGTCATGACGTTCAGGCGGAACATGGCCTCCCATTGCTCCGCCCCAGCATCCGCGAGCGTGGCCATGGAGAATCCGCCGACAGTCGTGGCGACGCCGTCGAGACGGCCGCAATCGGACTGGATCTTGCCGACCAGCGCCTCCGCGGCTGCGGACCTGGTCAGGTCGTAGTCCGGCAACGCCAGATGGCCGCTGCCCTCCAGCGCCCCGGCCACGGCGGCAAGCCGGCCGCGATCGGTATCGGCAAGGACCACGCGCGCCGCGCGCGGGGCCAGCAGCTTTGCGAGCGCCGTTCCCACGTTGCCGGCGGCCCCTGTGACGAGGATGACCTTGTTGGCGAACATCCAGCCTCTCCCTTCTGGCGATAAGCATCGCGGTCGGGCTTTGCGTCCGCTCCGCAAGCGCGCCGGCCGGGCCTGCCTGGCGCCGGGCGTCGGCTGTGACAGCCAAGAAGCGCGGGCGGCCACCCTTCCTGCTGCTCCGCAGGGTGCAGCGCGTCCGGCGGCACATCAAGGGGGGAGACAATACATGGTGGGACGTGGGGATTCGCAGGGCGACCCTCCGGAAAGGATATCGCCGCCGTCTGCCATTCAGGTGGCCATTGAACGGGTCCCGTGCCCTTCGATCCTACCGCGCCGGCCGCCTCGGCGACTCCGTCCGTACCAGCGGCGTGGCCTTTCCAATCGGCGGCGGGGCGGGATCGAACATCGGCCGCAGCACCATCGTCCCTTCCGGCCCGGCGACCGTCACACCGGCCTCGCTGATCGCTTTCACGTCATAGGCCCCGATCCGCACACCTTCATCGGCGATGACCGGCTTGCCGCCCGGTGAGGCGGCAAAAATCGCCGTCCGCCGCGAGCCCGTCACCACGATTCCGGCCAGGCGCGGCAAACCGCTCACGCTGCGTGCGCCGGACGCCGCCGGGCGGCGGTCCGGGCTGAACAGCGGCCGGCCCAGGATGGTGTTCAACGGATCCTCATGGCCGTCAGGCGGCTCGGCCGGCGCAGCCGGAGCGTCGGACGGCGTGACGGAAACGGGCCGCACCAGCGCTGTCCCCTCCGGCCTCGCCTGCCAGGCCAGAATCTCCAGGCCAATCGTCCCGGACAGCCCAAGGGCGAGAGCGGCCAAGCCAGCCAGCGCGCCTCCGTTCATGCGCCTTGCCCTCCCGCCGCTCGCCGGAAGCCATACAGCACCATCGACGCCTGGATGGGCCGGTTCGTCGAATGGACCAGGATCGCCGGGCTGTGGAAATGCACGTCGGCGATGAAAAGGCGGGATGGCGAGCGCTCGATCGCGTGCATCAGGCCGATCAGCACCGGCCAGGGGGCGTTCAGGCTGATCCGCAGCGACACCTTGCGCCACCGATCGGCCTCGGTCGCCGGCGGCAGCGTCTCCACCGCCGTCAGGCTGGCGCCGGCCGCGGTCGCCATCTTCTGCACGGCTTCCTGCAAGGCCGCCGCGGCAACGGCATCGGTTGCGCCCGGCAGCATGTCGTGCTCGGCTTCGACGCCATGCCGGCTCGCCGAGGCCGCCCGCAAGGCCGGTAGCCTGGCCGCCAACCCCTGCATGTGCGCAAGCATCATCTGCCGCCGCTCCAGCAACGCCTGCCGATCGGCGTACCATGACCAGAGCGGCGCAATCGCGCCGAGCCAGATCAGCGCCAGTCCCAGCAGGCCGCAGCCGACGGCCAGCGCCTGCCCGGGCCGGCCGGTGCGCCAGGCCACCGGACTCATGGCACGATATCCCCGCCAATGGAAAACGCATCGGCCGCGGTGCCCTCGATCCGCGTCACCGGCGCGGCGAAAGCCGCATTGCGGATCGTCTGGTCCGCCGCCAGCCCCGTGATCAGCCGCGGCGCCGAGGCCGATCGGCCGCTGATGGTGAAATGCCGGTCGCGCAGGACAAAGTCGGTCAGGAACGTGTCGTCCGGCAGGATTCGCGTCAGCGTCGCCAGGACTTGCAACACATCGGCCGTGTGCTCGGCTTCGCGCGCCAGCACCTCGCGCCCGGCGTTGCCGGCGACGATGCCCCGGCGCAATGCCTCGACCTGCGTCAGTGCCGGTTGCAGGTCCGCGATTTGCGTGTTCACGCTCTGCAACGCCACTGCCTGCAGGACAAACGGCAATATCAGCGCCACCACGGCCAGGCCGGCACATCCCCAGGCCAGCCCGCGCAGCAGCGCCGATCGGCTGGGATCCTGATCCGCCATCGGCAGCAGCAGGCAGTGCCCGCCGGCATCGACCTCGACGGCGCCCGGCGCGATGCCGGCGTCCGCCAGTGTTTCCAGCGCTGCCGCCACGGTCGTTTTCGGCACCATCGTCAGCACGATGTCCAACCGGCTGCGGTCTGCCGGCTTCGGCCGCCCATCCCACCGCCAGTACAACGCCTGGGCCGGGAACGGCGTCACCCGCGACAGATCGTGGCGCAGCATCTGGTCCAGGTCGCGCCGTGGCGCCGTGGGAACGGTGTAGCGCTTTTCCAGCACCATGCCGGCCGCCGGCCGCAGCACCACCGGCTCGCGCGCCGCCAGCCGGGCTGCCGCGCCGAGGCCGATGGGTTCCACACGACCCTTGTGGCGCCGCAAGGCCGTTACTTCACCATTCTGATACGCCTCGATGACGACGGCGTCGGCCGTGCCGGCGCTGCCGCGCATCCACGATGCCGGCAGCAACTCGGCGATCCGCGCGGTCCACCAGGCGATAAAGTCAGCGAGCATGCATCAGGCTCCCATCAGGAACCGTGATCCGCCCGGCGCCGCAGCGCCAGTCGCGCGTGTGGGCGTTCGGCGCCGGAGGACGGGCCTGGTACGGCATCCGTCAGTGCCCCTCCAGGGCGCTGGCACGCACGCGCCCGGTCAGCCAGTTGACGGTCATGGCGATTCTTTTCTGCCCCGCAGCAAGCACGATCGTTCCGCCGGAGGATCCGCCATCCGGCATGAAGACGATGCGCGATGCGCTCAGCGCCTCATGCGCCGGCAGCGCCCTGACTGGACCGCCGTCAACCGAAAAACCGGCGGCTCCGGTCAGGATTGAAACGTTCCGGCCTTGCGCGATGGCGCGCGAGCGGGCCAGGTGCAGGGCATCGGCCAGTGCGCGTTGCGTCGCCTGCCTTTCAAATCCGGCGCTCGTCCAGGGCTGCCGTATCAGTACCAGCCCGGCGACCAGGCCAACGATGGCAATCACCACGATCATTTCGATCAGGGTGAAACCGGCTTCGCCGCGCCTGGGGGGATGGGTCGTCATTGCAGATTGCGTACGACGAAGCCAGCCGGCACGATGCGCACCTCGAACGCGTGCGCCAGACATTGCGGGACCGGGCGGTCGCCGAAGCGGGTCATCTCGTACGGAGCGACCAGAACGCAGACCTGGCACCGCACCACATCGGCAACGGACGTGGCCTGTTCCGTCACCAGGCTCGGATCGACCCATGCGTAATAATTCTGATTTCGCATCTCACGCGCCATCTCGTCGATCACCGTCGGTTGCCGGCACACCGGTCCACGCTCCCACGCGGCAGCCGGCTGTGTCGCGGCGAGCGCAGCCGCCGCCGTTGCGAGCATCGCGATCCACCGTTCCATCCACTCCTCCCGGCCCCAATGCCCGCGCAAAGGTTGGGTTGCAACAGGTCTCACCGTCGTGCCATGTCCCGCCGGCAAGCTCGCCTGGGCCCATTGGTGGTGCATCCGGTCCGCAGGCAGGTCCCGGGAGCTGATGTAACGAAACCGGCCGCTGTCCGTTTCAGTACAACCACACCACCCAGAATGCCAAAGCGATACAGGTGCCAAACGGTATCCGCGTCCTGGATGTCACCGCGCGGCCCGTCAGCGCCAATCCCAAGACCGCGAGCAACCCCAGCGCCGCGCTGGCAAAGACGATCCAGGGCAACGCCTCCAGCCCGCACCAGGCGCCTGCCGCGGCGATCAGCCTGGCATCGCCGCCGCCCAGGCCTTCCCGGCCGCGCAGGCGGCGATACGCCAGCGCAATGCCGGCAAACGACAGATAGCCCAGGGCAGCCGCCAGGCAATGATCCGCCAGCGCCTCCGGCTGCAACATGACTGTAACAACAAGACCCGCGAGCAACAGCGGCAAGGTCAGCACGTCCGGCAACAGGAAGCTGTCCAGGTCGATCCAGCCGAGCGCCAGCAACGTCCAGCCCAGGCCGCAGGCGATCCAGAGCCACGCTGGATCCGTCTCCGCCCAGCCGGCCCAGGCGGCAACCGCCACGGCGGCCAGTTCCACCGCCGGATGGAACCAGTCGATGCGATGCCCGCAGTGGCGGCAGCGTCCGCGCAACGCCAGGAAACTCACCACCGGCACAAGCTCCGCCGCGCCCAGCCGCGTTCCGCACTGCGGACACGCCGATCGGCTGAGGACGACGGGTTGCCCCAGCGGCAGGCGCGTGATCAGGACGCCCAGGAAACTGCCGGCGAACGGTGCCGCCAGCAGCGGCCAGACCCAGGCCGGGATCAGGGATTGCATCATCGATGGCTCCGCGAGCCGGGCCTCATCGCTGACCTGTCATTTGCCTGTGATCGCTCGGGCGACCTATTCGACCAGTCCGTGCAGGGGGGCGGCAACGATGGGGACAACCGTCACCGATCAGCAGCTTGACGCGCTCGCCGGCATCCTGCGTCAGCTTGGCCATTGTGACCAGAGGACCCTCGACCGCGCCCGCCGTGCCGCGGCCGACGCCGATCGGCGGCTGGATGCGATCCTGATCCAGCTCGGCCTGGTGTCGGAACGCGGCCTTGCGGACGCCTATGCCCGGCTGCTGTCCGTGCCGATCGCCGCTGCCGACGGCTATCCGGTTTCCGAGCCGGTGCTGCCGGATGTTCTTGCCCCCGCCTTCCTCCGCCACGCACGCGCCATCCCGCTTGCGGCCGATGCCGAGACGCTGGTGCTGGCCGCGGCGGACCCGCTGGACCCGTTCACCCCCTCGGCCGTCGCCGCCGCCACCGGCCGCCGCGTGCAGGTGCAGGTCGCGGTGCCGATCGAACTGGAAGCGGCGATGAACCGGCTGTACCCGGACGGCGCCGAAGCCGCGCCCGCCACCGACCCCGACGTCCCCCTGGAAGACGACGCCGATCGGCTGAAGGACCTGGCGAGCGAGGCGCCGGTGATCCGGCTGGTCAACCTGCTGATCACCCGCGCGGTCGAGACCCAGGCGTCGGACATCCACATCGAGCCGTTCGAGGACCGCCTGCGCGTCCGCTACCGCTATGACGGCGTGCTGCACGAGGCGGAAACGCCGCCGCGCCACCTGGCCGCGGCGATCACCTCCCGCATCAAGATCATGGCCCGGCTGGACATCGCCGAGCGCCGCATGCCGCAGGACGGCCGCATCAGAATGGCGGTGCGCGGCCAGGACGTGGATTTCCGCGTCTCGACCATTCCGTCTCTGTATGGGGAGACGGTGGTGCTGCGCATCCTCGACCGCACCGCCGTCGTCTTCGACTATGGCCGCCTCGGCCTGTCGCCTGCCGTGATCCGCCGGTTCGGCGCGGCGTTGGATCTGCCCAACGGCATCGTGCTGGTCACCGGGCCGACTGGCAGCGGCAAGACCACCACGCTGTATACCGGGCTGCTGGCGCTGAACGCGGTAACGCGCAAGATCATCACCGTCGAGGACCCGATCGAATATCACCTGCATGGCATCAACCAGATCCAGGTCCGCTCCCAGATCGGCCTGAGCTTCGCCAGCCTGCTGCGCTCCATCCTGCGCCAGGACCCCGACGTCATCATGGTCGGCGAAATCCGCGATGGCGAGACCGCGCAGATCGCGGTGCAGGCGGCGCTGACCGGGCATCTGGTGCTCTCCACCCTGCACACCAATTCCGCCGCCGCCGCCGTGACAAGGCTGCGCGACATGGGGGTGGAGGACTACCTTCTCACCGCCGTGCTGCGCGGCGTCATGGCGCAGCGCCTGGTGCGCCGGCTGTGCCCGGAGTGCCGGCAGCAAGCCCCGGCGGCGCCGGAACTGGTCCAACGCTTCGGCCTCGATCGGCGGACCAGCGCCAGACCAATTACCCTCAGTTACGCCGTCGGCTGCCCCGCGTGCCGGCAGACCGGCTATCGCGGCCGGGCGGCGATCGCCGAGTTCCTGCCGATGGGGCCGGAGATCGAGCGGCTGATCTTCTCCCGTGCCGATCACAGCGCCATCGAGCGGGCCGCGGTCGCCGAGGGCATGGAAAGCATGTTCGACGCGGGCCTGGCCGCCGCTCTCGCCGGGGAAACCACTATCGAGGAAGTCACCCGCAGCATTCGGGCCGATCCGTGACCACGTTCCGCTACACCGCCATCGGCCCCGGCGGCGAGCGGCTGGCCGGGGTCATGGAAGCCGCCACCGCCGACGAGGTGATCGCCCGCCTGCAACGCCAGGGCAGCCTGCCGGTGCGGGCCGAACCGGCAGGGCAGGGGCGGCGCTGGTCCGGCTGGCTGACCCTCGACCTCGGCGCGCGGCGGGGGTTGCGCAAACAGGACGTCGCGGACCTGATCCGCGAACTGGCGACGATGCTGACCGCCGGCCAGGACCTCGACCGCGCGCTGCGCTACATGCAGGAGACCGCGCCCGCCCGGGTGCGGCCGACGGTGACCGGACTGCGCGACGCGGTGCGCGACGGTGCGCCGTTGTCGGTCGCCATGGGGCGCTATCCGGCCAGTTTCCCTGCCATGCATGTCGGCCTGGTGCGGGCGGGGGAGGCCGGCGGCAACCTGGGTCCGACGCTGGCGCGCCTGGCGGATCTGCTGGACCGCCAGCGGGCCCTGGCGTCCACCATCACCTCGGCCATGATCTATCCCATCGTGCTGCTGATCGCGATGGTTGGCGCGGTGACGCTGCTGCTGACCGAGGTGCTGCCGCAGTTCGTGCCGATGTTCGAGCAGAGCGGCGTCGCCCTGCCGGCCTCCACCCAGTTCCTGATCGATGCCGGCAATCTGGTGCAGGCAGACGGGCTGCCGATGCTGCTCGGCCTGCTGGTCATGCTGCTGCTGGCGCGGGCGGCGCTGCGGCAGGATGCGGTCCGGCTGGTGGTGGACCGCCTGCTGCTGCGCCTGCCGATGATCGGTGGCCTGACGCGGGAGGTGCTGGCGGCGCGGTTCAGCCGCGTGCTGGGGACGCTGCTGCTGAACGGCGTCGCGCTGATCCCGGCGCTGGGCATCGTGCGCGACGCCATGGGCAACCGCGCCGGCCGAGCCGCGGTGGAAAGCGCCAGCCTGGCCGCCCGCGGCGGCGGCGCGCTGAGCCCCGAACTGGAGGCCACTGGCATCTTCCCGCCGCGCACCATCCACCTGCTGCGCCTGGGCGAGGAAACCGCGCAGCTTGGCGCCATGGCCCTGCGTGCCGCGGATATCCACGAGAACAGCACCCGCCTGGCGACGCAGCGGCTGACCGCGCTGCTGGTGCCGGCCATCACCATCCTGATGGGCATTGCCGTCGGCGGGATCGTCGCCTCATTGATGACGGCGATGCTCAGCCTGAACGACCTGGCGTCAGGATGAGCCAACGTGGCTTCACCCTACTGGAGGTGATTGTCGCCCTGGTCATTGCCGGGCTGGCGGCGGTCGCGCTGATGCAGGCGGTAGGAACCGGTCTGCACGCGACTCGCACGGCGTCGATGGTCGATCAGGCCATTGTCCGGGCGAAGTCGCACCTGGCGGCCGCGGCCTACGGCACGCGCCTCGTCCCCGGCAACATGCGTGGGGACGACGGCGGCGGTTTCCGCTGGCGCCTGCGCATCGTGCCGGTGGCGAGCGCCGCGGTCCGTCCGCTGCTTGCCGGGCCACGCGCGCCCTCGGCGGTGGCGGTGACGCTGTACGGCATCAGCGTCTGGATCGCCTGGAACGAAGGCGGCCGGGAACGGGCGGTGCACCTGTATACCGAGCAGGTCGGCGGGTGAGATTGGCGGCCTGCTCCGTCGTCATGGCGGCTATCCGGGACAAGAGCCCGGGCACTGGCTCCGGGCCTGCACCCATGCGTATCATGATAAGGCGGCCAACGGGGAAGGGTTCGGCAGCTCGGTCCCCTCACCGTCATGGCCATGGCGCCTGCGCCCGATATGACGGTGGGACCAGGATGAGGCAGCACGGCTTCACGCTGCTGGAACTGCTGGTGGCCCTGGCCGTGTTCGGCCTGTTGCTGGTTAGCCTGAGCCAGACCATCCGCTTCGGCCTGACCGCGTGGCGGCAGGAGGCGCGGCTGTCGGACGGCCCGGACGACATGGAGGCGGTCGATCGCAGCCTGCGGTCGATCATCGAGAACCTGGCGCCGGGCGACGACACGGTCCGCGCCGCGATCACCGGCTCCGCCACCGAGCTTGCCGGCCGGACCCGGCTGCGGCTGCCGGGGGCGGACCTGGAGCCGGTACCGATCGAAGCCGGCCTGGCGGTGTCGGGCTCGCGCCTGGTGCTGCGCTGGCGGCCCTATCACCACGTCACCCTGCTGCGGCCGCCGCCACCGCCGCAGGAAACCGACCTGATGGAGGGTGTCGCGTCGCTGCAGATCGCCTACTGGCAGCCTTCGGGCACCTGGGTTTCGTCCTGGCAGCAGCCTGACCTGCCGCTGCTGATCCGCCTGCGGCTGCGCCTGACGGGCAACCGGCGCTGGCCCGACATCGTCGCCGCGCCGCTGCTGTCGCGGCCATGAGCAGGCTGCAGTCCGGCTATGCCCTGCTGATCGTCCTGTTGACGGTCGGCTTTCTCGCGCTGGTCGGCACCCGCCTGGTTGCCGCCAGCCGATCGGCGGTGCAGCTTGCGGATAACCTGAAGCAGGAGGCGGTGCTTCAGGCGGCGGCCGACGGCGCGGTGGCGCGGGCCATGTTCGCACTGCAGGCGGCGCACGACCCGGCGTTCCGTCCAGACGGCGTGGCCCGCATGGTGCGTATCGGCCAGACGCCGGTGCTGCTGCGGATCAGCAACGAATACGACCGGGTCAACCTCAACACCGCCTCGGTTGCTCTGCTGCGGGCCCTGCTGATCGCCACCGGCCTGGAGCCCGCCCGGGCCGGTGCCCTGGCGGGATCGATCGTGGCCTGGCGCTCGGCCGGGATGGCGGCACAGCGGGCCGGGGCGACGGCGCCGGACTATCAGGAGGCGGGACTCGGCTACGTGCCGCCGGGCGCACCGTTCGAAAGCGTGGATGAACTGCGCGACGTGCTGGGCATGACGCCCGCGCTGTTCGCGCGCCTGGAGCCGCATGTGACGGTGCTGACCGACAGCGATCCGGACCTGTCCACGCGCGACCCGGTCGTTGCCCTGGCCCTCACCGAAGCCGCCGGCATCGGCGACGACTCGGGCGGCGACCAGCGGGGGCTGAACGCGATCATGCGGATCACGGTGATCGCCACTGGGACGGGCGCAGCGCGCTATTCGGAAGTCGTCGTGGCATCGGCGGACTTCCAGACTCGCCCGCCACGGGTGGCGATCCTGTCGCGACAGCGCGTCACGCCGACGGCCGGCGCCATGGTGGTGGCGGGTGGTTCTTGAAGAATTTCGACTTCAGGTAGAAATTCTTTCGTTGAGCATTTATAAAACGAGTATTTTTGTGTCTTCTGGATCACTTTGTCACTCGATATAGGTGTCCTTGCCCTTATTTCAGCAATGTGAAGTTGTGGAAAAATCCAGCGCAGACCTGAACCACTCCGTTGCGGGCACGAATGAAAAACCGACTGATACGAGATGGCACAACAGCGTGAGTCTTCAAACTGCAATCCACCTGTCAGCCGCGCGACCCATAATGGGTGCAAGACGGCCACCGGCCCAATATGGCCGTCACCGGGGATAGGAAATGCAAAAAAGAACCCTTCGCATGAAACTGTTCTTGTGCTCGTCGCTTGTTGCGATGTCGAGCCAGGCGATCGCACCCGCGGCCATAGCCGGGGAGGTGCCGCTCGGCACGAACGACCTGAACACCAAGACGCCGATCAAGCATGTGATCGTCATCATTGGTGAGAACCGCAGCTTCGATCATCTCTTCGCGACCTATACGTCGCCTTCCGGCGACTCCGTCATGAACCTGCTGTCCGAGGGCATCATCAAGCAGGACGGCACGCCGGGGCCCAACTTCGCCAAGGCCATGCAGTACCAGGCGGACGGAACCGGCAGCTACAGCGTCAGCCCGCCGAAGGCCTCGGCCTACAAGACCCTGCCACCGCCGATTGTCGGGGGGGCGCAGTCCGCCAGCGACACCTCGCCGCCGCCGTTCGCAACGATCCAGGCGGCCGCCAATGCTGATTATGGCCTGCTGCCGCATGCCCTGCGCCTGCTGACGACTGGCGCGACAGGGCTGCCGAAAGGATCGGTCGATACCCGCATCGCCAATGTCTACTCACTGCCCAGCGGCCCGTTCCAGCTGACTCCCGGTGTGCCGTATGACGCCTACGCGGCGAGCCCGGTGCATCGCTACTACCAGGGGCGCCAGCAGGGCGACTGCGACGCCTCGAAGGCGACCGACCAGAATCCGTCGGGCTGCGCCAATGACCTGTATCCGTGGGTCGAGGTGACCATCGGTGCGGGCAGCAACGGCAAGCCACAGCCCAGCCCGTTCACGGACGCGACGACCGGCGAGGGGGCCGCGGCGATGGCGTTCTATAACGTCGCCGAGGGCGACATGCCGTACTTCAAGTCGCTGGCCGACGAGTACACGATCGATGACAACTACCACCAGCCTGGTTGGGGCGGCACCGGCCTGGACCACATCCTGGGCTTCTTCGGCGATGCGCTCTGGTACAGCGACGGCAAGGGCAATGCCACGACGCCGCCCACGGACCAGATCGAGAACCCCAACCCGCAGTCCGGCACCAACAACTGGTATACGCAGGATGGCTACTCCGGCGGCTCCTACAGTGAGTGCGCCGATACCAGCCAGCCCGGCGTCGCTTCGGTCGCCGCCTACCTGCAGGCGCTGCCGAAACCGGTGGCAATGAACTGCGAGGCCGGTCACTACTACCTGCTGAACAACTACAATCCCGGCTATTTCGGCGACGGGACGGTCGACACCAAGGACACCTACACCATCCCGCCGGTGCCCACCCCCAGCATCGGCAACGTGCTGCTGGCCGGCGCGGTCTCGTTCCGCTGGTATGGCGAGGGCTGGGACCAATATGTCCAGAATCCATCGGCCTCGACGAACGTGTATTGCAACATCTGCAATCCGTTCCAGTACCAGACCTCGATCATGACCAACGAAACGATACGGGAGCAGGTGATCGGGGACACGGCCGACCTGTACACGGCCTTGCAGTCCGGCGAGCTGCCGGCGGTGTCGTTCGTCAAGCCGGGCGGGCTGAACGACGGCCATCCGGCGTCCTCGAAATTCAGCATCTTCGAAGCTTTCACCAGGAAGATCATCGTGGAGCTTCAGAAGCACCCGAAGCTGTGGGCGGAGACGGCGGTGTTCATTACGGTGGATGAAGCCGGTGGCTACTACGACTCGGGCTACATTCAGCCGCTGGACTTCTTCGGCGACGGCCCGCGCATTCCGCTGATCGTGGTGTCGCCATACACCAAGGGTGGCCATGTCTCGCATGAGTATTCGGATCACGTTTCGATCGCCAAGTTCATCGAGGCCAACTGGGGCCTGCCGACGATCTCCAACCGCAGCCGAGACAACCTGCCCAATCCGGTGCAATCCGGAAGCAACCCGTATGTCCCGACCAACGGGCCGGCGATTGGCGACCTGACGTCGCTGTTCCACCAATAGGCGGTTTCGCAGCCGCTACCGCAACCGGGGCGCCCGCGGGCGCCCCGTCTTGCTGGCATTACTATTCTTCACGCAAACTCGCATTTCGATCACAACGGATTGCGTCGCGTCCGACGGATGCCCGGGTCCATCAGGGAGCGCGAAACCGATGGGGCAGGGCATAGCGTAGGAATGCAGTCGAACGTTGCTTGCGCAAGGCGGTTGGGCCTGTCGCGCCGATGCCTGGCGGTTTTTCTCAGCCTCGCGCCGCTCGTGGGCTGCAACCATCCGTCGCCGCCGGCCATTGCCGCGCTGCCGCCGCTGCCCGGGGGCGCCACGCGCGCGCCGCCGCGCATCAACGGCTCCGTCGGTTCACCGGAGGCCTTGCCGCCGCCGCAGGTGTCATACGGCACCGCTGCCGCGCCGGTAGCCTCGACAGTGGGGGGCAGAGGCGGCGCCGCACCCGCCGCCGGCGATATCACGCTGGACTTCGCCGACACCGACATACGGGAGGTGGCGGCGCAGATCCTGGGCTCCATCCTGAAGGTCAACTACACCATCGACCCGGCGGTGCGCGGCGCCGCGACGCTGCACACCGTCCGCCCGCTGGCCCGGTCGGAGCTGATTCCGACTCTGGAATCGTTGCTTGCACAGAATAGTGCCGCATTAGTTACGAATGGAGCATTATACCGCGTGGTTCCGATCGCCCAGGCGGTGGGAACCGCGGCCAGTGGCCCGGGAACCGCCGGCGCGGTCGTGGTCCCGCTGCGCTATGCCTCGGCCGAGGAACTGGTCAAGGTCCTGCAGCCCTATGTCGGCGACGGCGGCAAGATCACCGCCGATCCTGGCCGCAACGCCCTGCTGGTCTCCGGCGACCCGCAGGCCAGGGAGGGGCTGATCGGCCTGATCCAGGCGTTCGATGTCGATATGCTGGCGCACCAGTCCTACGCGCTGCTGCCGGTCAGCGCGGGCGACGTCAAGGACTTCGCCTCGGCCATGCAGGATGCGTTCCGCGGCCAGAACGGCGGCGCGCTGGCCGGCCTGGTGCGGGTGATCCCGCTGTCGCGGATCAACGCCGTGCTGGTGGTCTCGCCGCAGCCGCGGTACATCGACCAGGCGCGACGGGTCTATGCGATGATCGATCGCGGCCGGCGGATGACGTTACGGAGCTGGCACGTCTATTACCTGCAGGACAGCCATTCGGAGGACGTTGCCTATGTGTTGCAGCAGGCGTTCACGCCGAACAACGTGACCGCGCAGCCGTCGGGCCAGAACCGGTCCCAGCAGGGTTTCCTGGGGCAGCCGAACGGCGGCGGCATGCTCGGCGCCAATGCCGGGGCTGGTGGCATCGGCGGAAGCATGACTGGTATGCTTGGGCGATCCAGCCTGTCGGGCGGCATCACCGGCGGCGGCATGGGCCAGCCGCTCGGCGGCCAGCAGGCCGGAACAAATCTGCCGTCCGCCGGATCGCAGGCCGCTCCGGCCGCGGGGGGCGCCAATCCGCTGCTGGGCGGGCTTGAGCCGGGCGGCGGCGAGCAGCAGACCAATGCGCTGCGGGTCATCCCGGACGACCAGAACAACGCCATCCTGGTCTACGGCACCGAGCGCGAGCAGGGCACCGTCGAGGCGATGCTGCGCAAGATCGACATCCTGCCCTTGCAGGTTCGCATCGATGCGGTGATCGCCGAAGTGACGCTGAACGACGCGCTGCAGTACGGCACGCAGTTCTTCTTCAAGTCCGGCGGCATCAACGGTATCCTGAGCAACAACACCCAGACCGCGATCGCCAATCCAGCGGCGGCCAACCTGAACCTGAGCTTCCCGGGCTTCTTCCTGGGCGGCACCGGCGCCGGCGGCGCGCCGTTCGCGATCCAGGCGTTGCAGCAGGTCACCACGGTGCATGTGCTTTCCTCGCCGCAACTTCTGGTCCTGGACAACCAGCCGGCGCGGTTGCAGGTCGGCGCGGTGGTGCCGTACCTGAGCCAGACGTCGCAGAGCACGATCGTGTCCAATGCGCCGGTCGTCAACTCGATCAACTATCAGCAGACTGGCGTCATCATGGAGGTCACGCCGCGGGTGAACAGCGGCGGGCTGGTGACGCTGGACATCATGCAGGATGTCAGCAGCGTCGCCCAGGGCCTGACGACGCAGGGGATCACCTCGCCGACGTTCAACGAACGTAACATCAATTCCCGTGTCGTGGTGCAGGACGGGCAGACGGTCGGGCTGGCGGGGCTGATCACCGACTCGGCGTCCACCGGCAATAGCGGCATTCCCTGGCTGAAGGACGTGCCGATCCTGGGGCTGCTGGCGGGCGATCAGAACAACCAGCGGCAGCGGACGGAACTGCTGGTGCTGATCACGCCGCACGTGGTCCACGACCAGCGGGACGCGCGGGCGCTGACCAACGATCTGCGCGAGCAACTGATCAACGCGGCCGCCGTGCCGGAGTTGCTGAACAACCTGCGTCCTTCCGGCCAGTCGGATCCATCAGCCCGCCTGCGGAAGCAACTGCACTTGCAGCAGTAGGTTGTAACGACCAGATCTACTGGTTGCAGATCATATCACTGCCGCCACTGCCGGCCGGGCCGTTCGAGCACAGGTCAAAGTCATGGCCCGCCCGGGTGGAAGGCTCGCGGTAAACGTAGGCGTGGTTCCATGGATCGACCGGTACGTTGCCTTTCACATAGGGACCGTTCCAGCCGGTGACGCCCGTCGGCTGCTCGACGAGCGCGCGCAGGCCCTGGTCGCTGCTGGGATAGCTGCCGACGTCCAGCTTGTACATGTCCAGGATCGAGGAGATCCGCTCGATCGACTGCCGCGCGACCGAGGTCCGCGCGCTGCCAAGCTGGCGCAGCGCGGCGGGTGCCACGAGGCCGATCAGCAGGCCGAGGATGGCGATAACGACCAGCAGTTCAAGCAGCGTGAAGCCGCGCTCGTCACGGCGGGATTGATTGCTCATGAGGTAGCCTTTTTTTCGTGCGGGCGTACTGTGCTGATGGTTGTATCCAGAACGGATTGATCTGCATACCTCGGATCGGCAATTCCACGTTGATTTACACCGACGAGGCCGGGCGCCCGCGCGAGACCGTCTGGACTGCCGGCGGCACCCGCGGCGGGAGGTTGAGGGAAGCCGCTGCCGCTGTCATGCAGGCCAGATACGTCATGCTCATGGCGTGACCGCACTGCGGCTTGTTGCGGCCGCTGCCTGGGCGGGCCAATGTCAAGGGACCCGGCTGCTTCGAAAAATGCGGTTCCACAGGGTCATCGCCCTATCGTCATGGCCGGGCGTGTCCCGGCCATCTGCGCTGCGACGGCGGGGGGTGGATGGCCGGGATACGCCCGGCCATGACGGAAGGGCAACGGCGCCTGCCATTTTCATCCATGGTGGTGGCCGCGCGTGGCCAGAGGGACTGTGATGAAAAGGCATGACGAGGCTCGCCCCGGACCATATCCACCTGCGCTCACTCGATCGGGAGGCGACTGCAAGGTGTAAGGACAAGGCCGGCGCCCAGGTGGTCAAATCGCCGCGGCCGATGGATCGCCGTGTCTCGATCTTGGTTTCAGGGGGGCAGAAGATGTTCATTGCCAAGGCCCTGCTCCACAGCAAAATGGTCAAGAGGCGGCGGCTCGCTGGCGGTGGCCGTTACTTTCGCGTCGTGTAAACTGTGGGCAATTCAAGACAAATGCCGGGAATTCTTCTCCACTCGAAAAGCCGTGAAGTAAATGCCGGACAACACGTTGCAGGCCGCGAACTTCCGTAAGGTGTCACCCATCGCACATTACACACACTTTGACTTTCGGTTAATGTCACGACAGTCGTTTGGCGTATCGGCCGGTTCGCTCATGCAGCTTCGACGCGAAAATTCGAAAGGATTGCGTTCCGATGACCCATAAGAGACTGCTGGTGATGACAGGACTTGCCGTGAGTCTGCTCGTCATGCTTGGGCAGGCCGCGCCTTCGCTGGCCGATGATCAGGTTTCCTCCGAGCCGCGACTGACGCTCGCCGAGAAGGTGAACCTGCTGCGCAAGAAGGTGAAATACGTTTTCGTCATTTTCCATGAAAACGAATCGTTCGACCACTTCTTCGGCACGTTCCCGGGTACGAACGGATTGTTCACAGCGCCCGACGGCTTCAAGCCCGCCAAGAGAACGCGGAGCTTCGTCCAGACCTACCTCGACACCGGCCTCAACGTTGCAAAGATCTCGCCCTTCCTGATGCCGCAGGCCGTGACCACCGCGGGCGGGAACGTCGTGCCGATCTATCCGGCTGACGAGATCTCGGTTGACCACAGCCACCAGGGCATGGACAACGGCCTGCATGTCGACCCGGCGACCGGCGTTGCGGCCAACGACCGTTACGCGATGGACCAGGAGGGCCTGACCACCGACGACGTGGGCAATATCGTAACGCCCAGCGGCGCCGCTCCAACCTCGGTCACGCTGGCCCAGCGGCAGAAGGCCGAGACGGATATCGGCCACATCGACTGCGACACGATTCCGTTCATGTGGGCCTGGGCGAAGCGCTTCGTCCTGTTCGACAATTTCCACCAGACCATCGTCGGGCCGTCGACTCCCAACGCCATCGCGCTGATCGCCGGGCAATCCGGCGAGACGCAATGGGCGCTGCACAACGACCAGGGCGCAACCGTAACGTACACCAACACGAACTTTCCGAACCCGCTGGGCGCCAGCTACGGCTCCAACGTCACGCCGTCGAACAGCAACGCCTACGTCCCGGTGGTCAGCGATCCGGGGCCTTTCCCGGGATCCAATCTCGACAAGAGCACGGTGAAGCCGCCGTACAACTTCGACGAGGATGCGGCCACCCCGACGCTGAACCTGACATTCGCCACCCAGCCGCTGTCGTTCATGGGCGCGAACATCAAGCGGATCATCGCCAACGATCCGAATCCGGCGGCGGATCTGCTCGACGTGCAGCAGGACATCGAGACGATCGCCAGCAAGGATCCCGCCGTGAACTGGGGCTGGTACCAGCAGGGCTTCGACGCGAACGACGCCCCCGATCCCTATGAGCCGCAAGGCACGGGAACCCCGAACCCGAACAATGACCCGGGGCTGTACACCGGCTACATTCTGCACCACAATGCTCCGCAGTACTTCGCCTACCTTGCCGACAATCCGCAGGTGCTGAGCAGCAACCTGCACGGCGCCCGGGACTTCATCGACGCGGTCGAGTGCCAGACACTGCCCGTCAGCGGCGGCGTGTTCTATCTGCGTGGCGGCTACGACAACAACGATGGACTGGTGCCGGTCGATCCCACGCCGGCGATCCAGCAGGCGTTCCTCGGCAACGACGACCATCCCGCCTATTCGGACCAGCAGATCTCCGAGGCCTTCGCCGCCAAGGCGATCAGCGCCATCGCCAGCAGCCCGTACTGGCAGAACAGCGCGATCATCATCACGTATGACGAGACGGACGGCTTCTATGACCATGTCTCGCCCAAGCGGCGCAGCACCTTCGCCGACGGGTCGCAACTGGCCGCCGGCCCGCGCGTCCCGACGCTGGTGATCTCGCCCTTCGCCAGTGCGGGCATGATCTCGCATCGTTACAGCGAGCACGGTTCGATCATCAAATTCATCAATGAACTGTTTGGACTGGTGCCGCTGGCCGATCTGCCGGACGAGCAGCGCGGCCGGGCGGTCGGTGCGCAGACGCTGGGCCAGCCGAACCTCGGTCCGTCGGATGATCCGAACAACGAACTTGGCGACCTGACGGAGGCCTTCGACTATGGCATCCTGTCCGGGGCGAAGGCGCCGCTGCCCGCCTCGGACGCCGTGTTCACGCCGGAGCAGATCAAGACGCTGCCGCATCTGGCGACCGCCAACTACGCGCCGAACGGCTATACCAACGGCGCCTGCGCGGCGATCGGCATCCTGCCGACCGACTTCCCGTCATCGCATGCCTATCAGCAAGGCCAGCCGATTGATCCGTACCCGGCCTCGGTGAATCCGCGTCCCACCCAGTCGCCCGGCATACCGGCCTCGGGCAACTGGACGCCTTGATCCGGTCCGGATCAACGTTCGCCCAGGCAAACCGGTCGAGCTATTGGAGAGACGGAAGCCAAGCTTCCGTCTCTCCTTCCGTGAAAGAGCCAGGACCATCCATGTCTCGATTGCTGCGCCGTTTTCTCGTTGCCGGCTTGCTGGCGACAGGCAGTGCCGCCCAGGGCCAGACCCTGGCCAGCGTGCGCGCCACTCATCATCTGGACTGCGGCACCGTCCAGGAAGCGGATGACTGGAACGGCCAGGACATCCACGGCAATCTGTCCGCCCTCGGCGCCGAGATCTGCCGTGCCGTCACCGTCGCCATTCTCGATAGCCAGGACGGGCTCAAGGTCACGCCCTTCCCCGCCGAACCCGAGGCGCTGAACGCGCTGAAGGCGGACACTGTCGCGTTGGCGGTCGGGATCTCGCCGTCCGCCAGGACGGCTGTGCAGTACGGCGTCGGCTTCGGGCGTCCGGTCTTTTACGACTCGCAACGTATCATGGTCGCCAGGAGCAGCCGGATCACGGACCTGTCCGGCCTCCGCGACCGGCTTGTCTGTGCGCTGGACATGACCCCGCCCGAGCGGACGTTGCGGGATGAGATGACGGCGCGCGGCATCCGGTACGCCCTGGCGTCGCATTCGGAACAGGGCGAGATGGATGCCGCGCTCGCCGTCCGGCACTGCGTCGCAGGCACCGGCATGGAGACGCGCCTGGCCCAGTCGCGGGCGAATTTCCATGCCCGGGCCAGCGATTTCGTATTTCTTCCGGAACGGTTGACGCTGAATCCGGTGGTTCCTGCCTATCGCTACGGCGACCAGGCTTTCGGGCTGATCGTTGACTGGACGATCGGTGCGCTGATCGAGGCGGAAGCGCTGGGGATCACGCAGCGCAACGTCTCCGAAGCCACCCGACGCGAGGACATGCGGGCCGAGCAACTGCTGGGCCACGATTTCGCGACCGCCCAGGCTCTCGGCTTGGCCCGCGACTGGGCCGCCAAGGTCATCGCCGCGACCGGCAACTACGGCGAAATCTTCCAGCGCACCACCGGGAAGCTCTACCACCTCGAGCGGGGGCTGAACGCGCTTTGGACCGACGGCGGTTTGATGACGCCGATGACGATGCAATGATCGGGGCGGCCTTGGCCGGCGTCGCCACGCCAGGCTGACGTTCCTGCATGGCCCTTGTTCGGTGCGGATAGCCTGCGCCTCACCAGCTTTCAGTTGCAGTGGCGCAATTTCATTCGCTTGTCATCGTGATGCCATGACGCCGAGGGCCCGTTTGTCTTACTGCGTCGGCCCGTGCCGGAACCGAGGAGCGACAATGAGTCACGCGACAACCATCGGTCGGACGCCCGCGACGCCAACCGTTCAGCAGGCGTCGCAGGCAACCCGGGACAATGAGGTCATTTCCGATCTTCGGTTCATGGAAGCCTGGGAGACGAACCGCTTGATGCATCCAGGTATCATGCTGCGTGCCCGGCAGATTCGACGCGCCAATCCGCATCACCTGGCGACGGGCTTGCGTTGCGAAAGCACGACGCAGGGCGCTGGATGCCAGGCCATCGAACGGCCAGGCGAAATCGGACCGCGGCCGGACATTGCAGCGAAAAAGGTCCAGTCGGCGCTGCTCGCTGGCTGACGGCGACTGCGTCACGGGCGCTCTATCGAAGGTCGCCATCCGATCACGACGCCCATCCGGTCCCGCCTGACCGTTGCAGGTCCGCCGGGGCAAGGTTTCCAAACGCTCGCATGATGTCCGGTGCTGCATCGCGGCACGGCAACCGGGCTTACCGAACACGCCTGACACGGCCACCGCTCGGGCTGGCGGTGACCAATCGCGCATCAGCCGCCTGCGGCTTCGGTCCGCAATCCTGTTGCAGTCGCAAACGCGGCGGAGTAGCCATGCGGCCACGCGTTTGCCGGCGTGTTTCCCGAAGGGGCGCGCCATCCGGCTGGAGATGCGATATCAGAAGAGCGGCGGCCTTGCGATACGATTGCAATCAGGCGATGGCTGCAGGCACGCTTCCGCTTGCCTTGCTCATGGGGCTGCCGGTTGGTTGCGCATCGTCACAAACGCCCATGAGCGGGCCGGTCGAAGCGATGACGGAAGCGTGGGGGCCGTTCGCGCGCCAGTGCGCGACCACGCGCCTGTCCCACTTCGTGTCCCATCCTCGCCTGAGCCCGGAGGACGTCACGGAAACCTACATACGGTGCATCGGGTTCACCACGACACCCGGAAGCGAAGGCAGCGACGCCGTCGCCATCACAGCGAGCCTCGGCACAGGCAGCGAGTTTTCGTCTCCGCGCATCCTCCGCTTTGTCCGGGACAGGCGTGGCGCCGCGCGGCCAGCGGCACCGGGCGATACGGGCCTGCTTGCCCAGGGATCGGACGATGCGGCTGCCGCGGCCAGGCTGGCACAACGGATCGGTCTCTCGAAACAGCAAATGATCCGATCGGGGCAGACCGTGGGCTTCACGGTTCGGTTCTCCCTGCCGACGCCCGTGGACGTGCGCCTGTCATGCCGGCCGGATGGCGGCGGGCGGATAGACGGCAGGGATACGTTGGTCTTTTCCTGCACGGGCAGTGCAACGGTGCACACCGATGATTTCACCGGTCAGCTGCAGGTGTCCGGCGTCGAGGAACTCGACGTTCGCACCGGCGTTCGCCTGGCAAGCGAGCTGTCGGGACGCCTGGATGGCGACAGCCTGTCGCCCGACGGACACCATCGCGAGGCTGAAAGCGATCGTTTGCTGTACAACCTGGATACTGAATTCGAATAGACTGAAGCGGCACGACTTGCCGCGGGTCCGCCATTGCCGGGCTCCGGAGCAGCATGCCGGCGGGCTTCAGAACGTAATCGTCGCCCGCACCCCGCCTATGACGCCGTTCTTCAGCGGCATGCGGCTATAGATGCTCGGCATGCCGGCGCCCGGATTGATCACCACCTGCAGATCGGGTTGCAGCGCCAGCCATGGGGCCGCCTGATACAGGTAGGTCAGCTCGACCACCGTCTCGTTGCCGGCATAGGGGAAGCCGGTGCCGGTATAGAACACCTGGTCGCTGCCGAAGCGCACGGCGGCCGGGCTGATGCCAAGATACGCAACGCCCAGCCGAAAGCGTCGTTGTCGCGTCCGCTGAGCGGCGCGGTCCAGTTCAGCCCGCCCTCGATGAACAGGTTGCTCAGGTTGCAGTTTCCCGGCGCGCCCTTGACCTGAAGGAACACGCCGATGCCCTTGTCCTTGCTTCCGGGGTTTCGCCGGACAAGCTGATCGACGATGCCATACACGGCATAGTCGGTTGCGTGCCCGAGCGGCATGCCGCTGCTGGCCGGGCTGGCCAGCGGGAGCCCGTTGGAGGCAAGAACGGGACTGTTTAAATGTCCCGAAGCGAACCAGGCGCCCAGCTTGTAGGTTCCCGGCAATCCCGGCGCGCCCTCTTCCTGGTTCAGGGCGTACCACAGCTCGGTGAACACCAGCACGTGGTCATTCAAGCGGAACGCAACGCCGCCTTTGTCCCGCATATCCGGGTCCCCCAGTCCGGATCGAGCCGGATCGGCGGTGAACACCGCGCCGATTGCGGTGATCTTGCTTGTCGCCTCATATTGCGCACGCACGAATGGCGCCGCCAGCGGGTAGTTCGGGCCGCCATCCGGCAGGTCGACCGCCGCAAGCGCCGGATAGCCGAAGCTCGCGTTCAGGAACAGCGCGCCATACTGGGTGATCATCATCTGGTCATTGGCGCCCTCCTGGCCGAGCCGCAGCGTGAGGCGCCCACGCAGGAACTTCTGCTCCAGCCACAGCGCGTACAGCTTGGTGTCGCGGGTCGCCTCGACATTGCTGAGGAACTGCAGGTTGCCGACCAGGTTCTCGGACGGCCCACGGCCGTGGATCTGGTAGCCGGAGACGAAGAAGGTCATGTCGTCCCAGCCCAGCAGCCGCCCCAGGTCCAGCTGGACGCTGGCCGTGGTCAATCCGTCATAAACTACGCCCTGGCGCAATCCGCCGGTCATGTTGCCCCAGAGCTCGCTTTGCTCCTGCAGGCCGAGGACGACGCCGGCGTCCAGCAGCCTTTTACGCCAGCCATTCCAGTCGTCGGTCAGCGTGTCCTGGTTCCAGATGGAGAGAATCAGGTTGCCCGTCGGCTGCGCGCCGGGCTGCGCGGTCGGGGTCTGCTGGGCGGGCGGCTCCGCGGGCAGGGTTTGCCCACCCGACCCGGGGGCGGTCTGAGCGCTCGCCGCTGCCGAAACGAACAGCAGAAGGCTGCCGACGGCAAGGGACCGGGGCCGGCGATTCAGGAAGCCGCGCCCTTGCCACAGTGGGGCAACCGCATTGCGCATTGTCCCGTGCGTCTCGCGAGCCATGACGGAAGCCAGCTTCGGGTGTCTTTGCTGCCAAAAGCTCCAGGCCATGCGGCGCCTTTTTCGGGCAGCGCGAGGCCCATCGGCGGCGGCATCCTGTCCGCCCGCAGATCGTCCATCGCGCACCGCGGCGGCGGAACCGGCGCTGCCGCCGGCGCCCGCGGCTCCACCGGCCCGCGCCGGGTCATGTTGGCGGAGATGTCATCCATCATCGCCGCGGGGTGCGGGTCGAGGGCGCGCATCCTGTTCAGCGCCTGATGATCAACGTCGTGGAAATTCAGGTTGCGCATGGCGGGGCGCGCGGGATCGATCGCGACCGCGCCACGGCCAGCGAGGTTCTGGTTCCCAACGCCGTTCGCCTGGACGTGGCCGGACGAGGTTGCGGTGCTCATGTCCACGTCATTCCGCTTCGCGCAGCGGCAAACGTGCCGCGGTGCTGGTGACCAGGACTATCATTCGTCATTTTCGGTGCGCGAAGAGCGAGGATCGCTTCCCGCAGGATCAGTGGGATCGTGTCCTCGCTGATATGTAACGGGCGGTGGTGCGCTTTGTGTGATGATTGGATGACAAGACTTCTTCCCGCCATGCTGCCCGCGGGGCGGCAGTGGATATCTCTCGATGCCTGGTTGGCGACCCCGCTCTGATGCTGCGGTGAATTTCCCGGTTTGGCCGCCGAGGAAGGCGATGGCGCGGGCAGGTCTGCACGGCGTCCGCCGGTTCGCTGCCGGATCAACGAGTCGTGCCGGAGTTCGCTGTATGGACGCGTGCATAGGCACCTGAAATCCGAAAGCCATGCCTCTGATTTTGGCTCTTGTTGGATTTCGGGGTGGTGAGACGCTTCACCGCCCATCCGGAACCCGGCAGGAGCCTTGAAAACCGCAACCGAGCGCCCTGGCAACGATCGGCGCGCGGCCGACAGTACGTTCGGAGGTCCGTTTCACCACCGGGCCATTTGCGTTCATTTGCGTTCATCTGCGGTTCCTGAATCAGCGTGGCGGCGGGAGGGATGTTCCAACGCGTGCGTGCTGCGCCAAAGGAGAAATGGAACCGCAGATGAACGCGAATGCAGCAGGGCTGTTGCCGCAGCGGGGGCGCACGTCATCCGACAGGGCAGTGTCGTGGCCCTTTTCAACACGGTTCCGGTTGGATTTCGGGCCGTGGAACGCCTCACCCGACCACCCCGGAACCCGACAGGAGTCTTGATTGTTTCCTAGTGGAACTGCGGCGCATGGATTGCGCAGAGGATCTTGCACAAGAGACACCGGCCTTGTCTGGTATTTTCGACCAGGGGCGGTCATTGGATTGTGAAATCCGGACTGTCGCTATGCGGATGGCCGGTTCATAAATCGCAGACTACTGTCATCGTTCCGTCAAAAAAGGTCAGCACGGCACCGGTCGAAAGCGTGCCTGGAAACCGATTGCGCCTGGCGATCGGTCGAGGCGTGACGGCCAGAGACTTGATGAGGTTGACCTGGGACGGTTAGGAACGGAGAACGGTATGACCGTGCCGAGGGATCTTGCAGAAGGCGTCATCCCGGCGATGTTGCGATCGGCCTCAGCGCGGCGTTGCCCGCGCCGCTGCCTCCTCGACCCTGCATCCGGCGGCCAAAGCGGTGATGCGCACCGGCGTCACGCTCCACCGCAGGGGCGGTTGGTGCCGCAGAGGGCACGTCAGTGACCGAGGCGCAACTGGAACCGGCGGCTGGTGCCAGACCGGCAAGCCACAAGCGGCCGCATCGTCGCCGCCTTCGAAGCAGTCCCCCTGGCCGCGCGTGGCCACCACCATGGAAGAAAATGGGCGAGGCTCGTTGCCTCATCGTCATGGCTGGGCGTGTCCCCATACGCATCAGGATAAGGCGGCAGGCGGAGAAGGATTTGGCGCCGCGGCCGTTCTCTCACCGTCATGGCCGGGCGTGCTCCGGCCATCCACCCCCCGCCGTTGAAGCGCAGATGGCCGGGACACGCCCGGCCATGACGATGGGGCGATGACCCTGCGGAACCGTATTTCCGTACCAGCATGCGGGCAGCGGCCGCCGCTAAGGCGCGCCTCTGGGCACCCAACGCCGATCTGATCACAGGAGATAACGCACATGGCTCTCGAAGACTTTTTCAAGGGCGGCAACATCGTCACCGGCCTGGCGATCGGCATCGGTGCGACGATCCTTGCGCCCCTGGTCGCGCCGGCTGTCAGCACGATCCTGCGGCCGGCGGCCAAGACCGTGATCAAGGGGGGCATCCTGGCCTACGACTGGGGCCGTCAGGCGGCGGCCGAAGTCAGCGAGGCCGCGAGCGACATGGCCGCCGAGGCCCGGGCCGAAGCGCAGCATCCGCGGCCGGCAACCGCGGCGAAACCCGCTGCAAACGCAACAACGGCGAAATCGGACCCGCTGAAGCCGGACCTCAAGTCCCAACCGGTGTAAGCGATCCGGGGCTTCGGTAGCGTCATGGGTGTCATGGATCGCCCGGGCGCGGTGTCGCCCGGCACGGGACACCGCGTCCTTCAGCAGGCCGTTCGGCCGTGGCATCGATCGTTGCTGCGCCAGTTCGGCCCGGGCCTCGTGACCGGCGCCGCGGATGACGATCCGAGCGGCATCGCCACCTATTCCCAGGCCGGCGCGCAGCTTGGCTGCGCCGGATGCTGGATTCTGTTGCTGTGCTATCCGATGATGGTCGCCACCCAGGAGATCAGCGCCCGCATCGGCCGTGCGACCGGGGGCGGCATCGTCGCGGCCTTGCGCACGCGGTATCCGCGCTGGGTGGTTTACCTTGTGGTGGCGATGATTGCCTTCGCCAACACCGTCAACCTTGGCGCCGATCTGGGCGCCATGGCCGAGGTGTCCCGGCTGCTGATCGGCGGACCAAGGCTGGCCTACGCCGCGCTGTTCGGAACCCTGTGCGCAGGGCTGCTGATCCGGCTGCGGCTCAGGCTCTACGTGCGGTTTGTGAAGTGGGCGGCGCTTTCGCTGTCGGTTTATGTCCTGGCGGCAATTCACGCCGCGTCGTCCTGGAACGCCCTGCCACGGCTTCCCGCCCCGTCGATATCCCTGGACCGGTCCTCGATCGTCATGCTCATCGTCGCGGTCATGGGCACCACCATCAGCCCCTACCTGTTCGTCTGGCAATCATCGCTGGAGGGCGAGCGGGCGTGTGGCATGCCAAGCCTGCGAGAGCGCGACGCTGCTGTCGTGGCCGGTGAAGAGGCAAGGCGGATCAGGGCGGACACCTGTGCCGGCATGGCGGTGGCGACGATCGTGGCTTATGCCGTGATCGTCACCGCCGCCTGGACCTTGCATGCCGCCGGCATCACGGCGGTTGAGACAACGGCGCAGGCGGCGGAACAGCTGCGCCAGCTTGCGGGACCGTTGACGCATGTGCTGTTTTCGCTCGGCATCCTGGCCACGGGGCTGCTGGCAGTTCCCATGCTGGCGGGTTCCGCGGCGTTCGCGGTCGGGGAGGCGCTGGGCTGGCCCGTCGGGCTTGCGCGCATGCCCAACGAGGCTCCCGCGTTCCATGGCTGCATCCTGGCTGCCACGGCGGCTGGTATCGTCATGAACATATTTGGCGCAAACGCGATGCGGGCGCTGCTCTGGAGCGCGGTGATCAATGGCGTGCTGGCTGCCCCGGTGCTCGTGGCAATGATGCTGGTCGCGACCCGGCGCGAAACGATGGGCTGGCTGGCCCTTTCGCCCGTGCTTACGATGCTCGGCTGGGCAACGGCAGCGGTCATGGCAGCGGCCGCGCTGACGTTGCTGGTCATTCTGGGGCCGTGACTGCCTGGTGATCGGCGCTTCGATGTGAACGTCCCGAGGCCGGCTCGCCGGCAGCGTTGCCACGGCAGGGCCGGACCACTTCCGTAATCATGCGACGGAATTGCCGCCGACGTACGATCCGCCGCGGATCGTTCGCCGTCGTCCGTACTGTCGGACAATATCGGCCGCCACCGTGGCAGGCGCCGCCGGAGTCCAGGTCCGCAGGACTTGGCACAATGCTTGCTGCAATGCGGGACAGCCGAGCGGGCTTCGTATCGACGCCCTCCCGTTGCACCAACGTTGTTTTGTTACCAGGAGATATCGACATGCCGCGCCAGATCGCGTTCTACGGCAAGGGAGGCATTGGAAAGTCCACCACCTCCCAGAACACGCTCGCCGCCCTCGTTGAAATGGGACAGAAGATCCTGATCGTCGGCTGCGATCCGAAGGCTGACTCGACCCGCCTGATCCTGAACACCAAGATGCAGGACACGGTGCTGAGCCTCGCCGCCGAGGCCGGGTCGGTCGAGGATCTGGAACTCGAGGATGTGCTGAAGGTCGGCTATCGCGACATCAAGTGCGCTGAATCGGGCGGTCCGGAGCCGGGGGTTGGCTGCGCCGGCCGCGGCGTCATCACCGCCATCAACTTCCTCGAGGAAAACGGCGCCTACGACGACGTCGACTACGTCTCCTACGACGTGCTCGGCGACGTTGTCTGTGGCGGGTTCGCGATGCCGATCCGCGAGAACAAGGCGCAGGAAATCTACATCGTCATGTCGGGCGAGATGATGGCGCTGTATGCCGCCAACAACATCGCCAAGGGCATCCTGAAGTACGCGCACTCCGGCGGCGTCCGCCTGGGCGGGCTGATCTGCAACGAGCGCCAGACCGACCGCGAGGAGGAACTGGCCGAGGCGCTGGCGAAGCGGATCAACACCAGGCTGATCCACTTCGTGCCGCGCAACAACATCGTGCAGCACGCCGAGCTGCGGAAGATGACGGTGATCCAGTATGCGCCTGATTCGACGCAGGCCAGGGAGTACCGGACGCTGGCGGAAAAGATCCACAACAACTCCGGCAAGGGCACCATCCCAAGCCCGATCACCATGGAGGAGCTGGAGGACATGCTGCTGGAGTTCGGCATCATGAAGAGCGACGAGCAGGCCCTGGCCGAGCTGCAGGCGAAGGAGGCTGCCCTGGCCGCTGGCTGATCGGTATCGGCCCGGCGGGTAACGCATACGCGCTAACTTAACGGGCTGGCGGCATGGTCGTTGCTACAACGTCATGGTGGGCGCAGGCCCGCCATCCACGCCTTCTGCTGGTATCGGCACCGCAAGGCGTGGATGGCGGCCCTGCGGCCGCCATGACGACGGGACGATCACCGTGCCCGGCCGCCCAAGTTAGCGCCTATGCGGACAAGCCGGGCCATGACGGATAGGCCAACGTGCTCCCCTATGTTAGCGCCTATGCGGCGGTAACGGCCGCCGGGCCGACGCGAAGGCCATGGGCGTGCCGGCAGTTACGCCGGCACCACCATCACCGGCCCATCCAGCACCTGCATCAGCCGGCGGCGTATCCCACCCAGCGTCTGTCCGGCGCTGGAACACGTGGTGCAGCGGCCGGACAGCCGCACCCGGACGGCGATGCCCCTCCACCGCCACCAGTTCCACGTCGCCACCGTCCTGTTGGATGGCAGGGCGCACGGCGGCGATTATCGCGGCGATGATGGCGAGCCGTTTCGCCTCCGTCATACCCGGATGCCCCTGCGGGCACCGGCGGAGCCGTAGCTGGTGGCAAAGAAACGCAGCCCCTGCTTCAGGCCGGCGGCGGCATCGGCGAACGGCGCCACCTTCTGCACCAGCGATGCCCAGCCCTGGTAGCCGATGGCCACCAGGTGGTTGCGCATGTCACTGTGGTCGACCTGGCCCGAGCCGCCCAGCACGGCCTGCCCTGGCTCGTCCAGGTGCACCAGATCCAGGCGCCGGGCCAAGGCGGCGAACGTGCTGTGCCCCATCTCGCGGTTCGCGGTAAGCGCCGCCGCGCCCAGATGCAGGCCGAAGGATCTGTGCCCGATGGCGTGGCTCAGCATGGTGCACTGCCGGGCGCGGGCGCAGAAATCGCCTTCCGCTGGCGCAAGCGGCGCGAAGCACAGCACGGTGCCGTGGCCTTCGATGCGTGGCAGCAGGTCATACAGGAAGCCGCGGCACTGCAGCCACGCTTCCCGCTCGGCGATATCGTTGCGCCAGCGGCTTTCCAGGACCAGCGTCCGCCCGCCCAGGTCGCGGCACGCGGCCGAAAGCTGGACCAGCAGTTCCAAACTGCGGGCGCGCTTTTCGCCGGTCGTGAACAGCCCGAGGTCAGGACGGTGGCGGAACAGCCCGTGCATGCCGATGACCGACAGTTCCGCTGCCTCCACCGCCTTGCGGTAATCCCTGACCATGGCCGAGGTGACACGGTCGGGCCAGGTATGCGTCGGCACGATCTCCAGCCCATCCACCCCGAGGCTGTGCACGCAGGGCAGCATCCCAAGATGGTAGTAGGCAGGCAATGCCAGGTTGGAAATGGCCAGTTTCATCCCGTTGCTACTCCATTTCGTCAATGGAACTCATCAGCACGTGCCGTGGCGCGCCGGCGACGGCGGCTGCCACACGCGGTGTATCGCGTGCCTTGGCCTTGGCGCGGTCGACCCAGGCGAGGCCACCGTGGATCAGCGCCAGCGAGACCTCGTTCAGCAGGTCGAGAATGTCATGACCATTGTCGACAATGATCGGCTGGATCCCCAGTTTCATCAGCCTGCGGATCGAAGAACTGCCGATGGAGGCAGCGTAGACCGCGGCGCAGCCGTCGACGAAATCCAGCTTCGGCAGCACCTTGTCGTGCACCGTGCCGGTCAGCCCGGCTCGCCCGGACTCGCCAATCTGTTCGGCCTTCATGAATTCCGCGACGCCGACCAGGTCGGCCTGACCCGGTGACACGTCATAGATCATCAGGCTCTCGGCGCCACCGAAATGAAGATCGACCGTCCTGCGGTCGCTGGAGGCGAAGGCGATTCTCAGCATGGCAGCTCGCTTCCGGATTCGTCCGCGCGTGGCGTGCCTTGCCAGTAGCGGGAGCGGTATGGGCGGATTTCCTGGTAATGCGCCGCCAGCAGGTTGGCGGTTTCGAACAGAAGCTGGCGGGTGCCGGCATAGCCGACCCAGGCGCGGGCGTGGGCGCCGTAGCAGTCATAGATCGGGAAGCCGGCCCGCAGCAGCGCCGTTCCCTGGCGCCGGGCGATTTCCACGCCATGCGAGTTGGTGACAATCATGTCCGCGCGGCCTTCGCGGGCCAGGATTTCCAGGTCCTCCAGGTCGCCGATGACCACCGATGCCAGCGGCAGGTCCGCAAGATGCGATGCCCGGGCGGTGGCGACCGCGGCGACGATCCCGGAACCCATGTCGTTGAAGAAACCTGTCAGCGCGCTCAGAAGATCGGCATCGGCGGCGATTGCCACACGTGCGCCGCCAAGCTGGAACTGGCAATCCACCATGGCATCCTGCAACTGGTCCCGCTGGCGCCGGATGCCAGGCGGTACCGGGCAACCGGCGATTTCCGACAGGGGCCGGCAGAACGCGTCGCATGCCTCCAGCCCGATCAGGCTGGCAAAGCGGTAATCCGGCACGCCCGTCCGGTTACGTAACAGATCGGCCGCCTTGTTCAATGACGGCCCGATGACGAGCGTGGCGGCCGATCGGCTCATGTCCGGAATGGATGCCGGGGGCGTGCCGCCATAGGTCAGGGTGGAGAACCCCTGCTCGATCAGATGGCCATCGAGCGAGTCCGCAATGTCGGGCAGCATGATGGCGCTCAGGCCGAATGCGCCGATCAGGGTCTTGACCGCTTCGATGTCGCCCGGGGTCAGCATCGCCGACGCCAGCACGTTCACGCGCTTCCTGTCGCGGCGCACGCCTGGCGTCTCCGGCACCAGAGCCGTAATGATAGCCTCGACTGCCCGGGCAAAGCCGCTTTCCAGGCAGCCGATGGTGTCGGTCGTTGCAACCGGGATGACAATGACGTCATCGTGCGCCGGATACTGCGACCGGAACATTGCAACGGTGCGCTGGATGTCCGCGCCCTGCATTTCCGAAAGCCCCGTGGTGATCAGGCCGATGACGGAAGGCCGATCTTTGGCGCAGATCGTGGCAAGCGCTTCCACCACGTTGGCATCGGCGCCCATGACGGCAATGACATGGTCCATCGCCGTCGTCTGCAAGGCGATCGGCTCATGGAAATGGCGCATGAAAAACAGCTTGTTGAACGATGTGCAGCCGCGCGCGCCATGCTCCAGCGGCATCGAACGAGCCAGCCCGAGGAACGCCAGCGAGGCGCCGATCGGCTGGCTGGTCTTCAGCGGGTTGACGGCGAGCGCCTTGGTGGGGGTCAGGATTTCAGCCATGTAATGGTCCCTTCAGGCCGCCTGCCGCGGTTCCGCCGCATCGCCCCGCAGCCTCGCCCAGATCGGCGAATGCACGGTGTGCACGAGATTCGTGGCAAGCTCGATCATGCCGTCATAGCCGGCATAGCCGATGCGCCTGACATGATCGATGTCCAGGAACGGGATGCGCGACTTCAGCGTCGGATAGATATAGCGGTCGCCGGCGATCAGAATGTCACCGCGGCATTCGTGGAAGGTCCGCAACAACGCCGTCTGGTCGTTGTCGGAGATCATCCGGGCGTCGGGTCCCATCAATTCTCGGATCCGGGCCTTGTCTTCCTCGGTGGATTTCTCCGTTCCCGTGGCGACCACGTCCAAGCCGAAATCCTGCATGGCAGAAACAATCGACCAGGACTTGTAACCGCCGGTGAAGATCAGCACCCGCTTGCCGGCCAGGCGCGGACGCAACGGCGCCAGCGCAGCCTCGACCCTGGCTTCCCCGCGCGCGATCAGCGCCTCGGTCCGCGCGACGAGATCCGCATCGTCCAGCAGCCGCGCCAGGTTGCGGAAGGCACGGGAGGTGTCGGCAATCCCGTAGAAGCTGCCTTCAAAGAACGGCGTGCCATGATCCGCCTGCAGCTTGCGCGCGACGTGGATCATCGCCTTGGAGCACACCACCATGTTGGCCTCTGCCCGATGCATCGTCTGCACGTCCCGGAACCGGGAGTCGCCGGAGAATGTGCACAGGACGCGCAGGCCAAGTTCGTCGAACAGCGGCGCGACAGACCAGAACTCGCCGCCAACGTTCCATTCCCCGATCAGGTTGACGTCGTGGGTGACGATGCCCGGCCGCCGCGCGGAGGCGGGCACCGGGTCCGGCTCGCGCGTGCCGATGACGTGCTTGTAGACAGCGTCGCCGCCGATGCGATTGCCGAGGTTCTTGTTGCCGTAGAAGCCGGCGCAATCCACCGGCACCACCGGCACGCCGAACCGTTCCGCCGCCAGCCTGGCGACGGCCTCGATGTCGTCGCCCTGCAGCGCGGGCACGCAGGTGTTGTAGATGAACACGCCGGCCGGATTATAGGTCTCCACCGCCTGGCGCACGGCGTTGAACAGCCGTTTCTCCCCGCGTCCCATGACGACGTCCATGTCCGACAGGTCGGTTGTCATGCCGATGCGGAACAGATCCGCCCCGCTGGACCGCGAGCCGCGATTGTCCCACGACGATCCGGCACAGCCGATCGGCCCATGTACTATATGAGCCGCATCCGCTATAGGCAGCAGGGCATTACGGGCGCCATCGAAGCAGCACCCGCCCTGGGTGGCACCCGGCTGCGGTTTGGCACAGCCCGACTTGGCCTTCGCGTTCTGCGCGCAGGCCGGTTCGTTCATCAGGGCAAGCAGTTCGTCGGCTTTCATATCCGGCCTCACTGGCTGTGGTGGCGCGCACAGCAGCGTAGCAATCCGCGGGCCAAGATCGTGCGAATCCGGCTATAGCGGTGGTGTCCTTGCGGAACCGTCGTCCTGGAAGAAATTTGGCCTCAGGACATCGTACATAAGCCGCTTCTTCTTTGGATTTCGTACACCATGGAACATATCCGGCCGATGTCGGAAAAGCGACCAGACCCATTATGGTCCGCAATCCGACAATAGCGGTTCGTATATAAATCAGTGGTTTATAATATTATGATCCTGGCATCGGGATTGCATCCATCGTAGCGGGCTATCGCAAGGATACAGCAGGCCAGACATGGACCAGTCAGTCGCCATCGACGTCGAGGAATTCACGCATTGCTTCACCGGCGAATGCCGCGTGAACATGCTGCCGATCCTGTTTCAGATCAGCCAGATCATTGCTGAAAACCAGGATCTCGCCACGTCACTGACCGTCATGCTGCAGGTGATGCGCCAGCGCCTGAGGATGCGCCGCGGCATGGTGACGCTCTACGACAACCAGTCGGATGCCACCTTTATCCATGAAAGCTTCGGCCTGACAGGCGTGGAAAAGGCCAAGGGCCGCTATGCGCCGGACGGCGACATCAACACCAGGGTGGTGGAAAGCGGGCGCGCCGTCATCGTGCCGCACCTGCGCGACCAGCCGGGCTTTGTGGACGATGCCGCCAGCGACGGCGAATCCAGCAACGCCAAGGCATCCTTCATTTGTGTCCCGATCATGCACGCCAGGAAAGTCGTAGGAACAATCGGGGCCGAACGCGTGTACCTCAACCGCGGTCTGCTCAAGCAGGATGTCGAGCTGCTCGCCACCATCGCCTCGATGATCGGGCCTGCGGTGGAACTGTATCTGCTGGAGAATGTCGCCAAGGTGCGGCTGGAGAACGAAAATCGCCGCCTGAAGAACGCGTTGCGTGAGCGCTTCAAGCCCTCCAACATCATCGGCAAGTCCAAGCCGATGCAGGAGGTGTACGAACTGGTCGACAAGGTCGCGGCGACCAAGGCGACGGTGTTGATCCTGGGTGAAAGCGGCGTTGGCAAGGAACTGGTCGCCGGCGCCATTCATTACCACGGCGCCAATGCCGATGGACCGCTGGTCACCTTCAACTGCGCGGCGCTGCCGGAAAACATCGTCGAGAGCGAGCTGTTCGGCCACGAAAAAGGCGCCTTCACCGGCGCCGCCATGATGCGCAAGGGACGCTTCGAGCTGGCCGATGGGGGCACCATTTTCCTCGACGAAGTCGGCGAGCTCAGTCCGCCGATCCAGGCCAAGCTGCTGCGGGTGCTGCAGGAAAGAACCTTCGAACGCGTCGGTGGCAACCGCCCGGTGAAGGTGGACCTGCGCATCATCGCCGCGACCAACCGCAATCTGCCGGAGATGGTGGCGAAAGGCACGTTCCGCGAAGATCTCTACTATCGCCTGAATGTTTTCCCGATCACCGTCCCGGCGCTGCGTGAGCGCGGCAGCGACGTCATCCTGCTGGCGGACCATTTCGCCGCCCGCTGCTCGGCGCAGGCGGGCAAGGAGGTGAAGCGGATCTCCACGCCTGCGCTGAACATGCTGATGGCGTATCACTGGCCAGGCAACGTGCGTGAGTTGGAGAACGTGATTGAGCGCTCCGTGATTCTCTCGGACGATGCCGTCATCCATGGCTACAACCTGCCGCCGTCGTTGCAGACGTCGGCCGAAACCGGCACCGCCTTCGGCTGCGGTCTGGAAGCGAAGATCCACGCCGTGGAATACGAGATGATCGTCGAGGCCTTGAAGACCCATCAGGGCAACATGACGGAGGCAGCCAGGGAACTGGGCCTGACCCGGCGGATCCTGGGCCTGCGGATGGAAAAGCACGCCATCAGCTACAAGACGTTTCGCCGCGCGGACTCGCGCCACTAGAGGACAACTGCCATGGCTGCCCGGACCGACAACCAGCACTATCACCTGATTCTTGCTGACATCGCCATGATGGCTGCGATCAACACGTACGATCACCAGTCCGCTACCGAAACCGGCGCCGGCTATACGCCAGGATCGATCCGGGACGGCTGGCTGGCGCGCACCGCTGATCCGGCCTTGCGTAGCCGCGTGACGGCGATGGCGGCCGCGGCCCTGGGGTCGCTGAAGAACATGGCTGCAACGCAACTGGCCGCGGTGGCACGGACTTATGGCGTGCCGCTGGCCGCTGACGAGGCCGAACGGATGGAGCAGCACTTCAACGGCAAGCGAAATGCCGTGCTGACCTATCAACGCACGCGGGGCAACGCCGTGTCGGCTTGATCGCCGTCGGTGCCACCGGCATGAGTTATGACGCGATGGTACCGATTGCGCCGCGTGCTCCGTCCGGTTGGCGGCGATGCGGCCACGTGACGCCATGACGATGGGGCGGCGATCGTGCCGCGCTGTCTCCATGCCGGCAGGGCAGGGACAACGCGCGATCGTTCCTGAATCGGCATATCCGGCTGTTGACGCGCAGATCCCGCCGGCATCGCTCGTGGACGCGATGCGCAGCTTGTCAAGCAAGGCCCTCCGCTTCGTCGGCCCTGCGCGCCGCCGCATCCCGCAATGCCGGGTCGCCCCAGCCGCCGCCGCCGCCGGAGCGCACATGGATCACGCTGCCGGTCGGGACCGGCACGTTGACTTCCTTGCTCTTCAGTTTCCGCGGCGCCGCCCCCGGCGCCAGCAGCGTGTAGTCGTGCGGCGCGCCATCCTGCCCGCCGTTGATCCCGCGGGCGCCGTGCACGACGCCTTCCCCGGCAGTGTTGGCACAGGTGACGCCCGCGGCCTCCACCCGCAGCCGCATGTCGCCGCCGTAGCCGCCGCGGTACTGCCCATCGCCGGCCGAGCCGGGACGGTATTCATGCGTCTCGAACACCAGCGGGAAGCGTGTCTCCGCCACCTCGATGCTGCCAAACTTGATGCCGCCGGCGGAGTGCCACTCGCCGATGGTCGAATAGCCGTCGCCCGCCGCCGAACCGCCGCCGCCGGGCCGCGCCTGGAACATGTGCCAGATGAAGCGGCGACCAGTGCGGGGATCGGTGCCGGTCAGCGCGATCCGCAGGCGCCGTCCCCACCCGCCCGTGACGCGCTCGGGGCACGCCTTGGCCAGGGCGACGATGATCGCCTCGATGATCTCGTTCGAGCAGTGACTGGTGCACATCGTCACCGGCGCGCCCTCGCGGGCCCAGACGATGGTGCCTTCCTTCAGCGTCACCGTCAGTGGCCGGAACGCGCCGTCGTTCTTGGCAATATCCGGATCGAGCAGGAAGGCAAACGCCATCGTCACCGCCGACTGGGTATTGGCATGCGACGAGTTGACGAACCCGGTGACCTGAGGATCGGATCCGCTCAGGTCGATCGTCACGTCGCTGCCCTGCTTGGTCACCCGCGCCCGGACGACGATGTCCTTGCGATCGAAACCGTCGTCGTCCAGCACCGCCTCGCCGTCGTAAACGCCGTCGGCCCATTCCGAAACGATCCGGCGGGCGTGGCGCTCGGCGGTGTCCAGCATCGCCTCGATCGAGGCCGACAGGGTTTCCCCGCCGAACTCCCGGATCACCGCGGCCAGGCGTTGCTCGCCCAGGCGGGCGGCGCCGATTTGCGCGGCCAGGTCGCCGCGGAAGTCGCGCGGGTGGCGGACGTTCAGCGCCAGCATCTCCAGCAGGTCCTCGCGCAGCACGCCGTTCTCGGTCAGGCGCATCGGCGGCAGGCGCAGGCCCTCGTGCCAGATTTCCGTGGCGGCGGGATTGTAGGCGCCGTGCGTCGCGCCGCCGATATCGGAATGATGCGCCCGGACCGCGGACCAGAACATCAGCGCGTCGCCGGCAAAGACCGGCACGAAGATGGTCAGGTCCGGCAGGTGCGAGCCGCCGCGATACGGATCGTTCAGCAGGTAAACATCGTCCGGCGCGGGAGACGGGAACCGCCCGGCTATCGCCTTCGCCGCCCAGGACATCGCCCCGACATGCACGGGAATGTGGTCCGCCTGCGCAATCAGCCGGCAGCGCGCGTCGATCAGCGCGATGGAAAAGTCGCGGGATGAATTCAGGATCTGCGAATAGGCGGTGCGCAGCATCGCCTCGCCCATTTCCTCGGCAATCGCGCTCAGCCGGTTCTGCAGCACGGCGATGGTGATGGGATCGGTCATGCCATGATGGTGGCGCATCCATGGCCGTCGCGAAAGCCGTCCGTGGTCCATACTTTGTGATCGCAGGACCGCGCGGAATCCCCATGTTCTCGTTTACGCGATGGCCGTGACGATGCTTTGTCAGGCAATCGGGCAAAACTGCCTGACAGGCTCTGCGACCTCGCGAACAATAATACGGAGGAGTGGCCAGATGATCAGAACACCGCCGGGCTGGGGCGCGGATATGCTGACCCAGGCCTATCGTTCGTTGACCACGACAACAGAAACAGGAAGCTGGGAGGCGGATCGCCTGTCCGGCCATCTGGGCGTCCGGCGCCTCAATTTCGATGACCTGCGGTGGGCGCTGGCCCGTGGCTGGGACGATTTCGGCCAGTCGCGGACCGACGTGATCTTCCTCTGCGTGGTGTATCCCCTGGCCGGCCTGCTGCTGGCCCGCCTGGCATTCGGCTATGAGATGCTGCCCCTGGTGTTCCCGCTGGCATCGGGCTTCGCGCTGCTCGGGCCGCTCGCCGCGGTCGGCCTGAACGAACTGAGCCGGCGGCGGGAGCTTGGCCTGTCCGCCGGGTGGAGCGACGCCTTCAAGGTGTTCCGTTCGCCATCCTTCAACAGCATCGCCCTGCTGGGCCTGATCCTGATGGGGATGTTCGTGTTCTGGCTGGTGCTCGCGCAGCTTGTCTATAACCTGACGTTGGGGCCGGAGCCGCCGGTTTCGTTGGGCAGTTTCGCGCATGACGTGCTGACGACCCCGGCGGGGTGGGTCATGGCGATCGTCGGCACCGGCGTCGGCTTCGTGTTCGCGGCGATTGCGCTGTCGATCAGCGTCGTGTCGTTTCCGATGCTGCTGGACCGCCATGTCTCGCTGGAAACCGCCGTGCGCACCTCGATTAATGTGGTTCGCCACAATCCGGTGGTGATCGCGGCGTGGGGGCTGGTCATCACAGCCGGGCTGGTCATCGGCTCGATTCCTCTGCTGCTTGGGCTGATCGTGGTCATGCCGGTCCTCGGACATGCGACGTGGCATTTGTATCGCAGGGTTGTGCGGTACTGAGGCGGGGTGCCGGCATCGGCGCTACAGCAAACCGCAGATAGGTTGAGACGACCCGACGGCGCGCCTTCATCGTCATTGCCGGCGCAGGCTGGCCATCTACGCCTTGCGGTGCTGATACCATCAGAAGGCACGGATGGTGGGCCTTCGCCCACCATGACGTTGTGGAAATGGCCGTGCCGCCGGCCGCTGGGGGTACGGCAATTCCACCGGCCGCTGTGGCAGCGTAATGTGGCGGCGGCGCCGGAAAGGGAACAGGGTGCTTCGACAGATAGCCGCAATGCTGCTGGTGGTCGCGTGCCTTCTTCCAACCGGCGCCCGTGCGGCCTGCTCGGTGGAGGCGAAGGCCACGGTACCACTGGGCACAGCCGACAACGTGCTTACCCTTCCGGTGCAAGTGAACGGCATCACCGCCACGTTCGTCCTGGACACCGGCGCGCAACGCTCGCTGGTCAGCATGGAGGCGGTTCAGCGCCTGGGATTGACGCGGGACCCCTGGGTTGGCACCACCATGAGTGGCATCGGCGGCATCGATCGCCGTCCCAACGCCGATCCGCGCAGCCTCAGCCTGGGTGGCGTGACGCTGGTGCGGCGGACACTGAACCACGACAACAGCCTGACGGTTGGCATCCTGCCGCGCCCGCGTGTTGGCAACCGGGTCATCGACGGGTTGCTCGGACGCGATTTCCTGTCGGTGTTCGATCTGGACCTGGACATGCCCGGCGCCCGCCTGACGCTCTTCCACGTGCATGACTGCGCCGGCCGCTTCCTGCCGTGGCAGGGCGACTATACATCCGTCCCGGTTTCCGTCCCGACCGGGCAGGCGCTGGTCCTGCCGGTGACGCTGGACGGGACGCCGCTGCGGGCCTTGCTGGACACCGGCTCCAGCGCCAGCCTGGTGGCGAGGCCGGGGATGTTCCGGCTGGGGCTGCAGCCGTCACGGCTTGCGGCGGACCCGGCCAAGGCATTCAGCGGCCTCGGACCGCGTTCGGTCGTCATGCGTCTTCACAGGTTCCGGACACTCCAGGTCGGGCAGCAGGTCATCCAGGCGCCGTTGCTATGGGTGGCCCCGATCCGCCTGTCGCCGATTGTCGACATGCTGCTGGGCGTTGACTGGCTGGTCGGCCGGAGGATCTGGATTTCCTTCGCGACACGGCAGATCTTCGTGGCTGGCCGATAGCCGCCGACGGCTCCTATGAAAATGCGGTCTCGCAAGCGCCGGTCGTCTCTCTATCGTCATGGTTGGGCGTGGCCGGCCATCTGCGCTTCAACGGTGGGGGGTGGATGGCCGGGACACGCCCGGCCATGACGGAGAGGCAACGGCCTCTCACCCATTTTCGGGCCCCACGGTGCCGGCGCGCCAGCTGGCCAACTACCATGCCGCATCCAGCAGCGCGCGCACCGTCGCCGAACCATCGATCTTCCGCGGATTGGTGTGAACCCAGCGGTCGTGCATCGAGCCCTTTGCGATCACATCGAGCTGGTCAGCCGTCACGCCCACCTCCCGCAGCGTGCGCGGCAGGCCCAGGCCGGCGATCAGGGCCGCGACCGCGTCCGCAGCCGGCTGGTCCGGCTGCCCGAGCGCCTCGCTCACCCATTTCTGCCGCGCGGCGTTGACCGGTTCGTTGAAGCGCAGCACGTGCGGCAGCATCACGCAGGAGGTATAGCCGTGCGGCACGTTGGCGGTGCCGCCCAGCACGTGGCCGATGCCGTGGCTGGCGCCTTTGCTGACGCCGTTCTGCGATCCCATGATCGACATCCACGCACCAAGCTGGCAGTCCAGCCGCGCGTCCAGGTCACCCGGGTTCGCCTTCACCCGCGGCAGACCGGTGGACAGCAGGCGCAGCGCGTGCAGCGACGTCCCGTCGGAGAACGGTGCGGGGTTGATCGAGCAGATGTCCTCCACCGCATGATCGACGGCGCGGATGCCGGTGGACAGGAACAGCCACGCCGGCGTGTGGACGGTGACGGCCGGGTCGAGGATTACCGTATGCGGCATCATCAGCGGATGCGCATAGCTTTCCTTCACATGCCGCACCGTGTCGGTGCAGCCGGCCATGGCGGTGTATTCACCGGCCGACAGGGTCGTCGGCACGTCGATCGAGCGCAGGGCCGGCGACCTGACCGGCGGCCGTTCGGTCTTTCCGTCCGCCGTAATGACGGCGCGGAATGCATCGAGCTGCGCCGGCGCCGTCACGTCGTTGCCCAGGCACAGGCCGATCATCTTGGCCGCGTCGGTCACCGATCCGCCGCCGACGGTCAGCAGCCAGTCGGCCCGGGCCGCCCGCGCCTCGTTCGCCGCGGCCACGACGTCGGTGCGCGGCGTGTGCGCGCCGATGCGGGCACACAACCCGGCCAGACGGTTGCCCAGGACATGGCGCACCGTGTCGACGACATCCGTCTCCCGATTGAGCGTGCCGCTGGCCAGGACATACACCGCGCGGGCACCGAGGCGGGTGATCTCGTCAGCCAGGGCTTCGGCGAGGGGAATGCCATAGACGACGCGGTCCATCGGCGGCGTGCGGTGAATGCCACGGATCATGGGGTTATCCTCCTGCTTTGGCGCCAGCATGGCGGAGGCGGGCACGGGCGGAAAGGGGCGGGCGGTGTTGGTTGCAATTTGAACAATTGGTTAACTTGCCAACCCGCATGGTTTCGGCGCAAACTTCGGGGATCGTCGCAACAACTGAAAGGAGGTGATCCAGTGTCTCATTGTTCGGTGGCTTCCATTGCCATGACCTGGATTGCCGGCGCCATTCCGTCGGCATAGAACTCTCCGGTCCGGCAACGGACAGCTGCAAACAATGTGAAAGCCCCGGGCCTCGTCCGGGGCTTTCTGCTTTCTATGATCAAGATGCGGTTCCGCGGGCGCCGGTCGTCTCCTTGTCGTGACGGCCGGGTGTGTCCCCACGAGTATCAGCATAAGGTGGTGGACGGAGAAGGATTGGGCGCCAGGTCCGTTGCCTCACCGTCATGGCCGGGCGCGTCCCGGCCGTCCACCCCCCACCGTCTGTGCGCAGATGGCCGGGACACGCCCGGCCCCTATCGGTGAGGGAGAAGCCCTTGCTCCGCCAGACGTCCTATCCTGATACGCGTGGGGACACGCCCGGCCATGACGGTGAGCCAATTGCGCTACCGTCGCCGCCGGCTGGCTTACTCGGCCCGGGGCCAGGCTGTCAGCGATCGGTCAGCCGCAGCTCGATCCGGCGATCCTTCGCATAGGCATCCGGCGTGTCGCCGGGACCGAACGGCTGGTATTGCCCGAAGCCCGTCGCGGCCAGATGCTCCGGCGGCACGCCATCGGCAATCAGCAGCTTCACCACCGTGATCGCCCGCGCGGCCGACAGCTCCCAATTCGATGCGAACGCGCCGTTCTTCACCGGCTGCGGATCGGTATGGCCATCCACCCGCAGGACCCAGTTCACGTCGCTCGGGATCTCCTTCGCGATGTCCTTGATCGTGACCGCGAGGGCCGTCATCTGCGCCTGCCCGGCGGGAGTCAGATCGGCGCTGCCGACGGGGAACAGCACTTCGCTTTGGAACACGAACCGGTCGCCGACGATCTGGATGCCCGGGTGGTTGGCCAGCACGCTGCGCAGCCGGCCGAAGAATTCGCTGCGGTACTGCTGCAGTTCCTCCACCTTCTGCGCCAGGGCCATGTTCAGCCGCTGGCCCAGGTCGGCGATCTTGACATCCTTCTCCTTGTTCTGCTCCTGCGTCAGTTCCAGGCTGCTGGAGATCGCCGACAGCTGGTACTTCAGCTGGTCGATCTGCTGGTTCAGCAGCGCGATCTGGGCCTTGGCGCTGTCGCCGAGCTTCTTCTCGTCCGACAGCTGCAGTTCCACCGCCTGACGCCGCTGCTGCTCGGTCATCGCCCGGGCGGCGGCATCCTGTGCCTTCTGTTCCAGCTGATCGCGCAACGCCGCCAGGGCACGTGTCTGGTCCGCCAGCTTCGCCAGATCCGACAGTTTGGCCTGCAACGTGTCCTTGTCGACCGCGACGGTCCTGTCCAGCGTGGCGATCTGCTTGTGCATCTCGTCAAGCTGGCGCTGCGCGTCGGCGAGTTGTGTGTCCGCCTTGTCGGCGTGCTGCGACGCCTCGCCCAGTTGCGCCTGCAGCCGAGCCGCGGCGGCATTGGCGGCCTGCACCGCCAGGCTGGCGTCGTTCAGCTTGCCCATCAGCCGCTCACGCTCGGCCGTGCGGTTGGCCAGCTCGACCCCAAGCTGGGCCACCGATTGCTGCAGGTCGGTCTCTTTCCCGCGTTCCAGCGACAGGGCGTCGGCCAGTTGCGTCAGTTGCTGCCGGGCCTTGTCCAGTTCGTGGCTGCGGCCGGACAGCGCCGTGCTGAGGAAGGCCTGCGCCAGGACGAACACCAGCAGGACGAAGATGATGACCATCAGCAGCGTGGACAGCGCGTCCACGTAGCCCGGCCAGGCCTCCAGGCCGTTGCTGCCGTTGCGGCGGGTGCGGGCGGCCATTACCGCGGCGGCTCCGCCAGCGCCGCGACCGTGCGGGTCAGCAGCCGCAGGTCGTTGCGCAGCTCCGCCGTCGAGCGGGCGCGGCCCTGCTCCGATTCGGCCAGCAGCCGCTGCAGGGCATGTTCGATATTGCGCAGATGGTTTCGGGTAATATCATCGCCTCCCTGTGCCTCGCCCAGCCGCTGCAGCGCCGGGCGCATCGCCGTCTGGGTTTCCGCGATCCGCAGCATCAGCTGCTGGTTCGCCCGCATGGTGTCGGCCAGCATGCCCAGGCGTTCGTTCAGGGCCAGGACCGCCTGGTTCATCTGGATGCGGTTCTCTTCGTCCCGCACCAGGACCTGCTGCAATCCTTCCATGTTTTCCGCCGTCTGCTCAAGCAGCGCCTGGACGTAGACCGGCACCGACCCTTCGCCTTCCGACAGCGCGCCGGACGGCAGCCGCGTCAGGCCCGCCAGCCACTCCTCCAGCTCATTGAAGAAACGGTTCATCGCCTGGCCTGCGGTCAGGTCCAGAAAACCCAGCACCAGCGCGCCGGCCAGGCCGTACATGCTGGCCGAGAAGGCGGTTCCCATCCCCGCCAGCGGCTTGACAAGGCCCGACTTCAGCTGGTCGAACATCATGGTCATGTCGCCGTTGCCCAGCGTCATGTCGCGAATGACCTCGGACACCGCGCCGACGGTCTTCAGCAGGCCCCAGAACGTCCCGAGCAGGCCCAGGAAGATCAGCAGCCCGGTCATGTAGCGCGACAGTTCCCGGCTCTCGTCCATGCGCGACGACAGCCCGTCCAGCAGGCTGCGCATCGCCGAGGCCGACAGTGTGAGGTGGCGGTTGTCGCTGCGCTTCTGGCCTTCCCGCATCGCCAGCATGCTGGCCATCGGCGCCAGCAGCTTCGGCGAGGGCAGGGCGGCGAGGCGGCTGCGCGAGGTCTGGTAGGTTTCCAGCCAGATGACCTCCGGCCGCAGCCGCAGGACCTGGTTCAGGTTCCAGAGGATGCCCAGCAGCAGGATCAGCAGGATCAGGCTGTTGAGAACGGGGTTGTTGTAGAAGGCGGTGATCAGTACCGGAGAAAGCAGGCCAGCCACGATGCCCACCGCGATCAGGAACAGGATCATCCGGATCAGGTAGGCCGAGGGCTTGGTCATTTCTGCGCCGCCTGGTTGCCAGTGCCTTCAACGCTCACGTCGGCCCTGTCGGCCGGTCCATCGCCAAACTTTGCGCCCAGCGCTCGCACAAAGATGCGAGCCGACGGAACGCCGTCGGCGATCAGGGCGCTTCGGACCGCCATGGCGCGCGACAGGGAAAGCCGCCGTGCGGTGGACGGGTCGTCCGGCGTTCCGGGCGCATAGGCATCGACATTGAACGTCGTGGCATCGCTGGATGGCACGGAGGCGGTCAGTTGCTTGATGGCGGCCACGCTTTCCGGGCTCAGGTCCGACTGGCCCGAGGCAAACGTCAGGCGCAGGCCCGAGGTCGTCGGCGCGGCGGTGGTCGCCGCCTTGTCGGAAACCGGCGGTGGCGGGGGCGGGGCTGAGC
>NZ_NHRY01000073.1 GCF_002937115.1 Rhodopila globiformis | reverse complement strand
AGCCCGCCCCGTGCCGCCGCGTTTTCCCCCACGCCACGCGCCGCGTCCGGTGCTACCAATTGACGATCACCCCGACCGGACGCCGCCGCCATGATGCTCGCCGACTTGCCGACCCCCTGCCTTGTGCTCGACCGCACCATCCTGGCGCGCAACATCCGCGGCATGGCGAAGGCGCTGGAGCGGCTCGGCGTGCCGCTGCGCCCGCACATGAAGACCGCCAAGTCGATCGAGGTCGCCCGCATGGCGCTGCAAGGCCAGCCCGGCGGCATCACCGTCTCTACCCTGGCCGAGGCGGAGTACTTCTTCGGCCACGGCATCACCGACATCCTCTACGCCGTCGGCATCACGCCGCAGAAGCTGGACCGGGTGGCGGCGCTGAACGCAAGCGGCGCCCGCATCATCGTCCTCACCGACGACCCGGGGATGGCGGACGCGATCGCGGCGCGGCCCGAGCCGGTGCGGGCGCTGATCGAGGTCGACAGCGGCGAGGCGCGCGGCGGCGTCCACCCCGACTCGGATCTGTTGATGAACCTCGCCGCCCGCCTGGGCCCGCGGCTGGCCGGGGTGATGACCCACGCCGGGCATTCCTACGCCGCCCGCCGGGTGGCCGAGATCGCCGCCATCGCCGAGGCCGAGCGCGGCGCCGTCGCCCACGCCGCCACCCGCCTGCGCCACGCCGGCCATGCCGTCGAGATCGTCTCCGCCGGCAGTTCGCCCACCGCCCGGCATGCGGAGAACCTCGCCGGCGTCACCGAGATGCGCGCCGGGGTTTACATGTTCGGCGACCTGTTCCAGGCGGAGATCGAAACCCACGCCATCGACAGCATCGCCGTCACCGTGCTGGCCAGCGTCATCGGCCACCGCCCCGGCCGCGTGCTGGTCGACGCCGGCGGGCTGGCGCTGTCGAAGGACCGCAGCACCGAGGCGACGCCGCACGACTACGGCTACGGCCTGGCGCTGGACCTGGACGGTCAGCCCGGCTACGGCAACGCCACCGTCGTCAAGGCCTACCAGGAGCACGGCGTGATCGCCGCCGATCCCTCCCGGCCAATCGACCTGCCGGTTGGCGGTAAGTTGCGCATCGCCCCCAACCATACGTGCATGACAGCGGCGGCGCACGACCGCTATTTTGTCGTCGACGGCGACCGGCAGGTCGTGGCGGTCTGGCACCGCGTCAACGGATGGTAGGCATGTGCGTTGGAAGCTCTTGCCGATGCGCTGAACAGTTGTATTAGACAGGGCGGCGGAAGCCGCAGGTCCAGAAAGGAGCCGTGTTTTCCAGCAGACTGGCCCTCATGACTGGGGTTCGTACCCGGGGTCGTCCGTGCCGGTTTCCCCCGTGCTCGCACTGGTGGGGTTCATCGGGCTGTGCCTGCTGGTTGATGCTGTCAGCGGAACGATGGCCGCCCATGCGCTGCCGCGCTGGTACGCCCGGCTGAACGCCCCGCCCGGCACGCCGCCATACTGGCTGTTCGCCTCGACCTGGACCGCGCTCTACGTCATGGTCGGCATTGCCGGCTGGCTGGTGTGGAAGCAGCACGGCGCGGCGCGGCCGTTGCGCCTGTGGGGCTGGCAGCTGGCCGCCAATGCGCTGTGGGCGCCGGCGTTCTTCGCCGTGCACAGCCCGGGGCTGGCGCTGGGCGTCATGGCGGTGATGCTGATTCTGATCGGCCTGACGATCCGGGCCTTCCGCTCGATCCGGCAGGCCTCGGCGATGCTGATGCTGCCCTATGGCGCGTGGTGCCTGTACGGCGCCTACCTGAACGCGGGATTCTGGGCCCTCAACCAGACGTGATCAGGTGCCCCGGCGATTATTGCCGGGCATTGATCTTTATTCGTCGCGGCGGCCATCGTGACGATACGTTCCGTCGTCCTATCCGTGTCCTGATGGCCGCCCGGCCATGACCACCACGCCGCACCGTCCCAACGTATCAGGAGTCAGCCCGACATGGATCAACCCATCGCGACCCCCCTGACCGCCGAACAGGTCGACCGCATGACCCTGTGGTGGCGGGCCGCCAACTACCTCTCAGTCGGCCAGATCTACCTGCTGGCCAACCCGCTGCTGCGCGAGCCGTTGCGCATGGAGCACGTCAAGCCGCGCCTGCTGGGCCACTGGGGCACCACGCCGGGGCTGAACTTCATCTACCTGCACCTCAACCGCATCATCCGGGACCGCGACCTGACGGTGCTGTTCATCGCCGGCCCCGGCCACGGCGCCCCCGGCGTGGTCGCCAGCACCTGGCTGGAGGGCACCTACAGCGAGACTTATCCTGAAGTATCGCGCGACGGCGAGGGCATGTACCGCCTGTTCCGCCAGTTCTCGTTCCCCGGCGGCATCCCCAGCCACGCGGCGCCGGACACGCCCGGCTCGATCCACGAGGGCGGCGAGCTTGGCTACTCGCTGTCGCACGCCTATGGCGCGGTGCTGGACAACCCGGACCTGATCGCCGCCTGTGTCGTCGGCGACGGCGAGGCCGAGACCGGGCCGCTGGCGACCTCCTGGCACGGCAACAAGTTCCTCAACCCGGCGCAGGATGGCGCGGTGCTGCCGATCCTGCACCTTAACGGGTATAAGATCGCCAACCCGACGGTGCTGGCGCGCATTCCGCCCGCGGATCTGCACGCGCTGATGACCGGCTGCGGCTACGACCCGATCGAGGTCGCCGGATCGGACCCGGCGGTGATGCACCAGGCGCTGGCGGCGGCGATGGACCGGGCGTTCGACGCGATCCGCCGGATCCAGCAGCAGGCGCGGTCGGGCGACGGCAAGCTGCTGCCGCGCTGGCCGATGATTATCCTGCGCAGTCCGAAAGGCTGGAGCGGCCCGAAGACGGTGGACGGCAAGCCGGCCGAAGGCAACTGGCGGGCGCACCAGGTGCCGTTCACCATGGAAAAGCCTGAGCACCTGGGGCTGCTGGAGGACTGGCTGCGCAGCTACCGCCCGGAGGAGCTGTTCGACGAGGCCGGCCGGCCGATCGCGGCGATCACCGGCCTCGCCCCGGTGGGCGGGAAGCGCATGAGCGCCATCCCGCAAAGCAACGGCGGCCTGCTGATGCGGCCGCTGCGGATGCCGGATTACCAGGACTACGCGCTGGATGTGCCGGAGCCCGGCGGGGTGAAGGGCGAGTCCACCCGGGTGATGGGCGCCTTCCTGCGCGACATCATGAAGTGCAACGCCGAGACCCGCAATTTCCGCGTGTTCGCGCCGGACGAGAACAACTCCAACCGCCTGAACGACATCCTGGAGGTGACCAACCGCGCCTGGGACGCCGAGACCGTGCCGAACGACGACCACCTGGCGCCGGACGGGCGGGTGATGGAAATCCTCAGCGAGCACACCTGCCAGGGCTGGCTGGAGGGCTACCTGCTGACCGGCCGGCATGGCCTGTTCTCGTGCTACGAGGCGTTCATCCACATCGTCGATTCGATGGTCAACCAGCACGCCAAGTGGCTGAAGAGTTCGCGCGCGATTCCGTGGCGGCGGCCGATCGCGTCGCTGAACTATCTGCTGACGTCGCATGTGTGGCGGCAGGACCACAACGGCTTCAGCCACCAGGACCCGGGCTTCATCGACCACGTGGTGAACAAGAAGGCCGACGTTGCCCGGGTCTACCTGCCGCCGGACGCCAACACGCTGCTGTGGGTGACCGACCACTGCCTGCGCAGCTGGGACCGCATCAATGTCATCGTCGCCGGCAAGCAGCCGGAGCCGCAGTGGCTGGACATGGAGTCGGCGATCAAGCACTGCACCCAGGGCATCGGCATCTGGCCGTGGGCGAGCAACGACCAGAACACCCAGCCGGACGTGGTGATGGCCTGCGCCGGCGACGTGCCGACGCTGGAGGTGCTGGCGGCGGTGGACCTGATCCGCCACCTGCTGCCCAACCTGAAGGTGCGTGTGGTCAACGTCGTGGACCTGATGACGCTGCAGCCGAAATCGCAACATCCGCACGGCCTGACCGAGGAGGATTTCGACGCCCTGTTCACCACCGACAAGCCGGTGATCTTCGCCTATCACGGCTATCCGATGCTGATCCACCGCCTGGTCTACAAGCGCACCAATCACAAGAACTTCCACGTTCGCGGTTTCATGGAGGAAGGCACCACGACGACGCCGTTCGACATGGTGGTGCGCAACCGGCTGGACCGCTTCCACCTCGTGGCCGACGTGATCGACCGGGTGCCCGGCCTGAGCGCCCGCGCCGTCTACGTGAAGCAGGCGATGCGCGACAAGCTGATCGAGCACGAGCAGTACATCGTGCGCGTCGGCGCCGACATGCCGGAGGTTGCTGACTGGCGGTGGCCAGCCCGGGGGTAACATGTCCGGATAAGATGTCGGGATGAGATATCGACGGACCGGACCGGATGCTGCTAGTAACCTGCCCAAAGGTTAAGCATTGATGGACCATGGCATGAACAAGACTGCCGGGCGACGCCTCGCCGCACTGGCTCTGGGCGCCACGCTGAGCGTGACGATGGCTTCCGAAGGATGGGCGCAGATGCTCCCGGGCATGCCGCCCATGCCCGGGACGGGCGGACTGGGCCAGCAGCGCGGCCCGAAAGCCGAGCCGGACAACAAGTCGGCCGAGGCTCCGGCGGACGTGTTGCCCGGCGCCAGGGCCCGGGTGCCGGCGGCGCCGAAAACCAAGGCGTTCAACGACATGCAGCCGACGGATGCGCTATTCGACGCCATCAACCGCGGCGACATCGCCTCGGCGCGCGACGCGCTGAGCCGGGGCGCGGACCTGAACGGCGTCAATGTGCTGGGCATGACGCCGATGGAGCTGTCGGTCGATCTCGGCCGCAATGACATCACCTTCCTGCTGCTGTCGCTGCGAGGCGAGGACAGCGGCCGCGGCTCGCGCGCCATGGCCCATGCGGATGCCGCGGCGGCGAAAACGGCGCAGGCCAAGCCGGGGAAGGCCGGCCGCGGGAGGCCGCAGCGGGACGTGGTGGCAAAGACCGTGGCGACGCCGAAGCTGTTCGCCGAGGATGGCGGGACGCCGCAGCCAAGCGCCGGGTTCCTGGGATTCGGGTCGCACCCGTCATCGAACTGAGAGCTTTGACTGAACTTGCCTTGGGTTGTGGAGCGCCGGTCTTGGGGTTGGAAGCCGGCGCGGCGTGGCCTGCGTGGATGAGCGGGGCGGGGGGCTTCTGTTCCGGTGTGACCGGGGGTCCGGAGTGGTGCCTCATCGGCGGGGACAGCGTGGTTGATGGCGTATTTTTGTTCGCACAGAGAATGAGCTGAGGGGTGCGGAGGGCCGCGGAGGATCAGGGGGTCGTCGCGCGGCCCGGTGCGGATGGCGTTGTCGTCTCTCTATCGTCATGGCCGGGCGTGTCCCCATGCGTATCAGGATAGAGCGACGGTTGGAGAACGGCCTTTCCCTGATCGTCATGGCCCGGCTTGTCCTTACGGGATGCACACATCTCGGAAACGGTCCGCTGCCGTCGTGGCCCCTACTGTCGCGGCCGGTGCTGGGTTCACCGGCGGCAATCAAGCGAACACGGAGTTGCACGGCGTTCGCACGGAGTTCCACAGAGAAAGGGAATACGGCGCTTCGCGCGAAGCGCATGAAATCCTCGGAAGCTGCCACAGGGGCGACCCTGTTGCGGGCGCCCCGGAAGACTCTGCGCAACTCCGTGCCAACCCCGTGCAACTCCGTGTTCGCTTGATTGCGGTGGCAATCCCGATCCCGCCCCATCCCAATGGGCAGGATGCCCCACACCGGATGTGCGGACCGCACCACGGCGACCCGGCCCGGTACCTCCTCAGCCGGTCGCTTGCCAGCCAAACGCGTCTCGGCGACCAAGCGGCAACGTTCCCAGGCATTGGGCGAGCTCCTGGTTTTGCGGTTGTTTCCGGGATGTGTGCATGCGGTAGGGCTTGTCCGGGCCATGACGAGGGGGAACGGCACGCGCCGCCAAATCTTTCTCCGGCCGCCGTCTTATCCTGATACGCATGGGGCGTGTCCCGGCCATCTGCGCACAGACGGTGTGGGTGGCTGGCCGGGACACGCCCTACGCAATGCACACATCCTGGAAAAGAGTCGGAAATGACCGTAAAATCAAGTGCTTGCCTGGGCGCCGAGAGCGTTCCCCCATCGTCATGGCCCAGCTTGTCCGGACCACCTGTCGCGGCACAAGTGCTGGAATAGGTGGCCCGGACAAGCCGGGCCATGACGAAAGGGAAACGCAGCGGCGGACCGTTTCCGAGATGTGTGCATCCCGTAGGGACACGCCCGGCCATGACGGAGGGGCAACGGACCACGCGCCTATCTTCCGCCATCGCGGTGCCGGCGCCGTGTCCTGGCGACTTCCCGGCGCCGGACCGCCACGACGCACACCACCGCCCCCTTGCCCTCCGCCCGCGCTTGCCGCAGCCTCTCCGCCATGCGCACGTCGCCGATGCCCGCCCTGATGCGTCAAGTCTCCCCCGCCCCGGGCCGCAGCCCGCCACCTGTGGCCGGACGCGCCGGTCTTGCCCTGCCGCGGGAGGCCTGAGCCATGGATCTCCCTGACTTCCGCGCCTCGCTCACCGCCGCCGCGCCGCCGGCAGCCGCCTCGCTGCCGCTGCAGGCGCTGTGGTGGGACGCCAAGGGCGACTGGAACCGGGCGCACGAATGTGCCCAGGCGGATCGGGGGGCGATGGCGGCGCTGGTGCACGCCTACCTGCACCGCAAGGAGCCCGATCCGGCCAACGCCCGCTACTGGTACAACCGCGCCGGCCGCCAGCCGGCCACCGCCAGCCTGGAGCAGGAATGGGCGGCGCTGGCGACCGAGCTACTGGCCGCGTAGGCATACGGCGTAGTCCTCGAACGCCCCCGGCAGTGCCTTGTCGCCGCGCGGGTTGCCACACAGGTCAACCCGCGGCTCGGGGTCCGGCACGCTGTCCGGCCGCGTCCGCCAGGCCAGGTCCAGCACCGCCGGGTCGCGGTAGTACGCCCGCTGCGGATGCAGCCCGGCGAACAGGTCCAGCAGGAACGGAATGTCATTGTCCCAGCTGCGCAGCGACGCCCGGTCCCGCTTCTTGATCGCGCCGTCGACGATGTTGTCGGTCACGGTGGCCGAGGACTGGACGAACCGCAGGTCGATGCCGGCGGTGTCGATCAGCGTGTTGTGGTCCACCGTCGAGCGGCCCGCGCGGTTCACGTAGATCCCGTCGTCGGAGCAGAACGCGATCAGGTTGTCGCGGATCACGCCCCCCAGCTGCTCGAAGCCGGTGCGGCCCTTGAGGCGGCGCAACGCCATCCCGGTGCCGCCGCCGCCCAGCGACAGCCCGACGCGCTGGCCCGGCACGGTGCGGATCTTCCACTCGCAGATCACTGCGTTGCGTTCCAGGACATTGTCCTCGCCCTCGCCCTTGACGAAGGCGCCATAGGTCGACCCGCCGGTGTGGTCCTGGCGGATGAAGTCGGTGATGACGTTGCCGCGGATCACCCAGTCGCTGGCGGCGACGAGATCGACCGGGGTGACCGGGTTGGCGGTGACCCGCGGCGCGCTCTCGGTCATCGTGTTGCCCTCGACCAGGCCGCCGTCGGGGAACACGCCGTTCTCGGCGTTGATCTTGATGTGGGCGTTGAAGTCGGTCATCAGGTTGTTGCGGATCGTGGTGAACCCGCCGGCGCCGACGACATGGAATGCATGCTCGCACTGCGAATGATCGGCGCAGACCCCACGCAGGCTGAGGTTCTCGAACCGCCAGTACGGCGCGGAGACCTTGAACGCCTGCACGGTGTCGGACTCGATGACCACGTCGCCCAGCCGCGCGGCACGCAGCACGATCGGCGCGGCCGCGGTGCCCGGCTGGGTGATCCGGATCGGCCCGTCCGACAGGCGGTACTGCCCGGGCTGGATCTGGATCACGTCGCCCGGCCTGGCATCGGCCACCGCGGCGGCAAGCGCCTGCAGCGACGCCACCGTCCGCAGCGGCCCGGCCGGAACCGCGCCCGAGCGGTCCGCCGACGCCCCCAGCGACGCCGGCAGCGCCACCGGCCCCGCCACCGCCAGCCGATCGGCGTGGGTCAGATAGCGCGCGGTGGCCCGGGCGGCGGCGCCCAGCACGGGAAGCCCGCTGGTGGCCGGGCGCCGCAGCTCCGCGGCCCATTCCCGCGGCGTGCGATCCATCCGCCACAGCACGACGCCGCCGGCCAAGGCGCCCAGCACGGCCAGGCTCGCCACCGGCCACAGCAGCCGACGCGCCAGCGATCGTTTTTTCAGGCGCACGGCCGGGTTCGTCCCAGGCCGGTAATGTGTCGGCTCCGATCGTGTGGTGGCGGGATCGGTCATAAAGCGTAATCCTTGCGCTATGGCGGCCTGCGGCCGCGGCCCCGCTAGCACAAACCCTGCCTGATGTCTGCTGCATCGTCGCCGATCGGCTGCGGCACTGCAACGGATTGTATTTCAGACTGGCCGGACCGGCAGGCAAGCAGTTATGACGGGCGCGGCAGGAATGCCGACGATGGTTCTGTATAACAACAAGGTGACCGATATGCCGCTTCCGCAATGCCTGCCGCGCCGCGCCGGGCTCCGTTTCCTCAAGGCCGCCGCCGCGCTTGCCGTCGCCGGCCTCGCAACGGCCTGCCTGCCCGTGCCCGGGGTCGCCGCCACGCTCGAAGTCGGCCCCGGCAAGACCTATGCCATGCCGTCCGCCGCCATCGCCGCGGCGCAGGATGGCGACCACATCGTCATTGCCGCGGGCAACTATTTCGATTGCGCCTTTGTCAAGGCCAACAACCTGACGATTGAGGGCGCCGGACCCGATGCCACCGTGATCACCGACAAGGTCTGCGGAGGCAAGGCGCTACTGGTGATCGATGGCAACAATACTACCGTGCGCAACCTGACGCTGACGCGCGCCCGGGTGCCCGACTTCAACGGCGCCGGCATCCGCGCCGAGGGCGGCAACCTGACGATCGACAATGTCAACTTCGTCAACAACCAGGACGGCATCCTGGCCGCCAGCATGCCGGGCAAGACGATCATCGTCCGCAACAGCCAGTTCCTGCGCAACGGCGCCTGCGAGCCCGGTCACGGCTGCGCCCACGGTCTCTATGTCGGCCAACTGGCGCTGCTGCGCGTCGAGCACTCGAAGTTCTTCGAGACGAAGCATGCCCACCACATCAAGTCCCGCGCGGCGCGCACCGAGGTCATCGGCTGCGACCTCGCCGACGGTCCCAACGGCAATTCGAGCTACGCGGTCGAGATCCCGAACGGCGGCGCCGTCGTATTGCGCGACAATCACATCGAGAAAGGCCCGAAATCCGAGAACCATACCGCCGCGCTGATGATCGGCACCGAGGGCATCACCCAGCCGACGCCCGAAATCCTGGTGGAACACAACACCTTCGAGGTCGACGGCAACTACAACTCCTACCTGGTTGACAACATGACCGCCACGCCGGCGGAACTGAAGGGCAACATCCTGAAGGGCAACGCCAAGGCGCTGCACGGCGACGGGGAGGTGCAATGAGGCGCCGCCCCGCTCGGCTTCGCTGCGGTCGACTTCGCTGCGGCCGACTTTGCTGCGGGCTGGCTGTGCTGGCGCTGGCCGCCGGCGGCCCGGCCGCGGCGCGGACCCTGGCCGTCGGCCCGGGCCTGGAATTCGCCGCCCCGAGCGGGGCCGCCCGGGCGGCGAAGGACGGCGACATCGTGACCATCGCCCCGGGCAACTATTTCGACTGCGCCATCTGGTCCGCCGGCCACCTGACCATCCAGGCCGCCCGCCCGGGCGTGGTAATCACCGACAAGACCTGCGCCGGCAAGGCTGCCTTCGTGATCGACGGTAACGGCGTCACGGTCAGCGGCCTGACCTTCCAGCGCATCCGCGTCCCCGACGGCAACGGCGCCGGCATCCGCGCCGAGGGCCACGACCTGACGGTGCGCGACAGCCGCTTCATCAACAACGAGGTGGGCATCCTGGACGGCGTCCGCGGCGGCAGCCTGGTGATCACCGGCAGCACGTTCAGCGCCAACAAGGGCGGCTCGCCGGAGCATCCGCTGCCGGCGGTGCTCGCCGGCGGGCTGGACCTGCTGCGCATCGAGCGCTCGGTGTTCGAGCCGGCGCGTGGCGGCCTGCATGTCGTCTCCTCGGCCCTGCGCACGGACCTGGTGGACGACCGCCTGTCGGACGACGGCGGCGGCATGAGCGGCCCGCTGGTGTCGATCGCCGGCGGCACGGTGACGCTGACCGGCAACACCGTCGACCTCGGCCCCGGCGCGGCCGATCGGCCCGGGGCGGTGCTGGTGTTCGGCGACGCCGCGGCGATCACGCTGCGCGGCAACACCCTGGTCGAGCCCACCGGCGCGGTGCCGCTGCTGCGCAACTGGACCGGCATCGACGTCACCGCGGACGGCAACGACGTTCCCGCCAACGCCGTGGCGGTGTCGGATGCCGGCTCGGCCTACCACCGGCTGCGCAGCCGTGCCGCGGCGCTGCGGGCGGCGGCATGGAACGCGGCGCGGGCCGCGCGGCATCAGGTGGCGACCCTGGCCCGCATGCTGAAACTGCTGCCCTGAAACTGCTGCCCTGAAACTGCTGCCCTGAAACTGCTGCCCTGACGCTCCGGCGGCCGGCCCGGTGGCCGGCCACGGGGTTCACCGGTGACGGCCGCTTTCGCGGCAAATCCCCGGGCCACGCGGAATTGCATATTGTTTTTTTGGAAACCAGTTAGGCCGTGGAGGCGCACTTCCCGCGCGCCTGCCTCCGGGTTTCGCGTATCGCCTGCTGGTCACGCCAGCCGTCGGGTAACGCATGAACGCCGGCGCAGCGGCGCGTAACGACGGCGTTCATGCCAGATACTGAAAATATTCCGTCAGACTGACGTTAAACCCGCGTCATTCTGCCGGTAACGATTGTTTTCGGCAAAACTCTCAAACTTTTAGTTGACCGAACGCAGCATTCTGTCCGAACTGCGTGCAATACCGCCATCTCGGCACTAAGTTAAGGTTTCGCACTAATTTCGATAAATTACAACTAATTTACCTGCTGACCTGAAATATATTGACGTGGGAAATTTTCCCGACTAACGGCATACTTATACTGAGTTCGTATTAAGCCGTTTGTCGGCCTTCGCATGACAATGAGTATTTGGTTGTATCTATGATATCATCTGCACCGCTACACGCTGACACCATATTGGATGAGGCAACTGAGATGTCCCACGTCGCCTCCACGCTGAAACCGCGGCGGTCTTTCATCAGTCTTCCTGTACAACCGGACGTTGCCGAGCCCGGTGCAGCATCGACGCAGCCCAACGCCGATCCCGGCAACGAACTCGATCTGCGCCAGCTTCGCCACCACACGAAAAACGCGCTGCAGCGCATCATCGGCCTGATCGCCGAGATCCCCGGCCTGCACGACACGCCGGCCGGGGAGTTGATCGCCCACGAACTCGAGCATCGCATCCGGCTGTCGGCGACCATCTCCAACGCGCTGTTCGGCCTGACCGAGGCGCCCGGCTCGATGGCCGATCGGCTGCGCCAGCTGGCCGGCGCGATCGTCGACATGATGCGCGCGACGAACCAGATCGTCCGCGTCGGCGTCTCGGTGCGCGGCTGCTGTCCGCCGGCCTTGCAGGAGGCGGTGATCCGCGGCGCCAACGAACTCATCGGCAACGCCGTCAAGCACGGCCTGAAGGGCCGTCCCACCGGGCGCATCCTGGTCCGCCTGGTTACCGAGGGCGCCATCACGACGCTCAGCGTCGTCGACAACGGCTGGGGCTGCCGGGGCACGCCGCGCCAGGGCGAGGGCCTGTCGCTGGCCCGTGGCTTCGCCGAGCGCCACGGCGGCACTCTGCGGCTGGAAAACCTCGACGGCACCGTCGCCACCATGCAACTGCCGCACGAGGACCTGGCGCAACATCAGCCCGATCGGATCGCTTCCTGATCCGGCCGGGCCTTCATCGCCATGGGGGCGGACAACGACTTGCCCTGATACCGGCCGGCGGAGAGTCCGGCCCCATCACCCGCGCTATTGCGACGAGCGGCAGTGTTGTTCCCGGCGCGCCAGGGCAGCGGCAGAGGCTGGATTGGCGACCGCATTTTAACACGGAGAACGCGAAGGGCCACGAAGGGTGTGAACGAGTCAGCCAATGATGCGGCGCAGACCGAGCGTCAGGTACAAAGCATAAACCGCTATGAGCAAGCCCGGTGACGCCGTGATGCGCCTTGATCGCCTGCCCGATAATGCGGTTCCTCCGGTCCCGAATAGCCAGCCAGGTCCGGTCTCTGTGGCGCTTCGTAGCCCTTCATCTTCCTCCGTGTTTACAGCAGACCGCAGGTCGATTGGGACACTGAGGCCCCCTGTCCTCATCGTCATGGCCCGGCTTGTCCGGGCCACCTATCGCGGCACAGGTGCTGGAACAGGTGGCCCGGACAAGCCGGGCCATGACGATGAGGGAGCGCCGTCGCCCTGTCTCAATCGACCTGCGGCCTGCTGTAAAATCAAGAAAGAATGAGCAGGCACGGGCGGTTCCGGAGGACGCTGCGACCGACTGCCACGGCTTCAGCCCCCGGTTTCCACGCCTTGCCGATGGTGGCCGGGGCAAAAGGCGGAGAACCTTCTGCCACACCCAACGGGATCGGCATTTCCGGCGCGCGGTACTAATCGAGCGGCAGCGCCATCAGTTCCTCGTCCAGCAGCGCGTCGCCAACGCGCAGGCTGCGCGGCTCCACGCCGTAGACGGTGAAGCCGGCGCCCAGGTACAGCCGGCGCGCGGCCTCGTTGCCGACAGTGACCGACAGCGTCAGCACCGCCAGGCCCTGCGCCCTGGCATGCGCGATCAGGGCTTCGGTCAGCGCCCGCGCCAGGCCGGTGCCGCGCCAGGGCGGGGCGACATAGACGCCGACGATGTGGCCCTTGTGCCGAAGCTTGATCCGCGGCGACACGGTCAGCCCGCCGGTGGCGACAAGCTGGTGCTGCGCGAAGCCGCCCAGCGTCACGCCCGGCCGCTGGCCGATGCGGCGGGACATGTCGGTGGTGCCCTCGTCCTCATACGCGGCGCCAAACGCCTCCGGATGGTCGCGCAGGGCCTGCATGCGCAGCGGGCGGTACAGCGGCAGGTCCTCCTGCCGCAGCGGCCGGATCAGCCAGGGGGCGCGGCCGCTCATGCCAGCGCCCCGTGCAGCGTTGCGACGATGCGCTGCGCCAGGCGGCGGGCGACGTCGTCCTTGGCCAGGCGCGGCCAGGTCTCGATGCCGTCGGCGGAGACGATCGACACCGCGTTCTCGGCCCCGCCCATGATGCCGGTGTCGGGCGAGACGTCGTTGGCGACGATCCAGTCGGCGTTCTTGCGTTTCAGCTTGGCTTGCGCGTTCTGCATCAGGTCGGAGGTCTCGGCGGCAAAGCCGATCACCAGGCGCGGGCGGAGGGGGCCGGCGGCGGCGATGGTCGCCAGGATGTCGGGGTTGGGCGTCAGGCTCAGCACCGGCGGCGCCACGCCGGACTGTTTCTTGATCTTGCCGGCGGATTCGTGCTCGACCCGCCAGTCGGCCACGGCGGCGGCGAACACCGCGACGTCGGCCGGCAGCGCGGACTGGCAGGCATCCAGCATCTGCCGCGCCGTCTCCACGCGGCGGACGGTCACCCCCGGCGGATCCGCAATGCCGACCGGGCCGGTCACCAATGTCACCCGCGCGCCGAGATCGGCCAGCGCCGCGGCGATGGCGTGGCCCTGCCGACCGGAGGACCGGTTGGCCAGATACCGCACCGGGTCTATCGGCTCGTGCGTCGGGCCGCTGGTCACCAGGGCGTGGCGGCCGGCCAGCGGATGCGGCGCCGGGGCCAGCAGCGACCCGATGGCGGCCAGGATCTCCGGCGGCTCGGCCAGCCTTCCGGGGCCGTACTCGTTGCAGGCCATCGCGCCCTCGGTCGGCTCGATCACTTGCACGCCGCGCTGGCGCAGCGTGGCGAGGTTGGCCTGGGTCGCCGGATGCAGCCACATCCGCACGTTCATCGCCGGCGCCACCAGCACCGGCTTGTCGGTCGCCAGCAGCACGGTGGAGGCGAGGTCGTCGGCCAGCCCGCCCGCCATCTTCGCCAGGATGTTGGCGGTGGCCGGCGCCACCACCAGCAAATCGGCGGCACGGGACAACTGGATGTGCCCCATCTCCGACTCGTCGGTCAGCGAGAACAGGTCGCTGTACACCTTGGATTCGCTCAACGCCTGCAAGGACAGCGGCGTGACGAACTGCGCGCCGTTGCCGGTCAGCACGCAGGTGACGCCACAGCCCTGCTTGCGCAGCAGCCGGATCAGTTCCAGCGCCTTGTAGGCGGCGATGCCACCCGAGACGATCAGCAGGACGCGCTTGCCCGCCAGCCTCAAAGACGCCACCCGGTGTGGATCGCCGCGATCCCGCCGGAGAGGTTGCGGTAGCTGACGCGGGACATCCCGGCCTTGCGCATCATGTCCGCCAGCGTCTCCTGGTCGGGGAAGGTGCGGATGCTCTCGGCGAGGTACTGGTAGCTGTCCTCGTCCTTCGCCACGTAGCGGCCGAGTCGCGGCAGCACCTTGAACGACCAGGTGTCGTAAATCGGCGTCAGTGCGGCGACGGTGACGCGGGAGAACTCCAGGCACATGAACCGCCCGCCCGGCTTGAGCATGCGACGCGCCTCACGCAGCACCGCGTCCTTGTCGGTGCAGTTGCGCAGGCCGAAGGACATCGAGACGCGGTCGAAGCCGCCATCGGGCAGCGGCAGCTTCTCGGCGTCGGCGACGGCGAAGCGGATGTCGCCGGTGAAGCCGCGGTCGGTGGCGCGGTCGCGGCCGACCGAGAGCATGGAGGCGTTGATGTCGGTCATCACCACCGGCCCGCCGCCCTTCGACAGCCAGCCGAAGGTGATGTCGCCGGTGCCGCCCGCGAGGTCGAGCAACTGGTGGCTCGGCCGCGGCTGCAGGGCGCTGATGTACACCTGCTTCCACACCCGGTGGATGCCGAGGGACATCAGGTCGTTCATCAGGTCGTAGCGTGTTGCCACACTGTCGAAGACAGCGCGCACCATGCCGGCTTTTTCCTCGCGGCGTACGGTACGGAAGCCGAAGTCCACGGTCGTTGTCGGATTGTCGCTCATGGCGAGGGTGTATAGCCTGGACCGGACCATGCCGGAACTCCCCGAAGTCGAGACTGTGATGCGCGGCCTGCAGCAGCGGCTGGAGGGCCGGGTGCTGCTGCGCGCGGTGGCCAACCGCCCGGACATGCGCTGGCCGCTGCCGCCCAGGCTGGCGCAGACGCTGGTGGGGGCGCGGGTTGTGGGGTTCCGGCGGCGGGGCAAGTACATCCTGATGCGGCTGGACAACGGCTGGTCGGTGCTGCTGCACCTGGGCATGTCCGGCCGCATGGTCATCGGCCCCGTCGGCGCCAATGCACCGGCGCTGCACGAGCACCTGGAACTGGCCACCGACGACGGCTGGCGCGTCGGCTTTGTCGATCCGCGCCGATTCGGCTCGGTGGACCTGGTGGAGACGGCGCGCGAGGACCAGCACCGCCTGCTGGCGGGGCTGGGGCCGGAGCCGCTGGAGGACGGGTTTACGGTGGCGGTGCTGGCGGCGGCGCTGGCCGGGAAGAAGACGCCGATCAAGGCGGCGCTGCTGGACCAGAAGGTGGTGACGGGGCTGGGGAACATCTATGTGTGCGAGGCGCTGTTCCGCGCCGGCATCTCGCCGTTGCGCCTGGCGCATACCGTGCCGGGCGCGCGGGCGCAGCGGCTGGTGCCGGCGATCAAGGCGACGCTGACCGAGGCGATCGCCGCCGGCGGGTCGTCGCTGCGGGACTACGTGCAGCCGAGCGGGGAACTGGGCTACTTCCAGCACGCCTGGAAGGTGTACGGGCGGGAGGGCGAGCCCTGCCCCGGCTGCCCGGGTCCGCCGGAATGCAGCGGCATCCGGCGGATCGTGCAGGGCGGGCGGAGCACATTCTATTGCCCGCGGACGCAGCGGTAGGGTCCGTCGTCACGGCGGGTGCAGGCCCGCGCCCGCCATCCACGGCTTTGCCGATATCAGCCCGCCCGGGGTGGATGGGCGGCCGGAGCTGTGCCGGGTGCCGGCATGGCCATCAGGCCGGGCGTGGCCTCTGTCTGCACTTTCTTGCAAGTTCCCCTTGCGAAGCCATTCCGCAAGGCAGTAACCAACGCCCCGTTGCAGGATATTACGGAGTCACAATGGACGCCACGACAAGGGACTGGCTGGTCATCGTCTGCTCGCTGGCGGGCCTGTGCGCGAATCTGACGATCTTGATCATTGTCTTCAAGGTCGGAACGCCGCATCGCGCGGTGAACTCGGTGCGGGCGGGCCGGAAGGAAGCCTACACCATCATCCTCGGCCTGGCCGCGCACGCGGGCGATTGCTTCAACAGTGCCCTGATACGGCAGAAGCTGCTGCGGTCCCGCCCCGACAACCCGGAAATCGGGGTCCAGGTCGACGAGGACCTTGCCAACGGCTGGGCCGCACTGGAAGAACTCGGCCACAGGCTCCAGGGCGAGCAACTGATCTGTTCGGAAAGCATCGTGGCGTTGTTTTCGGACGCAAGGAACAAGCATTTCTGGAATGCCGAAAGCCTGTTCCGGCTGCATGGACATGCGGCGCTGGATCTCGATGCGCTGAACAAGCAGACAAAGGACCTGGTTGCCAAACTCAAGCAGCGCTGCCGGCGTGAGATCGGCCTGACCGTGCGGTAAGGGCCGATTGGCGTTGGGTTCGGGGCAAACCGACGGCAGGTGGGGACGGGGCGACGGAAGGCCTTCCCGTCATGCCCGGCGCAGGCCGCATGAGGGTTGGCATAGCGGCGGCTGTTGCCGATTCGCCGTGCCGGCTACCCGGACAGCCTGCGTGATCGGGCAGAGCCGCCGGAACCGCAGACCATCTGTGTGCATCTGTGTTTCCGCTTATTCCGTAGAATGGACAAGCACGCTGCTTACCCGCCGAAGCACCGCCGCCCGGTTCGTGCCGCGCTGGGAGTGCCGGATTGGGGAAACACAGATGAACACGGATGAACACAGATGATGGCGGTGCGACCAGGCAGCCGCCGTGCCATCCGGCCCGCCGGGATCAGTCGAAGGCGACCCCGGCATAGACTTCGTCGAGCGTGAGGGCGATGCCGAATTCCGGCAGCCGGATGGGCCCGGTGGTGTCGGCCGGCGCCCGGTGCCACGCGCGTTCGCCCGGCTCGCGCCAGAACACGCGGGCCGAGCGGCTTTCCGGGTCGATGATGACATAGCGGAGGATGGAGGGGACCGACTCATATTCATCGACCTTGTCCGCCTCATCCCGGCGGCGGTTGTCGGGCCCCGGCGAGAGGACCTCGAACACCACGACCGGGGCCGGGACGGCGACCGCGGTCCGGGGCGGCGAGGAACAGGCGATGAAGGCATCCGGCTCGCGGAGCGCGCCACCGGCGGTTTCGATCGCATCCTGCGGGCCGTAGGTGTCGCAGGGGGATCCGGGCGGGAGCCCATGCGTATCAGGATAGGCGATCTGGCGGAGCAAGGTCTGCTCTCTATCGTCATGGCCCGGGCATCAAATCCTTCTCCATCAATCGCCCTGTCCTGATACGCATGGGGCGGGAGCCTGGGGCGGATGTTGCGGCCGATACGGTTGTGGGGGGCTTCGGGACGGCGGACGGATCATTTGCGTCACGTCCAGGATGAGACTTTGGACACCGCGACGACCCCACTGGATAGGGGGTGATGAACAACGCTGCCCAGCGCAAGCCAGGCGGCCTCGCTGCCTGCGGCGCGGCTGTTGACCCACTTGCGCTGCGTGCGCATATTGCGCACACAGGAGGCTCCCGATGAGCGATCTCTACGAGAAGGACTTCCACGCCTGGGCGAACGAGCAGGCAGCCTTGCTGCGGGCGGGCCGTTTGTCCAACGCGGACATCCTTAACATCGCCGAAGAGATCGAGAGCATGGGGCGCAGCGAGCGGAACCAACTGACCAACCGTCTTGCTGTGCTGATGGCGCACCTGCTGAAGTGGCAGTTCCAGCCCAACCTGCGCGGGAACAGTTGGCGGCTGACCATTCGCGAGCAGCGTCGCCGCATTGGCCGCGTGATGGCGCAGAATCCCAGCCTGACGGACAAGCTCCCCACCATTCTCGCCGACGCCTATGGCGACGCACTGCTGGCGGCGGAACGTGAGACCGGCCTGCCGGATAGCACCTTTCCGGGGACATGTCCGTGGCCGTTCGAGCAGGTGATGGACGACGGGTACTGGCCGGGGGACATTACACCGTGACGCCCGACCGGTTCCGCGATTGCCTTGCCGCGCTTGACTGGTCGCAGCGCGGGCTGGCGCAGCGGCTGGGTTTGCAGCCGACCACCGTGCGCCGATGGGCGGCCGGGACCGGACGGATTCCCGAGGAGGTCGCGCGGTGGCTGGAACGGGTCGCACAGCCGCTGCGACGCGAGCCAAGGCCGGGCCGGATGGCTTGAACGCGCCCATTGCTGTCACCGATCGGCTTTACCGGAGCAAGGCATTGATCGCGGATGCCGCCCGCAGCACGGTCCACGGATGCGGATTCGCCGGCAGGAACCGGCCGGTGGCGCCGGCCGCCGGGATCAGTCGAAGGAGACCCCGGCATAGACGTCGTCGAGCGCGAGGGCGATGCCGAATTCCGGCAGCCGGATGGGCCCGGTGGTATCGGCCGGTTCCCGGTGCCACACGCGTTCGCCCGGCTCGCGCCAGAACACGCGGGCCGAGCGGCTTTCCGAGTCGATGATGACGGTGCGGAGGACGGAACCGACTCGTATTCATCGACCTTGTCCGCCTCATCCCGGCGCCGGTTGTCGGGCCCCGGTGAGAGGACCTCGAACACCACGACCGGGGCCGGGACGGCGACCGCGGTGCGGGGCGGTGAGGAACAGGCGATGAAGGCATCCGGCTCGCGAAGCGCGCCACCGACGGTTTCGATCGCATCCTGCGGGCCGTAGGTGTCGCAGGGTGTGCCGTGCGGGAGCCTGGGGCGGATGGCCTCGCGGATTGCGCGGCCGATGCGGTTGTGGCCGACGGGTGTGGGGGGCTTGGGGACCGGCCGGGCGCCGTCGAACTCGTAGCGGGTGCCTTCCGGCTGTGTCTCGGCCCAGGCGAGGAACTGGCTTTGGCTCCAGACTTCGGCGTCGATACGGGGGCGGCGACGGTCACGCCACGGCCCGGAGCTGCACGAGCAGGCGTTCTGGTCGCTTCTTGATCAGGCACCACAAGTCCATCATCCAGCGAGCATCAGGGTGCTGTGCAAACTGATACGCGAAACACACGTGCCGAGCGACGCGGAATCGCGCCACGACTTCCTTCGGAACGTGATCGAGACGTTGGCAGGTAGCCTTGTATTCATCAGCATTCATTGGTTGCCCCTTGTCGCATCTAACGTAACCGGGAGTTCCCCCGGCTCTGCCGGGGAGGCAGCAGCAGTTTGACATTTGCGGGGGTAGGCCCCGGTTCGCCCATCAATGAAACTCTGGAGCGTGAGCCGCCAAAGCACACGCTGATGGAGTTCCATCAATGGACGAATTCGAGAGCCTAAATCACACCAAATGGGA
>NZ_NHRY01000072.1 GCF_002937115.1 Rhodopila globiformis | reverse complement strand
CCCCAAACCCTGGCCGCCCGCCGGCCTGACCGTCCGCGGGCCTGCCCCCTGGGTGCATTGATTGCGGTGGCAGACCGGAGCGTGCCGGGGTATCACCCGGAACAACGCCCGCCCGGGCTGCGCTCGCGGCCCTGACCAACTGACGGATCGTTGCCATGCCCGACGCCGGAGGTCTCTGTCGTATCGTCCTGGCTCTGCTCCCGCTCGCCCTTCCCATCGGCGCCGCCGCGACGTCGCCCGCCGCGCAGGCAGCGGCCCCGGGGCTGTTCGAGACGCCGGCCGATGCCTTTGCCGACGCCTTGCGCCATTCCACCGGCGCCCCCGCGCGGGCCGATCTGGGGCCGGACGCATCGGTCCGGCTATCCGGGGACCTGATCGTCGTGCCGCAGGACCAGGCGGCGCGGCTGCTGGTCCTGTGGAACCTGCCGGTGCCGCCGGATCTGGTCGCCCTGCTGCTCGGCCCGAAGGGCATGGACGCGCCGGGGATCATCCGCTTCGTCCCGGCCGGCTTCGTCGACGACGCCACCGCGGCCAGCTTCGCGGCGGATGACCTGCAATCCAGCCTTGGCGACACCGTCGCGCGGGGCAATCGCGCCCGCCTGCAACAGCACCTGCCGGCACTGGAGGTCCGCCGCTGGGTCCGGCCGCCGCAGTACGACCCGGCGGCACACCAGATCAGCTGGGCGGCGCTGATCCTGCCGACGACGGCGCCACTGGGCAGCGACGGCACCACCACCCTCAACGCCGTCGCCTTCGGCCGCCGCGGCTACATCAAGCTCTCGATGGTCACCAGCGTGCAGGACGCCGGGGACGCCGGGCAGATGTTCGATGCGTCCCTGTCCGGCCTGCAGTTCCGCCCCGGCGCCGCCTATGGCGATGTCCGGCCGGGCGACCGGCGCGCGCCGGACGGGCTGGCCGGCGCGCTGGGGATGGATGCGCTGCACAAGAAGCGGACCATGCTCGGCGCCTGGCTGCTGGACAACGTCACCGCCATTGCGAGCGGCTTCCTCGCCACCGTCGGCGCGCTGTCGCTGCTGGTGTATTTCCGGCGCCACCGCTACCTGGAATCCCGCCGCTGGTGAAGCAAACCCGCGCAATCCGGGACGGAAACGCCTATATCAGCGGGATGGACCTCACCGTCATTCCAGGCTCCCGCATCGTCGAGGTCGCGCGCCTCGCCTTCGCCACGCCGGACGTGGACTTTCTGTGCTTCGGCGAATCCGACCAGCCCAGCCCGGCCAGCGCCTGCGCCGCCGCCGTGCAGGCGCTGGCCGACGGCGAGACGCGCTATGCCGACGTGCGCGGCCTGCCGGCGCTGCGGACTGCGCTCGCCGGCTACCTGACGCGGCTGCACGCCAGGCCGGTGGCGGAGGGGCGCATCCAGGTCACCGCCTCGGGCATGGCGGGGCTGTCGATCGCCATGGCCGCGGTGCTGCGGGCCGGCGACCGGATGGTGGTGCATGACCCGATCTGGCCCAACATCCCCAACGCCGCCCGGCTGCGCGGCGCGGCGGTGGACCAGCTCGATCTGGTTGCCCAGCCCGATGGCGGCTTCCGGCTGGACCTCGACCGCCTGGACGCGATGATGGCCGGGGCGCGCGCGTTCATCCTGAATACCCCCGGCAACCCGACCGGCTGGACCGCCACCGGGGACGAGCTGCGCGCCATCCGCGACATCTGCCGGCGCCACGGTGCCTGGCTGCTGTCCGACGAGGTGTATTCGCGCCTGGTGTATGACGGGCGCGCGGCCGCGCCGTCGATGCTGGACCTCGCCGAACCGGACGACCGGATCATAGTCTGCAACAGCTTTTCGAAGACCTGGCCGATGACCGGCTGGCGCCTGGGCTGGCTGGTGGTGCCGGAGGGCGCCGCCGAGGCCTTCGTCAATATCGTCGAGGTGACGCATTCCGGCGTCGCGCCGTTCATCCAGCGCGGCGGGGTCGCCGCCCTGGGCGACGGGCCCGCGGTGGAGCAGTTCCGCGCCTATTGCGCCACCGGGCGCCGCCTGGCCGGCGAGGCGCTGACCGGGCTGAACGGCGTGCGCTACCGTCCGCCCGCCGGGGCGTTCTACGCGTTCCTTGCCGTGGACGGATTGCGTGATAGTCTCGACCTGGCGAAGAAACTCGTCACCCGCCACGGCGTTGCCGTCGCACCCGGCGTCGCGTTCGGGCCAGCCGGCGAGGGGTGGCTGCGGGTCTGCTTCGCGCAGTCGGCGGCGTTGATGGAACGGGCGATGCAGCGCCTGCGGGATGGCCTTCGGGCGGAGGTGGGATCATGAGTGAAGCCAACACGACATGCGGCGTCTGCGGCACGCCCGGGCGGCCGGCGTTCAAGGCACCGCAGCCGGAACTCGCGCCGGACATGGACATGCGGCCGGGCGAGCCGGCGCGCTCCACCCTGGTGGACTGGGTGCAGACCTGCCCGCGCTGCGGCGCCGCCGCCCCGGACCTGTCCGCCCTGCCCTCCACCGCCCGCGCGGTCGTGGAATCGGACGAGTATCGCGGCCTGACCACGAAGGGGGTGGAGGAGACCCTGCCCTTCCGCCGCTGGGCGCTGATCTGCGAACGCACCGGCGACCGCCCGCAGCAGGCCGAGGCCCTGTTGCAAGCCGCCTGGGCCGCCGACGACGCCGCGGCAATGACCGAGGCGGCACAACTGCGGACCGAGGTGGCGGCGCTGTGGGCCGGTGCCCAGGACATCGAGCTGGCCGTGCGCCGACTGGATGTGCTGCGCCGCGCCGGCCTGTTCAATGAGGCAGCGGCCTGGGCTGCGGACCTGGCGAAGCAGGACCTGGAGGAAACCGCGCACGCCATCGTCGCCTACCAACAGGCGCGGATCGCGGTGCGGGACATCGGCCGGCACCTGATCAGTGCGGCCCTGCCGCCGCCGTCGCATGCGCCGCACGTTTCGCACCGCAAGCGGGCGCAGACGGGGTTCTGGTCGCGTTTGCTGCGGAAGTAAGCCCGCGCTGCGGATGGTTTACAGCATGAACATCCGCAGGATCGACACCCCGAGCAGGGCCAGGCCGACCAGGCCAAAGCCCAGCGTGCCGTATGTCCCGAGCCGGTCGAGCACATTCAGGACCAGATACAGCACGATCATCGCCGAGCTTCCGGCTGCCAGGAGGAAGCTCGGGTTCGCCATCGACGCCGCGTGTTCGCGGAAATAGAACCGCACCACGAAGATCACGAACGCGACGACGAAAGGCAGCAGGATGACGCTGTGGGACATAAGCCGATCGGTCTCCGAGGAGTTGTGAACACGGCGGGCGGGTCCGAAAGCCGCTCGCCGCGTTCGCAGGGAATGGGTTGCTCCGGCGGTATAGAGACTGCGCCGCGCAGGCGCCACGATACTTTGGAGCCCGGGACGCACCGCATACGCCGTTGATGTCTCTTCCCGGTCAGCCTGCCGCAGCGTCCCCGCGGGCGCGTCGCGGGCATGACCAACAAGCAACGCCAACAGGCATGAGCGTGTCGCGCATCCCGCCAGTGCCGCCGACCGGAAATGCCGCCCCTGTTGGACGGGGCGGACGGCCCTCGGCCTTTCGGCTCGCCCCGGTCCTCCAGGGTTGGAGGGAATGGCATAGGCGCTAACTTATACCATCCCGCCGAAAAATGGCTCCATCCATCGCACAGTAAGCCTGTGATATTGGCTACATCTTCGCAGTCGGGATGGGTGATTCTTTAGGCGGGTTGGCATTAGGCGGCCGGACGCGGCGCACTGTCCCGTCGTCATGGCGGCTATCCGGGACAAGCCCGGGCACAGGCTCCGGGCCGCCAAGCCACGAAGTTAGCGCCTATAGGAGGGAATGGGGGCCGTCTGCGGCGCGTGCGCGGACGGTTCCGGGCGATGCCGATGCCGCTCGTCAACGATCCAGCCCGCCAGACCTTGCTGATCGTGGCAGGACGATAAGCCGGCGGCTCTTCCGGCATGCCGCATACGGTCAGCATTCCTGGCGGCCGGCGCCAAACCTGATGGGACGGCATCGAAATTAACTAAATGTTAATCCATTGCCGCCTAATCAGCAAGGCATGTGATTCCGAGGTTAGAATGACATCCGCACGCCCACGCCTCATGCCCGCCATCCGCTCGATCAGCCACAGCCTGCACTTGGCAACCGCCTCCGCCGTGCTGGCCGTCGCCGCCCTGCTGACCCTGATCTACACCGTGGAAAGCGGCCGGCTCGAGGACGCCCGGGTGACGACCCTGCGCTCCATGGTGGAAAGCGCGGCCGGCGTGGCAACGGCGTACGACAAGGCGGAACAGGCCGGCCAGATGACCCGCCAGGAGGCGCAGCAGGCGGCCATGACGGCCATCAGCGCCATGCGCTATTCCGGCGCGGAGTATATCTACATCCTCGACAGGCAGAACCGGATGGTGATGACGCCGGCCAATCCGGAGCTGATCGGCAAGGACGTCAGCAGCCTCAAGGACACCACCGGCAAGCTGTTCATCCTTGCCATCGCCAACCTTGTCCATGCCCGGGGCAGCGGTGTCGTCGACTACAGCAGACCGCAGGTTGGTTGAGACACGGCGACGGCGCACCTCGCTCGTCATGGCCCGGCTTGTCCGGGCCACCTGTCGCGGCACACGTGCTGGAATAGGTGGCCCGGACAAGCCGGGCCATGACGATGAAGACGGGCCGTCTGCGTCCCAACTACTAGGGAGACGGTCAAACGCCTGCCACTCGGCGCAAAGAATCCTTATAGAATTCAGCATGTTATCGCGACCGCGCCATGCTCAAATGGCGTGCGTTTGGCCGTCTGCTTAATAACCTGCGGTCTGCTGTAGTTGTGGCCCCGGGCGGGCGGGCACACGCCGCTGCGCAAGCTCGCTTATGTCCAGGGCTTCCACCCCTGGGGCTGGACCATCGTCACCGGGGTCTATGCCGACGACCTGGATACGGCCCGCCTCCACATCGCGATGACGCTGGCCGGGCTGGTGATCTGGCGGCTCGGGCGCAGCGTGGCACGGCCGGTGCAGAACCTGGTACTGGCCACCGATTGGCTGTCCCGGGGCGAGTTCGACAGTCCGATCCCCGGCCACGACCGTGCCGACGAGCTTGGCACCCTGGCGCGGGCGCTCGAGGTGCTGAAGGCCAATTCGATGGCCCGGGTGCAGCTCGAGCAGAAGGCGGCCGAGGAACGCGCGGCGAAAGACCGGCGGCATGCGGCGATGAAACGCTTCACCGCCGATTTCGCTGCGGTCATCTCCGGCGTGCTGGGCCGCCTGGCCGGGGCGGCGCGGACGATGTCCGAGACGGCGCGGGAAATGACCGACGCCACCGAGCAGACCCGCGCCAGCGCCGCCCGCACCGTGGACAGCGCGGCCACGTCATCGCGCGACCTGTCGACGATGGCGGCGGCCACGGCCGAGCTGTCCGCCAGCGTGGGCGAGATCGCACGCCAGGTGGCGCACGCGACCGCGGCGACGCAGGACGCCGTGCGGCGGGCATCCGACAGCAACGCGAAATTCGTCCAGCTGGCGGAGATGGCGGAACGCATCGGCGCCGTCGGCGGCGTGATCTCGGCCATCGCCGGACAGACCAACCTGCTGGCGCTGAACGCCACGATCGAGGCGGCGCGCGCCGGCGAAACCGGGAAAAGCTTCGCCGTGGTCGCCGGCGAGGGGAAGGCGCTGGCCACCCAGACGGCACGGGCCACGGCGGACATCATCGACAGCGTCTCCTCGATCCGCACCGCGACCCGGCAGACCGTTGCCTCCATGGACGAGGTGTGCGCCGCCATCGGCGATATGGACACCGTTTCGGCCGCCATCGCCGCGGCGATCGAGCAGCAGAACGCGGCGACCCGGGAGATCTCGGCCAATGTCCATAGCGTGGCTCTTGCCGGCGACCGCACCGCGGCGGACATGACCGAGCTGGCGAAGATCGCCGACGCGACCGGGGCGATGAGCCGGGACGTGCTGGCGTCGTCGGACGAGCTGGGGGCGGTTGCCGACACCCTGCGCGCCGAGGTCGATCATTTCCTCAGGGCGATGACGCAGGACAACGCCGATCAGTGGCGCTATGAGCGGGTTCCGGGCCGGAACGCGCCGGCGACGCTGATCGCCGGGCCGGCGCGGCGCATCCCGGCGGTGATCGACAACCTCTCCCGGTGCGGCATCGCGCTGCGCTGCACCTTCATCGCCGAAACCGGGGTCGAGGTGCAGGTCGCGCTACCCGGATCGGGCGGTCCGGTCGCCGGCCGGGCGGTCCGGTGTGGCGCGGATCTCGTGGCGATCGCGTTCCGGCAGGACGAGGCGACCCTGTCGCGGGCCGAGGCCGCGGTGGATGCGATCGCATCCGGAAACTCGTGGACACAGGCTGCCTGAACCCGGCGGCTGGCCGGGCCGGCATGCCGCACGGCTGCCGGTCGCGCGGCATGCCGATCGGCCGCCGCCGCCGGCGACGCGCCGCGCCAAGCCCTGCCGGCCGATCATTGCTGCCCCGGACGAAGCGACGGACGGTCTTCATACTTTGTTAATAATTGGAGGCGTACCGTCGCGGCATGAAACGGCTATTTTGCCTCGATGGAGTGCGGGGGCTCCTGGCCGTGTATGTGTTGCTCGGTCACATGGCGCCCTTCGCGGTCTTGCCCGGCTGGGCAGAGAGCGTCGTGTCGCACGGCGGCGCCGCGGTGGATCTGTTCTTCATCCTCAGCGGCCTGGTGATCGCGGCGTCGCTGCAGCGGTTCCACTGCCAGGCGCGGCCGTTCCTGATCGCGCGGGTGGCGCGGATCTTCCCGGTGTTCCTGCCGGTGTTCGCCTTCGCGGTGGTGTTGCAGGCCTGGCCGTGCGGCTTCAACCACATGCCCTGGATCGGCCCGACGGGCGCGGCGCGCTCGATCTGCAGCGGCGCCTGGCCATCGACCTGGGCGGCCGAGATCGCGGCGCACCTGACGATGACACATGGGCTGTTCCCGAACGGCGTGCTGCCGGATGTCTGGGTGAGCTTCCTGGGCTCGGCCTGGAGCCTGGCGACCGAGTGGCAGTTCTACCTGCTGGCTGTGCTGGTGGCGGCGGATGATCGCCGCCTGGTGCGGGTCCTGCTGGCGCTGGCGCTGGCCGGCGTCGCCTGGCGCCTGGCGCCGGACGCCTGGCAGTTCAGCCGCGCCTTCCTGCCCAACAAGGCGCACCTGTTCGCCCTGGGCGTGGCCAGCGAGGCGCTGGTGCAGCAGCAACCGGGCGCGCTGCGGCGCTACGGCGTCGTCCTGGGGCTGACCCTGGCGGTCTGCGCAACACAGTCGCCAATCGGCAAGGTCCTGCCGCCGCTGGCGTGGACGCTGTGCCTGCTGATCGAGACGCACGAGCGGTTCCCCGGCTTCCACCAGGCGAACCGGCTGCTGCGGAGCCCGACGCTGGCGTACCTCGGGGCGATCTCCTATTGCGTGTACCTGGTCAACGAGCCGATCCACAAGCTGGTCGGCCTGATGCTGAGCCCGCTGGCAGGCGGCAATGCCGTGCTGTTCACGCTGGCCTGGATTCCGCTGGCGATCCTGTTGCCGATCGGCGTGTCGGGGTGGCTGCACCGGTATCTCGAGCTGCCGGCGCTGCGCTGGGGGCATTCGGTGGCCTATACCTGGGCTGCCCGAGGGATGGCGCGATAGCGGCGGGGGCCGATGGCCGTGGCTCGCCGGGCCATGACGACAGAGAGACGACCTCGCGCCGCCTTCGGGCTTGCCCGGCCGCGGCTTATCGTTTCGGAACCAACGGCGATGGCGGTATGGTGAGGCGTCCGCAGTTGTCACATGAAGGGGAGCGTAAGCATGGAGACCGCGATGGCGATGACCACCGTTGCCGGACGGGAGCGGGCCGAGGCGCTCGCGGAGCAGCTCATCGTGGCGGAACTCGCTGCGTGCGTGCAGACTGCCGAGGTGTCCAGTGTGTACCGGTGGCAAGGCGAGGTCCAGAAGGAGCGCGAGTTCCTGCTTCTCATCAAAGGGCGCTCCGACCTGTTCCCCAGGCTCCGGACGTTCATTCTGGACCGCCACGACTACGAGTTGCCCGAGCTCATCAAGCTCGGCATCGTCGACGGCAATCCGCGGTATCTTCAGTGGCTGCTCGGCGCCTGACGGCCGGCTGGGCCGCGCGTCCGGTCATCCCGGCAGGCTCGGTTGTTCCGGCTGGTACCCGGGACAGGACCGCCCGGGAAGGGGCCGCCTGGGAAGGGGCCGCCTGGGAAGGGGCCGGTCACACGCTCCGGCTGGCCATCCACGCCTCCTGCTGGTGTCAGCATCGCAGGCGTGGATGGCAGCTCTTCGCCGCCATGACGATCAGGGCGGATCGCCCCTCCTGGAGCGGCGTCCCAACCTGCCGGCGTGTTGCTCCAGCACAAAGCGTGCTGTCTGCAGCCCGTTCGGCGAACGGCACGGTGCCGCTGATCCCGGCTTCGATGTGCATGGCACCGAACGTGCGCCCCCTGCGCCGCTCAGCCTTTCAGCTGCCGCTGGCGGATTGCGAGGGATTGACCCGTCCTCTGCCTGCCTGTCCGTGCTTCGGTGGGACTCGTTCTGTAGACCGGATTACGACGAAACCAGCCGCACCGACGAGACCGCGTCGTTGTCGATGCCGAAGTTCTGAACAAAGGAGTAACGGCCAGGGCCGAGAACTTCCCCTTGCTGGAACTGGAAGTTGATGTCCTTGAAGAAGGCCCAGTGTCCGCTCACGATGACAAAGCTGGACAAGACATCATTCCAGGTGCCGTTTACGTTGGTGCCTACGCCGCCGAGCGCGAGCTTGGTAAAATCTGCCGTGCTATCGAAAACATGCGTATGCAGCCCTCCGAAATCGGCATCCACGAACATTATCAGTTCAGCCATATTCATCTCCCATCAGTGATTTCTGCATTGCCCCCGACTTGTCCGGGAGCACGGCTCCATACCACCCGGAAGCCCGGCGACGTATGATCTACTTCACACAGCACACGGACGTTTCATGCCGCCCCTCCTGTTCGAAAATGATTGGAAAGAACTGGCAAATAATCGAATCAGGTATTGTCTTGAATGTCGGTAACCTCCAGGGCTCTTGTTGGATTCAGGGGTGGTGGGACGCTTCACCGCCCATCCGGAACCCGGCAGGACTCTCGAAAACCGCAACCGAGCGCCCTGGCAACGATCGGCGCGTGGCCGACAGCACGTTCGAAGGTCCTGTTCACCACCGGCCCATCTGCGTTCATCTGCGTTCATCTGCGGTTCCTGAATCAGCGTGGCGGCGGGAGGGATGTTCCAACGCGTGCGTGCTGCTCCGAAGGAGAAATGGAACCGCAGATGAACGCAAATGCAGCGGGGCTGTTGCCGCAGCGGGGGCGCACGTCATCCGACAGGGCAGTGTCGTGGACCTTTTCAACACGGTTCCGGTTGGATTTCGGGGCCGTGGAACGCCTGACCCGACCACCCCGGAACCCGGCAAGAGCCACTCCCAGGGCATGTTTGACTGCATTCCTCATTCGGAAGCGACCGATAATCCGGGCGCCGCCGGCATAGCCGGTCCATGCCGTCGGTTTGATCGGCCGCGCCGGCGGCAAGCGCATGGCCGGATCGGGGAACGGGCCTGCCACAACGGCAACACCCGCACCAACCCACGCGCTGTCCCCCTGATCCTCAGAGGCCCTCAGCGGTGCTCCGTTCGTCTCTGTGCGAACAAAAATACGCCATCAACCACACTGTCCTCGCCGGGGGAGCACAATCCCGGGCCGCGGCCGTGCCGGAACAAAAGCCCCCGCTCACTCATCCAAAAACACCCTGCGACGCCAATTTCCAACCAGACGACACACCGCTCCCGAACTTCAGGCTCAACTCAGCCGAACAGCTCTCATGGCTATGCGGACTGACACTACTCCCTGTCAGCTCAACGGCGCGCAACCGTTCCGGGCGGCGATGCCGGAACCAGGGGGCGCCGCCCGGACGATGATCCGGACGGCGTCTCAACCAGGCCGCCTTTCCCGCGGCCCTCGCCCGATCAGGCCGCCTGATGCCGCAGGTCCCACTCCTCACGGGTGATCCAGGCTTCCAGCACCTTCACGTGCTCGGCTTCCTCGTGGACGAATTCCTTTGCCGCCGCAACGATGTCGGGATCGGTCGCGGTGCCGGCCATGGAGTAATAGAACTCATAGCCGCGCTTCTCCCCGCGCAGCGCGGCCCGCAGCGCATCCAGCCGCGACATCGCGGGATCGCCGACCCACAGGTCGGTGCGCTCCGGCGTCACATGGTCGGGCCAGACGTAGTCGGGCGGAAGCTGCACATGCGCATCGACCGCCGCCGCCCGCTTCTGCGCCTCGGCCAGGTGCAGGCGCGAGAATCCGGCCAGCTGCGCGAACAGCTTCGCCACCGCGTCGTTGCCGACCGCCGCCATCGCCTTGGCCAGTTCGTCGAAATGAATTGCCGCGTCCTCCTCCACCTTGATCGCCAGGCTGAGGAACTCGTCCACCGAAGCCGGCTTCAGGCCGCCCTTGTAGATTTTCGCCGCGGTGGACAGATGCGGCGCCTGCGCCGGCAGGGTCTCGTCGCCCTGGAAGCTCACCAGGATGTCCTCGTTGCGGACGAAACACTGACAGGCCAGGCGGTGGCGCGGCGCGATGTCGTTGACCTCGGCGTCGTGGATTTCCTCTCGGGTGATCTTGCCGAGTTGCCGTAGGCCTTCCTTCTCCTTTTCGGTCAGCGCAATGGTGGTTTTCCTGGTCGGGTCGAGGGTCTTCACCTCCACCAGGCACGACCCGCACTCGCCGTCCTGGCAGTCGAACGGAATCGGAATCTTGTGGGCCTTCGCCACGCCCAGGATGGTTCCCCGGTCGCCCGCGACGGCATACACGGTCACGTCGCGTGCCATCGAAGGGGAGGAAAACGTCACGTTAGTCACTGATACGCTCCTGTTCTGTCTCGGGTGGTGGTTGGCATGGAGGCATGTCGGCGCGAGGGCAGCCCTCGCCCACCGATGTCGGGCCGCCGGCCAGGCCAATCCAGGCGGCCACCAGGTCGCGGTCGAACCCTGCCATGGTGATCTTGTCGCTCTCCAGTAACGGCCGCCGGATCAGCAGCGGATCCGCCATCATCGCCGCCAGCGCCTCGGCTTCCGTCATCGTCTCCGGCCGCACCTCGCCCCGCTTGATCCGTGGCGAGGACTGGTTGAACCAGGCGCTGACGGGCGTATCGCCGAAGAACGGGCGCAGCCGCGCCGGCGTCCAGGCTTCGGCCAGCAGGTTGCGCACGTCCAGCACGTGACCGGAGGCGCGCAGCACCGCGATCTGCCGCGCGTTGCCGGCGCAGCCGGGCTTGCCCCAGAACGTTACATGAGCCATCGGGTCAGCTCCTGCGGCAGCGCCAGCCGTTGCGGCTGCCAGACCATGTGCAGCGCGGCCAGCGTCGCGGCGGCGATGCCGGCGGCGCGTGGGCACAGGCCATGGCACTGGCTGACCTCGAGCCGCGGGTCGATCTCCAGCAGGCGCATGCCGGCGCGCACCGCGCTGCCGCGGCGCACCAGCCCGCGCAGGCGTCCATCCAGCGGCGCCGCGACCTGCATGCCGTCGCACAGGCCGATGACCGCGCCGGCCGCGACCGTCTCGCCGATGTCACGAAAGGTCCACCAGACGCCCGAGCGGGGCGCATGGCCGAACCGCTCCGCGCCGACGCCGCCCAGGATCGAGGCGTGGCCCGGCGCGGGCCTGGTGCCGCCCTGCGTCACGATCCGGCCGACGACGTCGGGTTCCGTCTCGACGGCGACGTCGACGCAACCGCCGGCGGTGAAGCCCGGCCCCAGGCCGATGGCGAAGCACAGCGCGCCGCGCAGGTCCGGGCTGTTCGGCCGCCGCCGCATGCGGGCGTCGATCACCCCGGCGACCAGCGTCGGATCCAGCAGCTCGCGCACCGGCAGTGCGGTGACGCCCAGCCGGATATCCGGCGCCAGGTCGAGCGGACCGTCCACCGCATAGGCCGTGACGCCGTCGATCCAGGCGGACCCGTGCTCCAGCGCGTCGTCGAACGACATGCCGCGGCGCAGGGCCGGCAGGTCCGAGTCGCGCGCCAGCAGCGCCGCGATGCCGGCGCCGGCCAGGGCGTGGCCGACGGCGGAGGCGACGTCATCCGTGCCGAGCACAAGGACCGGCTTTGGCCTGAGGCACGGCACGGTCTGCCCAAGGTCGTTCATCGTCCGGTCTCCGTCTCGTTCCGCCTGTCTGCCGGCGGCAGGGCCGTTTGCCTGGTGCCATTCAACTGGTACTATCAAGCTGGTCTTATTCGACTGGTGCATTGCTTGCCTAGCAAGCTTCGGGCCATCACCGGGAAACGGCTTGACGGGCCGGACGGCGGCACCATGTGCCATCATGCCAGGCGTCATCCATGTAAGGATTCAAACAAAACCTGTTGGAATTCCGGCCCAACCATGCTGCACTGCGTTCCGGCATTGCCAGGGCGCGTTACGTCCGTATCTTAACACTTTCAGGTTCGCCGTGTCGGAAGCCCGACACAGCGGGGGATGGATCAGATGGTGCTCATGCAAGACACCGCCGCCATTACGGCACATGAAAGGCTATCCGCCCGCGCCGATCTCGCGCTGCTGGGCATCTACGAGATTTCCAAGCTGCTGTGCGGGCCCGGCAGCCTGCAGGACGTGCTGTCGGGCACGATGTATGTGCTGCACAGCTTCCTCGACATGGGCAACGGCGTCATCGCCCTGATCGACGCCGACGGCGAGCTGGAGGAGGTCTTTTCGGCCTCGCACAGCACCGCCATGGCGCGGCAATATTTCTCTGCCATACCGGAAAAGGCCATCGGCCAGATGATGGTCACCGAGATGCCGGTGGTGATCGAGAACGTCGCCCGGGACAAGAGCTTCGGCGACTGGGACACCAGCCTTTGGGGCGAGGGCGGCAACAACTACGCCTTCATCGGCGTGCCGATCCGCGACCGCGGCCACGCCATCGGGGTGATGGTGATCGACCGCGCCTGGATGCGCCTCGGCGACGTTCGCACCGACGAGGAAGTGCGCTTCCTGAAGATGGCGGCGAACCTGATTGGCCAGACCGTGCGGCTGCACCGCATGGTGATCCGCGACCGCGAGCGCCTGTTGGAAGACCAGCGCCGCATGGAAAAGGAACGCGAGGCCCTGCTGCCGCCGGACGGCCGCCGCGCCGCCGGCTCCCCCATCATCGGCGAGAGCGGGCCGGTGCGCGACGTGCTGGACAAGGTGCGCATGGTGGCCCGCAGCAACGCGCCCGTGCTGCTGCGCGGCGAATCCGGCACCGGCAAGGAACTGTTCGCGCAGGCGCTGCACGAGGCCTCGCCGCGGCACGACAAGCCGTTCATCAAGCTGAACTGCGCCGCCCTGCCGGAGAGCGTGCTCGAGTCCGAACTGTTCGGGCACGAGAAAGGCTCGTTCACCGGCGCCGTGGCGCAGCGCAAGGGCCGGTTCGAGCTGGCCGACGGCGGCACCCTGTTCCTGGACGAAATCGGCGAGATCTCCGCCGCGTTCCAGGCCAAGCTGCTGCGCGTCCTCCAGGAGGGCGAGTTCGAGCGTGTCGGCGGCACGCGCACGCTGAAGGTCGACGTGCGCATGGTCAGCGCCACCAACCGCAACCTGGAGGACGCGGTCTCCAAGGGCACCTTCCGGGCGGACCTGTACTACCGCCTGGCGGTGGTGCCGATCTTCCTGCCGCCGCTGCGCGATCGGCCGGGCGACATTCCGCTGCTGGCGCAGGAATTCCTGCGGCGCTTCAATGCCGACAACAAGACGCGCATCGCTTTGGCGCCGTCGGCGGTGTCGGTGCTGCAGTCCTGCTATTTCCCGGGCAATGTCCGCGAGCTGGAGAACTGCATCCGCCGCACCGCCACCCTGACCCACGGCGACCGCATCACCGACCGCGACTTCGCCTGCCACAACGACGGCTGCCTGTCGGCGGTGCTGTGGAAGCACCATGCGCCGCGGACGCCACATGCGCCGCACGCCGCGGCCCAGCCCGTCCCGCCGCCGGCGCCGTCCCTGCCGGTGCTGAACGACCCAGCGACCTGCGCCTCGGCCGCGACCTGCAAGGCGTCGCAGGGCGGCGGGAAGACCGAGTATGAGCAGCTGTTGGAGGCGATGGAACGCTCCGGCTGGGTGCAGGCCAAGGCGGCGCGCATCCTGAACCTGACCCCGCGCCAGATCGGCTACGCGCTGCGCAAGCACAACATCCCGATCAAGAAGTTCTGAGGCGGCAGTCGCCATACGGTGGCGGCGGCATGCGATCGCCGGGAATGATCGGACGGGGTTTTTCAGGGCCTGCCCCGGATACCAACTGGTATTCGCACCGGTGGCACGGGTGGACGCGCCGACCGAATCACACAAACGTTCCTGGTCGCACCGGACACTCAATGATCTATGTCATACGCGGGCTGGCCTCGCTGCGGCACGAGCGCGGTCCCATCCTGAAGGCTCCCTCCCGTGACCAACGCCCACGAACCGGCCACCCCATCGCCAACACCATCGCAGCACGAGCCTGCCTCCGTCGAAGCGCCGCAGGACGCGTTCGATTTCCTGTTCTCGACCGTGTTCCGGGTTCAGTACGCGCCGGACTCCGCTCCGGCGTCCGAGGGCCCTCGTGGCGTCCCGCCTCCGCCCGCGGGGATGACCACAGCGTCATGAGGCAGCAGCCCCGGCGCCGCGGCATCCCGGCGCACCGGACGGGGCCAGGGACTGCCCCAGGCGTACCAGGACGAGGCCGGAGCAAGGTCGTCCCCTTATCGTTGTGGTCGGACGTGCCCCGGCCATCCGCCCCGAGCCGTTGAAGCGCGGACAGCCGGGGCCGGCATCCGGCCGTGACGGAGAGAGAACGGCCCACGCAGCACCCCGACAATCCCGTGTCATGACCGTGCCAAAGTCGAACGTTCTCCGTCGGCGTTGCGACATCGATGTACGACTTCCCACGCGCGCGAGCCGCCGCGTTCCCGGACAGGTGCCTGTATTGGCGGTAAACCTGGTCTGGCACGCCATTTGCTGTGCCCCCTCCGTCCCCCGCCGGCGGAAGGAGCAGACCATGGCGCAGATCATCCCACTTGACAGCCTGAAGCAGCCGATCGGCGTCGAGGCCATGCGCGCCGAGCTTGCCGGTGGCTGCGCTGCGTCAAGCTGCGGGTCCTCCGACGGGCCGGCGGACATGGACCCCGCGGTCTGGGCGAAGGTCAAGGACCATCCCTGTTACTCGGAAGAAGCGCATCATTACTTTGCCCGCATGCATGTGGCGGTGGCGCCGGCCTGCAACATCCAGTGCAACTACTGCAACCGCAAATACGATTGTTCCAACGAAAGCCGGCCGGGCGTGGTTTCGGAAAAGCTGACGCCGGAGCAGGCGGTGCGCAAGGTCGTCGCCGTCGCCAACGAGGTGCCGCAACTGTCGGTGCTGGGCATTGCCGGACCGGGCGACGCCTGCTACGACTGGAACAAGACAAAGGCGACATTCGACGCAGTTACGTGGCAGATCCCGGACATCAAGCTGTGCCTGTCCACCAACGGTTTGGCGTTGCCCGACCATGTGGACGAGATCGCCGCGATGAATATCGACCACGTGACGATCACCATCAACATGGTCGATCCGGAAATCGGCGCGCGGATCTATCCCTGGATCTTCCACGACCACCAGCGCTGGTTCGGCGTCGAAGCCAGCCGGATCCTGCATGAACGCCAGATGCTGGGCCTGGAGATGCTGGTCGCGCGCGGGATTCTGGTGAAGGTCAACTCCGTCATGATCCCCGGGATCAACGACCGGCACCTGGTCGAGGTGAACCGGGTGGTCAAGGCCAAGGGCGCCTTCCTGCACAACATCATGCCGCTGATCTCCGACCCCGCGCACGGCACGCATTTCGGCCTGGCCGGCCAGCGCGGACCCACGGCGGCGGAACTGAAGGCGCTGCAGGACCAGGTTTCCGGCGGTACCAAACTCATGCGCCACTGCCGCCAGTGCCGCGCCGACGCCGTCGGCCTGCTGGGCGAGGACCGCGGCCAGGACTTCAACATGGACAAGCTGCCGGAAAGCGTGGACTACGACCCGTCGAAGCGCGCCGCCTACCGCGCCGTGGTGGCCGACGTGCGCGGCGAGCATGTCGCCCAGAAGGCGCAGGCCGCGGAAACCGTTGCCGCCGCCGGGGCCGACGAGAAGGTCCTGGTTGCGGTTGCAACGAAAGGCGGCGGCCGCATCAACCAGCATTTCGGCCACGCCACGGAATTCCAGGTCTACGAGGTCTCGCCGGCCGGCATCAGCTTCGCCGGCCACCGCAAGGTGGAGCAATACTGCCAGGGCGGCTGGGGCGAGGACGCGACGCTGGACGGCGTGCTGGCCGCGCTGGAGAGCGTGGCGGCCGTACTGTGCGCGAAAATCGGCGACTGCCCGAAGGACAGCCTGGCCACCGCCGGAATCGTTGCTTCACACGATTACGCTTACGAATGGATCGAGGCGGGTATCGCCGCCTGGTACGCCGCGGCCCATCCCGCCGCCGTGCGTCTGACTGCCTGAACCCCAAGGAGATAGTGACATGGCCTACAAGATCATCGGTTCCCAGTGCACTGCCTGCGGCGCCTGCGAGTTCGAGTGCCCGAACGGCGCGATTTCCACCAAGCGCGGCACCTACGTCATCGACGCCGCGCTGTGCAACGAGTGCGAGGGCCACCATGCGAAGCCGCAGTGCGCCTCGGTCTGCCCGGTGGACGGCACCTGCGTTCCGGCCTGATGCCACGTGTCCGAGTCGGCGGAAGCGCTGGACTGGACCGGGCAACCCATCGTTTGCGCCGCCTGCCCCCACGCGGGACAGGCGGTCTGCGCACCCGGGAAATCCTGCGTCAATGACCGCGTCGCCCGGCGCATCGAACGTTTCTTCATCGATAACTGGGCACTGGCGGACGACTGCCTGGAGCATCCGTATTTCGAGGTGCGCGCCCTGGCGGGCCGGTATTGCAGCGTCTTTCGTTTGCAGCGCCTGGCGAACGATCCGGAACCGGAACCGCGTGCCTCGGCCGCCCTGCGCCTGCCGTTGCCCCGCGCCCTGGCGATGATTGCCGACCCGGATCGGCGTGTGCGCGTCGCGCTGGCCAGCCGCCTGAAAGGCCAGCCGCAGCTGGACATGGCGCGCGACCCGGACGGCTGGGTGCGCATGGTGGTGGCGCGCCGCCTGCCGCCGGAACTGCTGGTCGTGCTGGCCAACGACGTCGATTCCGAGGTGCGCCGCATCGTCGCGCGCCGCATGATCCTGTCCGCCCTGCCCGCCATGGCCGGCGATCCCGAGCCGATGGTGCGGCTGGAAGTCGCCGAGCGCCTGCCGCCGGCGCAACTGCACCTGCTTGCCCGCGATCCCGACATGCGGGTTCGTTTCACCGTCGCCGAGCGTATCGACGTCGATTCGCTGGACGCGTTCCGGGATGACCCGGAGTCCGTCATCCGCGAACTGGTCGCCGCGCGCCTGGCTTCTGTTGATCAAGAGGAAGAAACGCATGAGCCTGGGACGTGAGGAAGAGATCGAGGTTTACAAACCGCCGCTGTTCCGGCCGGGCGCGAAGGTTTACGCCCGCTACCAGGTCCGCAACGACGGCACCATGGCCGGGCGGGAAATCGGCGAGATCGTCGTGAAGAAGGGCGATGTCGGCTATGTCCGCGACATCGGCACGTATCTGCAACGCTACTACATCTACGCCGTCGAGTTTATCGACCGTGGCTCGGTCGTCGGCATGCGTGGCCGGGAACTCGGCCTGTTTGCAGCCAGGGAAGCAACATCATGAAGGTTATGATCCGCCAGTCCGGCAATGTCCTGTCCGCCTATGTGGCGAAGAAGGACCTTGAGGAAGCCATTGTCGAAAAGGAACATGAAACGCTGTGGGGCGGCTGGGTGAAGCTTCGGAATGGCTGGGTGCTGGACCTGCCGGCGATGGACCCGGCGCCGCGCCTGCCGATCACCGTGAATGCCCGCAAGCGCGGTGAAGAGGACTAGCGTGGATTTCGCCGACGTAACCGCCGGCATTGCCGAGCGGCTGAAGAGCGGCACGCTGCTGCCGTTCCTGGGGCCGGGGGTCACCGCGTTGTCGGAGACCACCGTTCCGACCTCGCACGAAGCTTTGGCGGCGTGGCTGGGATCGCGGGTCGCCCTGCCCCGCCGCGCCCGCGGCAATTGCTGGGCGGCGGCGCAGTATATCGAAAGCTTCAGGCACCGCGTGACGCTGGACCGCATGATGGCGGACGCCTTCGCGCATCCGGTGCCGCCGACGCCGCTGCACCAGGCGATCGCCCGCCTGGCGCCGGCGATGGTGGTGGACACGTGGTACGACGCGGCGCTGCGCTCGGCCTTTGCCGGGCGGTCCGACTGGGGCGAGATCCAGGCGGCGTCTCGCGCCGCGCCCGGAGAAAACCGCTGGTACCGCGCGTATGATTGCACCGGGACGGAATGCGCGCCGGCGATGGCGGATGGATGGCGCACGCTGATCTACAAGCCGCATGGCTGCGTCACGCCGTTTTCGAATTTCCTGATCTCGGATGCCGACTATGTCGAGGTGCTGACAGAGATCGACATTCAGACGCCGATTCCCGACACGGTGAAAACCCGGCGCGCCGGTAGCGGATTCCTGTTCCTTGGCTGTCGCTTCCACGATCAGTCGTTGCGCACCTACGCGAGGCAGATCGCCAAGCGCTCGGGCGGCGGGCATGTCGTGGTAATCGACGGCGAGCTGTCGCGTAACGAGGAGCGGTTCCTGCTGGAACTGGATGCCAGCGTTGTCCGCCGCGACCTGGCGGGCTTTGCGGCGGAGCTGGCTGAACGTCTGTAAAACCGTCTCCGGTTGCTGCATCGCGGCCGGGACCATTGCTTCCTCGTCATGGCCGGGCTTGTCCCGGCCATCTGCGTTTCGACGGTGGACGGCCGGGGATTTCTCATGTGCACACGGCGGGTTTTGACCCGCCCGACAACGAGTGTTGGCCCGTTGTCGCACTCCGTACACGAATGTCACGACGTCCAACCTGAAAAACGCCTGGATTTCCGCGGGTTTTTCACTTGGCACGGTGCTTGCTGTCACCCTTCTGCGTTCGTCAGGGGTGTCGGGTCGGTTCCCGGCATCGATCATCGCAAAGGGAACAACCATATGGGCAAGCTTCGCCAGATCGCCTTCTACGGCAAGGGCGGCATCGGGAAATCCACCACCTCACAGAACACGCTCGCGGCCCTGGTCGAACTCGACCAGAAGATTCTGATCGTCGGCTGCGACCCGAAGGCCGACTCGACCCGTCTGATCCTCAACACCAAAATGCAGGACACGGTGCTCAGCCTCGCTGCCGAAGCCGGATCGGTCGAGGACCTCGAACTCGAGGATGTGCTGAAGGTCGGCTATCGCGACATCAAGTGCGCTGAATCGGGCGGTCCGGAGCCGGGGGTTGGCTGCGCCGGCCGCGGCGTCATCACCGCCATCAACTTCCTTGAGGAAAACGGCGCCTATGACGACGTCGACTATGTCTCCTATGACGTGCTCGGCGACGTTGTCTGTGGCGGGTTCGCGATGCCAATTCGCGAGAACAAGGCGCAGGAAATCTACATCGTCATGTCGGGCGAGATGATGGCGCTGTATGCTGCCAACAACATCGCCAAGGGCATTCTGAAGTACGCGCACTCCGGCGGCGTCCGCCTGGGCGGGCTGATCTGCAACGAGCGCCAGACCGACCGCGAGTATGAGTTGGCCGAGGCGCTGGCGAAGCGAATCAACACCCAGCTGATCCACTTCGTGCCGCGCAACAACATCGTTCAGCATGCCGAACTGCGCAAGATGACGGTGATCCAGTACGCGCCGGACTCCGCCCAGGCCAACGAATACCGCACGCTGGCCAGAAAGATTCATGCCAACGCCGGCAAGGGCACGATCCCGACGCCGATCACCATGGAAGAACTGGAGCAGATGCTGCTCGACTTCGGCATCATGAAGAGTGACGAGCAGGCGCTGGCCGAGCTGCAGGCAAAAGAAGCCAAGGCGGCAGTAGCTGGCTAATCCTCGGGCCGCCGCGAAAACCGTGCGGCGGCCAAGTTTCTTCCGGCGATCAGGAGAGCCGAGATGACTTACGATGACGAAACAGAGTATCAGAACGACGGTGCATTACACCAACAGCTGATCGCCGACGTTCTCGCGCAGTATCCCGACAAATCGCGCAAGCGGCGCCAGAAGCACCTGTCGGTGGCAAAGCCGGCCGATGCCCCGGAAGCCGAGGCCGAGCGTCCGGTGACCGACTGCGACGTCAAGTCGAACATCAAGTCCATTCCGGGTGTGATGACCATCCGCGGCTGTGCCTACGCCGGATCGAAGGGCGTGGTGTGGGGCCCGGTGAAGGACATGGTCCATATCAGCCACGGCCCGGTCGGGTGCGGCCATTATTCCTGGTCACAGCGCCGGAACTACTACACCGGCCACACCGGCGTGGACAGTTTCGTGACGATGCAGTTCACCTCCGACTTCCAGGAAAAGGACATCGTCTTCGGCGGCGACAAGAAGCTCGAGAAGCTGATCGACGAGATCAACGAGCTGTTCCCGCTGGCGAAGGGCATCTCCATCCAGTCCGAATGTCCCATCGGCCTGATCGGCGACGACATCGAGGCCGTTGCTCGGAAGAAACACAAGGAGACCGGCAAGACCATGGTGCCGGTCCGCTGCGAGGGATTCCGCGGCGTGTCGCAGTCGCTGGGCCACCACATCGCCAACGACGCGATCCGTGACTGGGTGCTGGACAAGAACGACATCGAGCTGCAGCCCGGCCCGTACGACGTCAACGTCATCGGCGACTACAACATCGGCGGCGACGCCTGGGCCAGCCGTATCCTGCTGGAGGAAATCGGCCTGCGGGTTGTCGGCAACTGGTCCGGTGACGCAACGCTGACAGAAATGGAGCGCGCGCCGAAGGCCAAGCTGAACCTGATCCACTGCTACCGGTCGATGAACTACATCTGCCGGCACATGGAAGAGAAGTACGGCGTGCCGTGGATGGAATACAACTTCTTCGGCCCGAGCCAGATCGCCGACAGCCTGCGCAATATCGCCGCGCACTTCGACGAAACGATCCAGCAGAACGCCGAGAAGGTGATTGCCAAGTATCAGCCGCTGGTCGATGCAATCCTGGCAAAGTACAAGCCGCGCCTGCAGGGCAAGAAGGTGATGCTGTACGTCGGCGGCCTGCGCCCCCGCCACGTGGTTGACGCCTATCACGATCTGGGCATGGAAATCGCCGCGACCGGCTATGAGTTTGCCCACGGCGACGACTATCAGCGCACCGGTCATTACGTCAAAGACGGCACGCTGATCTATGACGACGTGACCGGCTACGAGCTGGAGAAGTTCATCGAAGGCATCCGCCCCGACCTGGTCGGCTCCGGCGTGAAGGAGAAGTATCCGACGCAGAAGCTGGGCATTCCGTTCCGGCAGATGCACTCCTGGGACTATTCCGGCCCGTACCACGGCTACGACGGGTTCGCGATTTTTGCCCGCGACATGGACCTGGCGATCAACAACCCCGTCTGGGGCCTGTTCAAGGCGCCGTGGAAGAAGGCGGCCTAGGCCGCGGTAAAGGATCATTTCGATGCCACAGAGTGCAGAAAAAATCCTGGATCACGCCCCGCTTTTCAAGGAGCCGGAGTATCAGGAAATGTTCGCCCGCAAGCGTGCCATGGACGGCATGCCTTGCGCCGAGGAAACCGCGAAGGTTGCCGAGTGGACCAAGAGCTGGGAATACCGCGAGAAGAACCTGGCGCGTGAAGCCCTGACCATCAATCCGGTCAAGGCCTGCCAGCCGCTCGGCGCCGTGTTCGCCGCCGCCGGGTTCGAAAGGACCCTGAGCTTCGTGCATGGCAGCCAGGGCTGCGTCGCCTATTACCGCAGCCACCTGTCGCGGCACTTCAAGGAGCCGTCGTCGGTCGTTTCTTCCTCGATGACGGAAGACGCGGCGGTGTTTGGCGGCCTGCAGAACATGATCGACGGCCTGGCCAACGCCTACAAGCTGTACAGCCCGAAGATGATCGCCGTTTCGACCACCTGCATGGCGGAAGTCATTGGCGACGACCTGCAGGCGTTCATCTCCACCGCCAGGCAGAAGGGTTCGGTGCCGGAGGACTTCGACGTTCCCTACGCGCACACCCCGGCCTTTGTCGGCAGCCATGTCGTTGGCTACGACAACATGATGAAGGGCATCCTGGAGAACTTCTGGAAGGGCAAGACCGCGACGCCCGGCGAGAAGATCAACATCATTCCGGGCTTCGACGGCTTCGCTGTTGGCAACAATCGCGAGCTGAAGCGGATCCTGGACATGATGGGCGTGGACTACACCCTGCTGTCAGACGTTTCGGATACGTTCGACACCCCGTCGGACGGCGAGTTCCGGATGTACGACGGCGGCACCACGCTGGAGGACACGGCGGCGGCGGTCAACGCCAAGGCGACACTGTCGCTACAGGAATACTGCACGCAAAAGACGCTGGAATACGCTGAATCCTTCGGCCAGGCGTCCGCCAGCCTGCACTACCCGATGGGCGTTGCGGCGACCGACGAGCTGCTGATGAAGCTCTCCGAGCTCAGCGGCAAGCCGATCCCGGATGCGCTGGAGAAGGAGCGCGGGCGCCTGATCGATGCGATGGCGGACAGCCAGTCCTGGCTGCACGGCAAGAGCTACGCGATCTTCGGCGATCCGGACTTCGTCTATGGCATGGCGAAGTTCATCATGGAGACGGGCGGCGAGCCGCGTCACTGCCTGGCGACGGCCGGCACCAAGGCCTGGGCGGAGCAGATGCAGGAACTGTTCGCTTCCTCGCCATATGGTGCGAACTGCCAGGTGTGGGCCGGCAAGGACCTGTGGCACCTGCGCTCGATCATCGCGACGGAGCCTGTGGATTTCCTGATTGGCTCGTCCTACGGCAAGTACCTGGAGAAGGACTGTAACACGCCGCTGATCCGGCTGAGCTTCCCGATCTTCGACCGCCACCACCACCACCGCTTCCCGACCTGGGGCTATCAGGGCGGCCTGCGGGTGCTTGTTGCGATACTGGACAAGATCTTCGACAAGCTCGACAGCGACACGGGCGAAACCGGAGCCGACATCTCCTTCGACCTGACCCGCTGAACCACGGCGGCGGGTGGCCTGTGCTGCCCGCCGTTTCCTGCCTGTGCCGGGAGTGTCTCCATGAGCGAAGCCCTGAAAGCCCGCATTGCCGACGTGTTCAACGAACCGAGCTGCGACAAGAACCAGGCGAAGGACGCGACGGAGCGCAAAAAGGGCTGTTCCAAGCCGCTGGTTCCCGGCGCCGCCGCCGGCGGCTGTGCCTTCGACGGCGCAATGATCGCGCTGCAGCCGCTGACCGATGTGGTGCATCTGGTGCACGGTCCCCTCGCCTGTGCTGGCAACGGCTGGGACGGCCGGCATTCGGCCAGTTCGGGTTCCAGGTTGTTTCGCACCGGCTTCACCACCGACATGTCCGAAATGGACATCGTCATGGGCAACGGCGAGAAGCGGCTGTATCGCGCCATCAGGGAAGCGATCGCCCGGCACAACCCGCCCGCGGTGTTCGTCTATGCCACCTGTGTCCCGGCGATCATCGGCGACGATATCGACGCCGTCTGCAAGCACGCGACCGAGAAGCTGGGCACGCCCTGCATTCCCATCAACGCGCCTGGGTTCGCGGGATCGAAGAACCTGGGCAACAAGCTCGGCGGTGAGGCGCTGTTCGAGCACGTGATCGGAACGATCGAGCCGGAGGTCGTCACCGGCGCCGACATCAACGTCCTGGGCGAATACAACCTGTCCGGCGAATTCTGGCAGGTCCGCCCGTTGCTGGATCGGCTTGGCATCCGCGTCCATGCCTGCATCACCGGCGACGCGAAGTACCGCGATGTCGCGTCGTGCCATCGTGTCGGCCTCAACATGATGGTCTGCTCGACCGCGCTGATCAACGTCGCGCGCAAGATGCAGGAAAAATATGGTGTTCCGTATTTCGAAGGCTCGTTCTACGGGATAGGCGACACGTCTGAATCCCTGCGCATGATCGCGCGGATCCTGGTCAGGCGCGGTGTCGACGCATCGTTGATCGACCGCACCGAGGCGCTGATCGCGACCGAGGAAGCCCGCGCCTGGGCCCGCATCGAGCCTTACCGCGCCGCGCTGCAAGGCAAGAAGGTGCTGCTTTACACCGGCGGGGTGAAATCCTGGTCAATCGTTGCAGCCTTGCAGGAAATCGGCATGGAGATCGTCCGTACCTCCGTCCGCAAATCCACTGATGAGGACAAAGACCGGATCAAGGTGCTGATGGGCACTGACGCCCACATGGTAAACACCATTCCGCCGCGCGAGATGTACGCGATGCTGAAGCGCGGCGACGCCGACATCATGCTGTCCGGCGGACGCAGCCAGTTCACTGCGCTGAAGGCGAAGACGCCCTGGCTCGACATCAACCAGGAACGCCACGTTGCCTACGCGGGATACGACGGGATGGTGACGCTCGTTGCTGAACTGCACCGCTCCCTGACCAACCCGGTCTGGCAGGAATTGCGGCGCCCTGCCCCCTGGGAAGTCACCGACCGCGAGGCGGAACGCACCGCCCTGCTCGAATCCGCGTGCTGAGGGCGTCATGGCCGAAATCATCCACACCCGCAAAAGCCTCACCACCAACCCGCTGAAATGTTCCGCCCCGCTGGGCGCGGCACTGGCCTATCTCGGCATCGCCGGCTCCGTGCCGCTGCTGCATGGCGCGCAGGGCTGCACCTCTTTCGCGCTGGTGCTGACAGTGCGCCACGCCAGGGAGGCGATCCCGCTGCAAACCACCGCGATCGATGAAGTTGCAACGATCATGGGCGGCGCGGAGAATCTGGAAGAAGCGTTGCTGAACCTGACGAAGCGGATGAAGCCGAGGTTCATCGGCGTCGCCACGACCGCGCTGGTGGAAACCCGCGGCGAGGATATCGCCGGCGACCTGAAACTGATCCTGGAGCGGCGTCCGGAACTGAAGGATGTCCGCATCGTCCTGGCGAAAACCCCAGATTTCGACGGCGCGCTGGAAGACGGCTGGTCGAAGGCCGTCACCGCCATCATCGACAGCCTTGTGGAACCACCCGTCGCCGCGGTGCCACTTTACCAGCAGGTCAATATCCTTCCGGGTGTGCACCAGACTGCGGCCGACATCGAATGGATCGTCGAGACGGTGGAATCCTTCGGTCTTGTCCCGGTCGTTCTGCCCGACATTTCCGGATCGCTCGACGGCACGGTCCCCGGCGACTACATCCCGACCACCTATGGCGGCACCTCGGTCGAAGCCATCGCGCGCATGGGGCGGGCGCTCCACACCGTCGCGATTGGCGAACATATGCGCGCTCCAGCAGAATTGCTGGCCGCGAAGACCGGCGTCCCGTGCACCGTGCTTCCGACCCTGACCGGGCTGGGGCCGTCGGACGAATTTGTCGCGTTGTTGACAGAGATTTCCGGCCGCCCTGCCCCATCCCGCCTGCGCCGGCAGCGCAGCCAGTTGCTCGACGCCATGCTGGACGGCCACTTCTATTTCGGCGGCAAGCGCGTGGCGATCGCCGCGGACCCGGACCTGCTGACGGGCCTGGCGGGATTCTTCGCGTCGATGGGCGCGGATATCGTAACGGCTGTCGCATCGACAGCGAATTCGCCAGTGCTGGCCGACGTCCCGGCGGCCCGCGTCGTTGTCGGCGACCTGCAGGACATGGAGGACAGCGCCGCTGCCTCTGACGCCGAACTGCTGGTCACCCACTGCCACGGCCGCCAGGCCAGCGAACGTCTGGGCGTCCCGTTGCTGCGTATCGGCTATCCGGTCTTCGACCGCCTGGGCCACACGCATCGCTGCACCGCCGGCTATCGCGGCACCCGCAACCTGATCTTCGAAGTCGCGAACATCGTCCTTGGCGAGCTGCACGAGCACACGCCGGACGAGTTCGCCCACGCCAAGTCCATCGTCGAGGAGACCCGCCATGCTGGCGCAACGTCTGCAACTTGTTGAACAGGCGGAACCGGTCGCTGGCAAGCGGCTGCGCATCGCCATCGCCACCGAGGACATGAAGAGCCTGAACGCCCATTTCGGCTCGGCCCGCCGGTTCGCAATCTATGATGTAACGCCTACCGAATCTCGGTTTGTCGAAGCCGTCAGCTTTACTGACGTTTCCAACGAGTCCGGCGCCCACCAGCGCGATGGCGACGACAAGATCGGCCCCAAGGTGGAAGCGCTCACCGGATGCCACCTGCTGTTCGTCCTGGCCATCGGCGGCCCGGCCGCGGCCCGGGTGGTCAACGCGCACATCCATCCGGTGAAGCTGCCAAAGCCAGAAACAATCGAAAACATCGTCGGCCGCGTGCAATCGATGATGACCGGCAACCCACCGCCCTGGCTACGCAAGGTCATGAGCGCGCAGAACGAGCGCTCGATGGACTTCCTGGACGAGGAGTAGGATCGTGGCAGAGATACTTGAAGATCCGATGACCACGCCATTCCTGCAATGCCTGGTCGGGCGGCTCCGGGCCGAGGACCAGTTCGGTGCGTGGGACCGCAAGTCGGACGCGACCCTGCTGAAAGACTATATCGTCACGAAATCGGAACGGCGCCAGATTCCCATCATCGGCGACCCTGATCCCGAAACTCTCGACCGCGTGGAAAAGTATTATCAGGCCGTCGGCCTGGCGGTAGAACGACTGACCGGCGTTGTCGCCTCGCCGATGATGAAAATGAGCCACGAAGGCTTCGGCCGCGTCGTGCTGATTGCTGGAAACCTGGTCGTCCTGTCCAGGACCTTACGCGACGTGCATCGTTTCGGCTTCGAGGATCTCGCTGCCCTGGCCGCCGAAGGCATGAAGGTCGCCAGCCAGGCGGCCACCATGATTGAAGCCCACCCCGAACTGGCGCGGGCCTGAGGTCATGAGCGACATCGAAACCCTGAAGGCCGAGTTGAAGAAACTCTCCGCCCGGGCGACCTCGGCCAAGATGGATCTGCACGACCTCTCGGAGGAACTCCCCAAGGACTGGGAGAAAATCCCCGAAGTCGCTGCCAAGACGTTCGAGGCATTCACCGCACTGGCCGCCAAGAAGGCGGAACTGAAGAAACTGGAATCCTGATGACCCAACTTACCCGCGACGGCCGACCCTGGGAGCCGCAATATCTCCTCGGCATCGACGCCAAGGTCTGCATCGGCTGTGGCCGCTGCTATAAGGTCTGCAGCCGCAACGTCATGACCCTGGCCGGCATCGACGAAGACGGCGAATTCGTTGACATCGGCGCGGATGATGATGATGCCGATGAGATCGAGCGCAAGGTCATGATCATGCGGGACGCCGGCGGCTGCATCGGCTGCGGCGCCTGCGCCCGCGTCTGCCCGACCAACGCCCAGAGCCATGGACCAGCCTGACGGATTCCACGCCATGCAACCCGCGGAAGTCTATGCCTGGCTGACGGCGATCCCGAACCTGGGATGCGACGGGTTCGATACGCACGTAACAGCCTCGATTATCGCACTCTCGCTCTGGGAAGCCGAAACCGGCCGGCTTCGCCCGACCGACACGATCGGCCTTGACGGCAAAAACCTTGTTGTGCTCGCAAGGGAAACGTTTCCCCACGCAGCCACCGTGTTCGCACGCTGGGAAAGCGAAACCGCGTCTGCACCGACCGAGGACGAGGCCTGCCTGCGGGAACTGCTGCGGCGGAACGCGACACACGGCAGCGAATTTCAATGTCGGCTTGCCGACATGATCGCACGCCGGTGCCTGCGGCCTAATCATCTGTGGCAGGACCTCGGGCTGCGCAATCGCCAGGAACTTGGCTGGCTGCTGCTGCGCCATTTCGAGCCTCTGGCGTCGAAGAACCGTAGCGATATGAAATGGAAGAAGTTTTTTTACCGCACCATCTGTCGCGACGAAGGTTTCATGCTTTGCTCAGCCCCAAGCTGCGCCGAATGTGACGACTTCGATCACTGCTTCGGCGAGGAAGGCGGCGAAAGCCTTCTCGCCCAAACGCGTCGCCAGGCCGATCTCCGCATCTGATTGTCAACCTGCTTTGTTTGTCAACCTGCTTTGTCGGGGTTGCGACACGTCGCAGCCCCGACTTTCTTCATGGAAAGTACAAGCATCTCAGTGCTCTGGCATTGGCACACCGTTTGCTGGGTATCGCACCATCAGCAAGACGGGGTTCCGATGATCAGCCTGACTGACAACGCTATCAACGCCGTACGGACCGCGATGTCTGACGCCCAGGGTGGCAACGTGCAGGGACTTCGCATCATGGTCCAGGTCGGCGGATGCGCCGGCGTGAAATATTCCATGGGCCTGGTACGTCAACCCGCGCCGACGGATTTCGTTGTCGAACAGAGCAACATTCGCGTCTACATCGACCCCGAAAGCGAACCGCACCTGAGAGGTACGACCGTGGATTTTGTCGCTGGTCCCGAAGCCTCGGGGTTCACGTTCGACAATCCCAATGTCGGGCCGAAGTGCTCCTGCTCCAAATCGTGCCACTAAGGAGACCGTGTCATGTGGGACTACAGCGACAAGGTCAAAGAGTATTTTTACAACCCGAAGAACGCCGGCGTTCTCGAGGATGCCAACGCCGTTGGCGATGTCGGCGCAATCGCTTGCGGCGATGCGCTACGGCTGATGCTGAAGGTTGATCCTGAAACCGAAGTAATTCGGGAAGCGAAATTCCAGACCTTCGGCTGCGGGTCGGCGATCGCTTCATCCTCAGCCCTGACCGAGCTGATCGTCGGAAAAACGATCACCGAGGCGCTTGAACTGACCAACCAGGATATTGCTGATTTTCTCGGCGGGTTGCCGCCTGAAAAGATGCACTGTTCCGTCATGGGCTACGAAGCCCTGCGCGCTGCCATTGCCAATTTCAAAGGCGATACCTGGCACGATGACCATGAAGAAGGCGCGCTTCTGTGCAAATGTTTCGGCGCCGATGAAGGCATGGTGGAACGCGCTATCCGTGTCAACAAGCTGACGACAATGGAGCAGGTTACCCAGTTCACCAAGGCCGTGGGAAGCTGCGGCACCTGCGTTGAAAGCGTCGAGGCGGTGCTGGTCAAGGTCAACGCCCAGATGGTCGAAGCTGGCGAACTTGATGCGGCTTTGGCGTTCGATCCGGCCCGGGCGGCACTGCCACAACGCCGGGACCGCGTGAAATCCTCGCCGTTGGCCGCGCCAAAGAAAGAAATGACGCTGCTGCAACGTATCAGGCTGATTGAAGGCGCCATCGAGGAACTTCGCCCCTACCTGAAGGCCGACGGCGGTGACTGCGAACTGGTCGACGTCGACGGCGACCGCGTGCTGGTCCGGCTGTCCGGCGCCTGCGTCGGCTGCCAGGCCGCCACTGTAACCATCGGCGGCATCCAGGAACGCCTCGCCGCAAAAATCGGCCGCCCGCTGCGCGTCATACCCGTTCCGACCGGCCATTAGAGGAGCTTGCGATGCGTCCCGTCTATCTTGACAACAACGCCACCACCCGCGTTGATCCCCGGGTCGTCAGCGCCATGACGCCGTTCTTCACCGAGCAGTTCGGCAACGCCTCCTCCATGCATGCCTTCGGCTCGGAAGTCGGAGCGGCCCTGAAACGCGCCCGCCAACAGTTGCAGACATTGCTCGGTGCTGAATTCGACCACGAAATCGTCTATACCGGCAGCGGTACGGAAGCCGACAACACCGTCTTGCTGTCCGCTCTGGAAACCCAGCCCGGACGTGACGAGATCGTAACATCAACGGTCGAGCATCCGGCTGTCCTGGCGCTGTGCCAATGGCTGCAGAAGAACCGCGGCATAAAGGTTCATTACACACCGGTTGACAGCCGCGGGCGCCTTGACATTGAGGCCTATCGCAAGGCGCTTGGCCCGAAGACCGCAATCGCCTCGATCATGTGGGCCAATAACGAAACCGGTACGATCTTTCCGGTCGAGCAGCTCGCGGATTTGGCGCATGACGCGGGGGCGCTGTTCCACACCGACGCCGTACAGGCTGTCGGCAAGGTGCCGATGGATCTGAAGACGTCGGAAATCGACATGCTGTCGCTTTCCGGACACAAGCTGCATGCGCCGAAGGGCATCGGCGCGCTCTATGTCCGTCGTGGCGTGCGGCTGCGCCCGCTGCTGCGCGGCGGGCATCAGGAACGAGGCCGTCGCGCCAGCACCGAAAATGTGCCAGGCATCGTCGGCCTCGGTGTCGCCGCGGAGCTTGCTCTGGAACATATGCACGAGGAACAGACTCGCGTCGCCGCACTGCGCGACCGCCTGGAGAAAGGTTTGCTCCAGCGCATCGGCAATGCCTTTGTGACGGGCGATGCCGAGAACCGTCTGCCCAACACAAGCAATATCGCCTTCGAATTCATTGAAGGTGAAGGCATTCTGCTGTTGCTGAATAAGGAAGGCATCGCCTGCTCATCGGGCTCGGCCTGCACGTCCGGATCGCTGGAGCCGTCGCATGTTCTGCGCGCCATGAAGGTTCCGTACACGGCGGCGCATGGCGCCATCCGGTTTTCGCTTTCCCGCGACAATGCCGATGAGGATGTTGATCAGGTCCTGGCAGTAATGCCGGAAATCGTAGAGAAGCTGCGGTCTTTGTCGCCGTTCTGGAAGTCCAGCGAAAAGGCCACCTTTGCCCCGACCTATGCCTGAGTGAAAAGTGCACCACAGCGATGCCCGCGCAGACGGAACGACGGTCCGGGTCACGGGCGACGCTGCGGGAAACCCGGCTGCATTCGCAGCCGCACATTTTCGCCTCGGCGGACACGACATGTTCTGATTGCGACAAAGAGACCCGATCATGAGTCACCTGCTCGACCGCATGCGCGGCCTGTCAGCCGCGGAAGAATTCTTCGATCTGCTCAAGGTTCCCTACGATCCGGCCGTGCTGCAGGTCGCGCGCCTGCACATCCTGCGCCGCATGGGGCAGTATCTGTCCCAGGAAAGCCGGGCGGCAATGACCAACGACGACGCCGAGGAAGCCTGCCGGGCAATGCTGGCCCGTGCCTATGCCGATTTCGAAGCATCCTCGCCACTGAATGAACGCGTGTTCAAGGTCCTGAAGGACGCCGTCAAGCCCAAGGGTCTCGGCTTCGTTTCCATTTCCGACATAGCCGATAGTGACGAAGCTGCCTGACATGTCCGTTTCGCGACAGGACATTGTATCGGCCTGCGGCATAAACCTGCGGAAAGCCGGCATTTCCGCGTTGGCACGCTGTTTGCCATAGAAGCGGCAAAGATAAGGAGTGGCCATGCATATCGTCGTTTGCATCAAGCAGGTTCCGGACAGCGCGCAGATCCGCGTGCACCCGGTGACCAATACGATCATGCGCCAAGGGGTGCCGACCATCATCAATCCGTACGACCTGTTCGCGCTGGAGGAGGCCCTGCGCCTGCGCGATTGGCTGGGCGGAGAGGTGACCGTGCTGACCATGGGTCCGCCCATGGCCGAGGAAAGCCTGCGCAAGGCTCTGGGTATCGGTGCCGACCGCGGCGTCCTGTTGACAGATCGTTTCTTTGCAGGGTCGGATACCCTGGCCACCAGCTACGCCCTGGCCCAGGCCGTGCGCAAGATCGGCGAGACCTGGGGCATTCCGGAAATCGTGTTTACCGGCAAGCAGACGATCGACGGCGATACCGCGCAGGTTGGCCCAGGCATCGCCCGTCGCCTGGCCTTGCAGCAGCTGACCTACGTTGCCGCGGTCCAGGAAGTCGATCTGGAAAACAAGACCATTACCGTGCTGCGCCGGGCAGAAGGTGGCGTGCAGGAGCTGAAGACTGCCATTCCCGCATTGATTACGATGCTGGAAGGCACCAATGAAGTTCGCCGTGGAACCATCGCCGACGTGCTGCGCGGCGCGCGGGCAGAACTGGTGGTCTGGAACGCCCAGACGGCCGGCATCACCGACGTGAGCAACTGCGGCCTGCGTGGTTCGCCGACAGTGGTGAAGCGGGTGTTCGCGCCCAAGCCCCGCGCAACGAAGGCGGTTCAGATCGAGGTCGGAGATCGCGATATGGGAACGATCGCCGAGGACGTAATCGCCCGGCTTTACGCTGTGCAGCCGGCTCTTGAAGCCGCATTGCTGCGCACGGCCGCAGCTTACTGAAAGGAAGGGCGGACTGTCATGAGCACCGCACCAACACCCCCCGCGGCCGCCAGCCGCGCCGGAATGAAAAAGGAACTGCCCGAGCGGTTCAAGAGCTACAAGCACGTCTGGGTGTTCATTGAGTATGAGCACGGCGAAATTCATCCTGTTTCGCTGGAACTCCTGGGCGAAGGGCGCAAACTGGCCGACAAGCTCGGGGTGGAACTCATCGGCGCCGTGTTAGGCGGAAATCGCGCCGCCATGCAGGACGCCGTGGTCGAAGCCTGGGAATATGGCGCTGATCTGGTTTACGTCGTCGCGGATCCGACGCTCGAACACTACCGGAACGATCCGTATACCAGGGTGATGACTGACCTGGTCAACAACTACAAGCCGGAAATCATCCTGCTGGGTGCGACGGTTCTCGGCCGAGACCTGGCAGGCGCCGTGGCGACGACCCTGTTGACCGGCTTGACTGCGGATTGCACCGAGCTCGCGATCGACGACGAAGGCTCGCTGGCTGCAACCCGGCCGACTTTTGGCGGGTCCCTGCTGTGCACGATCCACACGCTGAATTTCCGCCCGCAGATGGCGACCGTGCGGCCGCGCGTGATGGCGATGCCCGGCCGGACGAAGGGGCGCCAGGGCCGCGTCATCGAGCACGCGGCCAATCTGCAGGAGTTTGATATCATTACCAAGGTCCTGCGGTTCCTGCCCGACCGGAACAGCAACAAGGTACAGCTTGCCTATGCAGACATCGTTGTCGCCGGCGGCCTTGGCCTGCGGTCGCCGGAGAATCTGCAGCTTGTCCGCGCGCTTGCCGAAGTTCTGGGTGGCGAATGGGGCGGATCCAGGCCACTGGTGCAGAAAGGCTGGATGGAAGCCGAGCGGCAGATCGGCCAGACCGGAAAGACGATTCGGCCAAAGATCTATATTGCGGCGGGCATCTCCGGCGCCATTCAGCACCGCGTGGGCGTTGAAGGTGCCGATACGATCATCGCCATAAACACCGATAAGAATGCGCCGATCTTCGACTTCGCGCATTTCGGAGTGGTCACAAATGCAATCGAGTTTTTACCTGCTTTGACCACAGCATTTCGCAAGCGCCTGTCTGTCAACCGTTTGGCGAGTTAACAACCATGGCCGCAATTCAGGAACGTTTTGACGCAATTGTCGTTGGCGCCGGCCCGTCCGGCAACGCCGCGGCCTATACCATGGCAAAGGGCGGCCTTAAGGTTCTGCAGATCGAGCGCGGAGAATACCCCGGCTCGAAGAACGTTCAGGGCGCGATCCTGTACGCCGACGCGCTGGAGCGGATCATTCCGGATTTTCGCGAAGATGCGCCACTAGAGCGTCACGTCATCGAGCAGCGCATCTGGGTGATAGATGATTCATCCCATACCGGGATGCACTACCGGTCTGAAGACTTCAATGAGGAAAAGCCGAACCGCTACACCATCATCCGCGCCCAGTTCGACCGCTGGTTCAGTTCCAAGGTGCGTGAAGCCGGCGCCATCGTGCTGTGCGAAACCACTGTTACGGAACTGGTGAAGGACACCAAGGGCAACGTCATCGGCGTGCGGACCGATCGCCAAGGCGGCCCGCTGCTGGCCGATGTCGTTGTCCTGGCAGAAGGCGTCAACGGCCTGGTTGGCCAGCGCGCGGCCCTGCGCGATGAGCTGAAGCCAGAAAACGTTGCGCTGGCAGTGAAGGAAATGCACTTCCTGCCGCAGGAAGTGATCGAAAGCCGCTTCAACCTGAAGGGCGACGGCGGCGTGGTGATCGAGGCAATGGGCACCGTCACCAAAGGCATGACCGGCACCGGCTTCCTCTATACCAACCGCGAATCCATTTCGATCGGCATTGGTTGCATTGTCGACGATATCAGGAAGAGCGGGATGACGCCCTATAACCTGCTCGACTCCTTCAAGCAGCATCCCTCGATCGCGCCGCTGATCGCCGGATCGGAGGTCAAGGAATACGTCGCCCACCTGATCCCCGAAGGCGGCTTCCGCGCGATGCCGGAAACCCAGGGCAACGGCTGGCTGGTGGTGGGTGACGCGGCCCATCTGGTCAACGCGGTGCACCGCGAAGGATCGAACCTGGCGATGACGTCGGGACGCGTTGCCGGCGAAACCATCGTCTGGCTGAAGCGCCGGCGCGAGCCGTGCACGGCCGCCAACCTGGCCGAATACCGCAAGCGCCTGGAGGACAGCTTCGTCCTGAAGGATATGCGCAAATACCGGAAGATTCCGGCACTGCTGCACAACAACCGGCACCTGCTCAACCTGTATCCGCGCATCATGAGCACGGCCGCGCAGACGTGGCTGCGCGTGGACGGCAAGGCGAAGAAGGCCAAGGAAACCGAAATCATCCAGCGCCTGCGAACGCAACGCGGCCTGACCGGCATGCTGGCCGACGGCTGGCGGCTCGCGCGCGCTTGGCGCTGACAGGAGTCGACAATGAGCAACCGTATCGAAGAAAAGCTGTACCAGAACCGCTACATGGTCGATGCCGGGCGGCCGCACATCAAGGTCAGGGAACACGCTGTTCCCTCCGAGGCGCTGAAGTCCCTGGTGACCACCTGCCCCGCCGGCTGCTACAGCGAAAACGAGCAGGGCAAGGTTGAAATTGTTGCCGATGGGTGTATGGAGTGCGGCACCTGCCGAGTCGTCTGTGCGGAAACCGGCGAAATCGAGTGGAATTATCCGCGCGGCGGCTACGGCGTTCTGTTTAAGTTCGGTTGAGCGATGATTTATGTGCCGGATGCTGATATCGATCGTTTGATTGCCGAGGACTCAGGCTTCGGCGATCTGACGACCACTGCGCTGGGAATTGGCGGCGAACCCGGCGTGATGCGCTTCACGACACGCCACGCCATGATCGTCTGTGCAATCGAGGAAGCAGGCCGGTTGCTGGCTCGCCTCGGCGCGCAGGTGGAACTTGCCGCCGGCAGCGGGCAGTGGGCCGAACCGGGAACGCCGTTGCTGGCGGCGCATGGGCCCGCGGCCAGCCTGCATGCCGGATGGAAGGCCGCTCAGACATTGGTCGAGTGGGCATCCGGCATCGCAACCGGCGTCCGCGCCATTGTTGACGCGGCGCGCGCTCAGAGGCCTGATATCGTCGTGGCCTGCACACGTAAAGCCGCGCCATTCACGCGCGGCCTGTCGATCAAGGCAGTGCATGCGGGCGGCGGCACGATGCATCGCACCGGCCTGTCGGATACGGTTCTGCTCTTTGCCGAACACAGGGTTTTCATAGCCGATGTGGACGAAGCCGTCGTTGTCGCGAGACTGCGCGCTGCGGCTCCGGAACGAAAAATCGCCGTTGAGGTCAGCACGCCCGATGCCGCGCTGGCTTATGCTCAGGCCGGCGCGGATGTTCTGCAACTGGAAAAATTCTCCCCGGAGTTGGTGTCTCAGGTCGTCAGGGCAATCGCCGGCCTGCCCGGCCGGCCGCTGATCGTCGCGGCAGGTGGCGTGAATGCAACGAACGCCGCGGCCTACGCCATTGCCGGGGCGGACGTGCTTGCCACATCCGCGCCGTACGTCGCGCCGCCGCGGGATGTGCAGGTCACGCTGTCGCGGTCAGCGTCTTTCTGACGCCGTCGCTTCCGGCGGCACCCATTCGACGCGGTCATACCCCAGGCCGGCCGCCATTTCCTCGACCCAGCTTTTGACGCCGGCGGCGTCGTCGCCCAGGTGCGAGTCGGGCAGCGCCTCGACATCAGCTTGTTCCGGGTTGCTTTCACCCGGATAGTCGGCCTTGAAAAGACCAGGTTCCACCTCGCGCAGGGTAGCCTTCAGGACTCCTCTTCCGTGAACCGGGTCGTTTCTCATACATTCCTCGCAACATGGACTGGATCGAATTCACGGATCGTTCGTTGCGGCAGCGTAGTGCAATGAGGTGGTTCGCTTCTGCAACCCCTCTGGCGCCTCATCGCCACGGCAACACGCACAACGTCCGCTTCGCTTCAATTGCGGTTGACCACTTCAGAAGCCAATCTTCCTGGCCAATGCTTCCCGATCCCCGCCACTGGCGGCCGGAGCGTAAGGCTGGCCGGTGGCCAGGTCGATGATCTCCACGACGTGGTCGGCATTCTGTCTGATCAACGTCCTGGCCTGCTGCTCCGCCTCGTCGGGGGTTTCGAACCGTCCGGCCGGGCGGCCATTCATTCTCAGTTCGTAAGGCATGGATGCCATATCACTTCGTGTTGCCAAAACTCCTGTATAAGCCAGCCACGGTCGTTGGACTCGTGTCGTCGCTGCTTCGTGGCTCGCCCTGAAGAAGACGTCACAGGCCCCTGCGGGTTCGTCGGCGCTTGCTCACGCTTCAGCGAGGGAACCCGCTTTTCGGCAGAACGGCCACGACTCGTTCTCGATTCAGTCCATTCCGGGTGCCTCCAGCGGATCCTCGGCTCCCCGACAGCCGATCGGCCGCCGCCGGAGCGTCCGTCCCGGCGGCAGCCCGCGGCCCCGCACTGCCCATCCACCCGCCCGGTCTCCCAAGTTCCGTCAAGCCGCCCGAGGTTGTCGCGATTGTGTACTTACCCCCAGGGTTGCCATATCGCCGGGACACCCCCTTTAAGCGCCAGGGGAGTTCAAAATGACCGCATCCAACAACGAACCGCTTACGTACCGCACCAGGCCATGTCCATGACCAGCCGATCATCGCGGCCCCGGATCGCCATTGTTGGAGCCGGGCCGGGCGGACTCGCCGCAGCCATGTTGCTGGCCCAGACTGACGCTTCGGTCACCATCTTCGAACGCCTCGATCACATCGGTGGCCGATCCGCGACGATCAAAGCCCGCTCGCAGGCGGGAATGTTCCGATTTGACACCGGGCCGACCTTTTTTCTGTACCCACGTATCCTCGCGGAGATTTTCGTTGCGTGCGGCCGACGGCTGGAGGATCATTTAGACCTGATACGCATCGACCCGCAGTATCGGCTGGTTTTCGAGGAAGGCGGCGAAATCAGGGCGACTTCGGACGCCGCCGACATGGCGCGCGAGATCGCACGCTTCTCGCCGGACGATGCCGCCGCCGTGTCGCGCTTCATGGCGGACAACCGCGCCAAGCTCGCGGCCTTCCGGCCGGCGCTGGAGTCGCCGATGAACAGCGCGCTCGATCTCCTGCGCCCCGGCGTGTTGAAAGCGCTGCCGGGCCTGCGTCCGCACCAGAGCCTGGATCGTTACCTGGCGCGCTACTTCAAGGACGAGCGCGTGCGGCTGGCGTTTTCGTTTCAAAGCAAGTATCTCGGCATGTCGCCGTTCCGCTGTCCCAGCCTGTTCAGCATCCTGGCGTTCATCGAATATGAATTCGGCGTCTGGCATCCCCGCGGTGGCTGCGGCGCGGTCATGACAGCCATGGCACGGGTGGCGGAGGATGCCGGCGTGGACCTGCGGCTGGGCGCCCCCGTGCAGGAGATCCTGTTCGACGGCCGCCGCGCCGTGGGCATCCGCTCGGCACGGGGGACAGAACGTTTCGATGCCGTCGTCGTCAATGCCGATTTCGCCCAGGCAATGACGACGCTCGTTCCCGACAGCATACGGCGCCGCTGGCCCGATCGGCGCATCGCCACCCGGAAATTCTCCTGCTCCACCTTCATGATGTATCTCGGGCTGGAAGGCGACGTTCCCGACCTGGACCATCATACCATCTATCTCTCCAGGGACTACCGCCACAACTTCACCGAGATCGAGCAGGGCCTTGCGCCGCCGGCAAATCCGTCGTTCTACGTGCAGAACGCTTGCGTGACCGATCCCGACCTGGCACCACCCGGCCATTCGACGCTGTATGTCCTCGTGCCGGTCGCCCGGCGCATCGGCGCAGGCATCGACTGGGACGCCAACCGGGATTCGTTCCGCAGGCTGGCGCTGGAACGACTTCAACGCATCGGCATCAGGGATGTCGAGCGGCGCATCCGGTTCGAGAAGATCCTGACCCCAACAAACTGGGAGCATGATCTCAACGTCTACACCGGCGCGACCTTCAACCTCGCCCACAACCTCGGCCAGATGCTGCATATGCGGCCGCGGAATCGTTTCGAGGATCTTGATGGCGTCTACCTCGTCGGCGGCGGCACCCATCCGGGCAGCGGCTTGCCGGTCATCTTTGAATCGGCCCGTATCACCAGCAAGCTGATCACCCAGGATCTCGGCCTGACAGCCGGCCGCGCCACCGACACCAGCCTGCCGGCCGATCCGTATCAGCCAGCGCTCAAGGAGGTCGTATGACCACAAACCGGCCCGCCGATCGGCCGGCGCGCGCAGCGGGATTGCCGGTCGGCGTCATCGGCGGCGGCCTGGGCGGCCTGGCTGCCGCCTGCACGCTCGCCGCCCGCGGCCACGGCGTCATCCTGTTCGAAAAGAATCCCTGGCTCGGCGGCAAAGCCGCAGTGCTGGAGCAGAAGGGATTCCGTTTCGATATGGGGCCGACAATCCTGACGCTGCCGCGCGTGCTGGAACGCATTTTCGCCGAGGCAGGGCAGGACATGCATCAGGTCCTCGACCTGCGCCGGCTCGATCCGCAATGGCGCTGCTTCTTTGACGACGGCTCCCGCCTGGACCTGCACGAGAATGTCCAGCGGATGGCCAGCAACATAGCCGCGTTCGCCCCCGGATCACAGCGCGGGTTTGGCGACTTCATGCAACTGGCTGAAAAACTGCACGAGGTTTCCGAGAAATTCTTCTTCTGGCGCTCGGTCGAGGATATCGGCGATACGCTCGACCTGAAGAAGAATTTCGACCTGACCACCCTGCGCGACGTCCTCAGCCTGCGCATAGGCGCCACGGTCGCGGGAACAATCCGGCGACGGGTGCGCGACGGGCGCGTCGCCCAGATGCTCGATCATTTCGTCCAATACGTCGGTTCCTCGCCGTACAATTCCCCGGCCGTGCTGTGCGGAATCGCGCACATGCAGACCAACGGCGGCGTCTGGTATCCCATGGGCGGCACGCGCGCCGTGCCACAGGCGCTGCAAACGCTGGCCGGCGAACTGGGCGTCGACCTGCGTCCGCGCACCGGCATCCGCCGCATCCTGTCCGACCACGGGCGGGTCAGCGGGGTGGAGACCGACACCGGTGAAACCATCCGCCTCGCCGCGGTCGTTTCGAATATGGACTCCATCCGCACCTACCGGGAACTCGTCGGCGGCACACCCGCCGCGACGTTCGGGCGGCGATGGAAATCCGAACCCGCCTGCTCCGGCGTCGTGCTGTATCTCGGGCTCGACCGGACGTACGAGCAACTGGCCCATCATGACTTCGTCTTTTCCGCGGACCCGAAAGAAGAATTCGATTGGATCTATCGCAAGGGCGAACCGGCGCCTGATCCCACCTGCTATATCGCCGCCCCGGCGCGCACCGATCCGTCCGTCGCCCCGCCCGGCGGCGATGCGATCTATGTGCTGGTACACACGCCGTATCTGCGCCCGCACCACGACTGGCGGCGGATGCTGCCCGAGTATCGGCGCGTCATTTTCGACAAGCTCGGCCGCTGCGCCGGCATGCGCGACCTGGAAAAGCACATCGTGTTCGAGGCGGCACTGACGCCGGCCGATATTCACGAACGATACCAGGTCCTCGACGGCGCCATCTACGGCCTGGCCAGCCACGGCCGGTTCTTCGGCGCCTTCAAGCCGGGCAACCGCTCGCGCGACCTGAAGGGCCTCTACCTCGCCGGCGGCGCGGCGCACCCGGGCCCGGGCATGCCGATGGTGCTGATGTCGGGCTGGATCGCCGCCGACAGCCTGGACAACGACTTGACAACCGCCCCGCAGCCGACGGATCAGGTTACCGCGTGACGTTCGGATGGTGGGCTTTGATGTGCGGTGTAATCCTGACCTCGACCATGCCTGCCATGGCTGCGGATATCGACGTCGCCGTAACCGGCATCCGCAACGCTCGCGGCAACATCCTCGTCGCCATCTGCGACAAGGCCAACTTCCCCAATGGCGCCTGTGCCTATCACGGCGAGGCGCCCGCCCGTGCCGGTTCCGTCATCATCCGCGTCCCGGGCGTGCCGGCCGGCATCTGGGCCGCCGCGGTCTATCACGATGAAACCAATATCAGGCGGCTGGACTACACGCTGTTCGGCATGCCGAAGCAGGGTCTTGGTTTCAGCCGCGACGCAAAAATGCGCTTCGGCCCGCCGAAGTTCACCGAAGCCGCGTTCAGGGTGGGCGAGAATCGCGTGACCGTAACGGTGCCGCTGCGCTACCCGAAGCCTTGATCCTCACTGCACCGTATAAGCGCGCCCGCGCCACGTCGCGGGAACGCCCAGCGCATGGCGGACAAGCGCCGCCCACTGCACCACCAGCAACGCCGCCACGCCAACCGGATGCAGCAGCGCGCTGACGATGGACTGGCGCAGCCGCCGTGCCAGCAAAAGGCGAAGCCCGATCGAGGCCGCAACCGCGCCCGCGCTCGCAACACCCGGTTCCATTACCAGAACGATCGGCGGCAGGATCTGCCCGCCCGCCAAAATCCCTGTCCAGATCGGCAACGCCTTGATCGTCGCCATACCCTCGGTCGCGTTCTTGGTCAGGCCCTCCCAAAGGCTATGGGCGTTGGTGTACATGCGGCACGCGGCAATATCGGTGGCGTCGAACAACCCGGTCGGGATGCCGGCGGCACGGAACGCCCGCGGCAACTTGATGCCATCGTGCAACGATGCCCGGATTGCCGCATGCCCGCCAGCCCGCAGATAGGCCGCACGCCGGGCGATGAACAACTGTCCGCAGCCCGCGCCGAACGCCGGATTGACCGATCGCCGCATCAGCGCCATGGGCAGGAAGCCCAGCAGCAGGAAATGAATCAGCGGCAGCAGCAACACCTCGGACCATGTGCGAACGATCTGCCGGGGAAAGCCGCTTGCCAGGCCGACATCGTTCCGCTGCATGAACCCGGCCATCCGCGACAACGCATCCGGTGCCAGCCGGACATCGGCATCGACGAAGACCATCAAATCGTGGCGCGCCAGCGTCGCCAGATGCGCGCAGGCGTGCTGCTTGCCCGACCATCCCGGCGGCAGCGGCGGCGCGCTGGCGACCTTCAGCCGAGGGTCGTCGATCCCGGCAAGGATCTCGCGCGTGCGGTCGGTGGAATGATCGTCCAGCACGATCAGCTCCAGCGTGACGCCCCGGTTCGCCAGCACCGCCGCGCAGGCCGCGCCGATGGTCGCTTCCTCGTTCCGGGCAGGGATCAACACCGAGACCGCCTGCCACCCGGCTGCCACCGGCGGCGCCACGTAGAAGCGGAAATTGCTCAGCGCCAGCAACAACGGCCCGGCCGCCAGCAGCAAGGCGATGATCGCCAGCATCTACGGCCTGCCGTCCCGCCGCGGCTCGTGCGCAAGCTGCGCCCGTCGCAGGCGCGCCAGCGCCGCCAGCCGGCGCCAGATGTCGTAGATCCCGCCGACGCCGGCGCGGCCGCGCACCACTTCGCGGAACCGGCCCGGATCGCGGCTGATGGCATCCTCGGCCAGCGCGGCCATCGTTTCGGTCAGGCGCTGCTCCAGCAGTTCGTTCCACATGGCGACGCTGTGCCCGCGCGCATCACCGACCGTGACAGGGCGCCCGAACCGCACCAATGCCTCGGGCTTCCGTTCGTTCCAGAAGGTATATTCGATTGCCAACGGAACAATCACGGCGTTCGGCACGCGGCGCGCCAGGTGCGCAAGCCCGGGGCGCAACCGCACCGGCCGCACCCGCGAGTCGCTGAAGTGTCCCTCGGCGGTGATCCACAGCGCCGTTCCGGGCCTGGACAGGATGCGCAGGCTGACGGCCATGAAGCGCGCGGCCCCCTGGCGCGAGGCCGTGTCGATGCCATAGACGCCGAAGCGGCGGAACAGCTTGTACCGTTGCAGGGCCTCGGCCTCCATCGGGCCGAAGCCGGTGCGGTCCTGCAATAACGTGTTCGCCAACAGCATGAAAAGCGCCGGATCCCACCACGACGGATGGTTCGCATAGATGATCAGCGGCCAATCGGCCGGGACGTCGGGGATGTCGCAGCGGGCGATGCGCACGGCATGAAAGTTGCGCCAGAAGAACCAGCGCAGGTACCACCCGAACGCCCGGAACAGGCGCGGCGCGTGCAGCGCCAGCGGGTCCTCCGGCAACTGTGTCTTGTCGTCCGATAGCATTGTGTTGTCGGTCACCACGGAAGCATCATAGGTCCGGACATGGGCAGCGACGCGGCGGTTTTAAGGGACACCAACGAACTTGTTGTCGAGACGCTGCGGCAGGCACGGCGCCTGCGGCCGTCATGGTCCGAACGTCCCATCAAGGATCGCCTGCGCATCATCCGCCGCGCCCGCCACCTGATCGCGCGGGATTGCGAGGACCTCGCGGCCACCCTGCTGCATCGCCGCCCGGCGGTGGAAACGCTGGTCACCGAGGTGTTACCACTGGCCGACGCCGCGCGCTTCCTGGAACGAAACGCCGCCGCCCTGCTGGCGCCACGGACGTTGCGCGGCGGCCGTCCGCTCTGGCTGCCCGGCGTGCGGGCCGAGGTGCGGCGGGAACCGCTGGGAGTCGTGCTGATCCTGTCCCCCTCCAACTACCCGCTGTTCCTGCCGGGCGCGCACATCCTGCAGGCGCTGACAGCCGGAAACGCCGTCTGCGCCAAGCCGGCCCCCGGATGCGCCGAGCCGTTGCGACGCTTCGCCGCGCTGCTGGCCGAGGCCGGCCTGCCCGACGGCCTGCTGACCGTGCTGGATGAATCGACGGAAACCGCCGCCGCCGCCACCCGCGCCGGCTTCGACAAAATCGTGCTCACCGGCTCGGCCCGGACCGGGCGGCTCGTGCTGCAGGCGGCGGCGCCGCGGCTGACGCCAACGACAATGGAACTGTCCGGCAACGATGCCGTTTTCGTCCTGCCCGGCGCTGACCTGGATCTTGTGGCGTCATGCCTGGCTTATGGCCTGCGGCTGAACGGCGGCGCCACCTGTATCGCGCCACGGCGTGTGTTCGTGCCCGGAACGTTGGCGCCGGCGCTGGAACAGGCCCTGCTGTCGCGCATCGGCGGCATCAGCCCCGCCGCGGTGCCGGAACGCATCCGGAACCAGTTGCAGGCCCTGCTGCAGGAAGCCGCCGCCGCCGGCGCGCGGGTGCTCGCCTGGCCGGCGGCGGACCGTGTCCCGCCCATCGTCGTTGCCGACGCGCAGGCCGATATGCGCCTGCTGCGCGAGGACGTGTTCGCGCCGGTGCTGGCGATCATTGCGGTGCCGGATACCGAGCACGCGCTGGACGCCGCCTCGGCCTGTCCCTACGCGCTCGGCGCGTCGATTTTCGGGCCGCCGGCCGACGCTTACCAGTTGGCAACGCGGGTCAATGCCGGATCGATCGTGATCAACGACCTTATTGTTCCGACAGCGGATCCACGCTTGCCGTTCGGCGGACGCGGCGAAAGCGGCTTCGGGGTCACCCGCGGCGCCGAGGGCCTACTGGAAATGACGGCGCTGAAGACCATCAGCACGCGCCGCGGCCGGTTCCGTCCGCACCTCGCCGCCCTGCGGCCACAGGAAGCGTCGCGCTATGCCCTGCTGATCCGGTTGCTGCACGGACGGCGCTCGTTTCGTAGCCTGTGGGCAGCGAATCGCGATGGTTCTCCACACCGCCGCAGCATATCGTGAACATCGGGAACGTGCCCACGGCAGCCCTGTTCAAGGCCCCACAGCAAGGAGGCCAGCATGGCAGAACGTCCAAATCCGCCGCAGCCCGGACAGAAACAGGCACCGCCGGGCCATACGGCGGACATGGCGCCGAAGCCCGACCACGGCGAGGAAACCTATCGCGGCAGCGGGCGGCTGCATGGCAAGGCGGCGATCATTACGGGCTCAGACTCCGGCATCGGCCGCGCCGTCGCCATCGCGTTTGCCCGCGAAGGCGCGGACGTGCTGATCGCCTATCTTGACGAGCACGAGGACGCCAGGGAAACCGCGCGCTGGGTGGAAAAGGCCGGGCGCAAGGCGGTGACCGTCCCGGGCGACGTGGCCGAGGAAGCCCACTGCGAATCGCTGGTCGCGCGCGCGGTCAAGGAATTCGGCCATCTCGACGTGCTGGTCAACAACGCCGCGATGCAGCGGACCCACAAAAGCATCGAGGAAATCAGCGCCGAGGAATGGGACCGGACATTCCGGACAAATATCTATTCCCAGTTCTACCTCAGCAAGGCGGCGCTGCGCCACATGAAGGCCGGCGCGGCAATCGTCAACACCACGTCGATCAACGCGAAAAATCCCTCGCCATCGCTGCTCGCCTACGCAACGACAAAGGGCGCGATCGCGAATTTCACCGCCGGCCTGGCGCAACTGGTGGCCGAGCAGGGCATCCGGGTGAACTGTGTCGCGCCCGGGCCAATCTGGACGCCGCTGATCCCGTCAACGATGCCCGAGGAACGCATCGAGAGCTTCGGCGAGAACACGCCGCTCGGCCGGGCCGGCCAGCCGGCCGAGCTTGCCCCGGCCTATGTCCTGCTGGCATCGGACGAAGCCAGCTACATGAACGGCGCCCTGATCCCCGTCACCGGCGGCCGACCCATGTTGTAGGAAGCACGCCGCGCCTGCGGAATCCATAGTCCGGCAAAATGGCGCGGCTCTGGCCATAGGCGCTAACTTAGGCGGCCGGACGCGGCGCACCGCTCCATCGTCATGGCGACCGCAGGGCCGCCATCCACGCCTTGCGGTGCTGATACCGAAGGACGGCAAGGACGGCGTGGATGCCGGGCCTGCGCCCGGCATGACGAGGTGGCAACGGCCGCGCGCTGTATCCCACCCTGTATCCCACGCTGCATCCCGCCCCGTATCTCCCCAGGCCAGCGCCCACCGGGCAGGCAGGCGCCGGGACGGCCAGCTCGGCGCTCATCCCAGTTCCCGCGTGCCGCTGCGGGCCGGCCAGGCGGCGACGGTCTCGCTGTTGCCGCGCAGCGTCACCCGGGTGCGGGTGAAGCTGTTGATCGTCGCGTTCAGGGCGAAGAACCGCTCCAGCACCGATGCCAGCAGGTACAGGCCGCTGACCTGCCAGGCGCGCGGATCCATCTCCAGCCCGATGTCCACGCCGCGGCAGAACGCCGGCGGCACGCGGCCGGAGGTCAGCCCGGGCCGCGGATGCTCTGGCGCCGGCGCCCGTGCCACGCCGGAGTCCGAGGTGATCCCGGTCAGCGCGTTGATCGCCGCGCGGGTGTCGGCGGTGTCGCGAAAGTCATACAGCCGCAGCACTTCCTTCAGCGCCGCCGCCCCGTCGGCGCCGCCGATGACCGACAGGTGCCCCAGCGACAGGTGCGAGACCAACCGCCAGAACCGCGCGTCGCGCAGCGGCAGGCGCAGCGTGCCGGTGGCCGGCGTCATGGCGGTGATCCCCGCCACCGCGGCGACCCCCGCCACCAGCCGCAGGTACGGATGCCCACCGCCGAACGGCAGGTCGGTCGGCAGATCCCGGTTGAGGCATAGCGCATCGACCGACAGCACCGTGTTGGCCGGCCCTTGCGGGTCGAAATCCGGGTCGTGCGGCGCCAGGAAGACGTCCGTCCCGGGCACGCCGGGCACGGCCTCGCGGCGGGTCACCTGGTAGAAGCCTTTCGGGACTCCGGCGTCGGCACCGGTGGCGGCGAGGCGATAGAACGGATGCCAGGGGCGCTGCGTGCCGTCGGCCAGGGTTTCGCGCACCCGCTCGACGCTCCAGACCTCCATCGCGCGCGGGCGGCGGGCGGCGGGAACCACGCGGTATTCGACGCCGGTGTGGGTCAGCGGGATCGGCTCGCAGCGCTGCGGGAACAGGTTGACCAGCGGGGTGCAGCCCAGGGCCAGCGACTGCTCGCCGATCATGCGTTCCAGGTCGGGGGCAGGGTGGTCGAGATAGACGAAGATCTCCAGCTTGTTGCCGGCCGAGACGAGGGTCTTCTTGTCGATCGCGGTGAAATCCAGGAACAGGAATTTCTCCGGGAAGGCGAAGTATTCGGTCATCAGCCGGAAGCCGGAGAAGCCGCGGGCGGACCACGGCAGCAGCGCCTCCTCCGGCGCGAAGCCGGCCGGCTTGACCGCCCTGGGCGGGACGATCACCGGGTTTGGATCGACCGTCGAATCGGCGTACGCCACGGACACGACATGCGCGCCGAGCAGTTCATAAAGCGGCAGCGTCTGGTTGGCCGGGCCACGCAGGAAGAAGCGCACGCTGTCGACGCCAAGCTGGGTGAAGGTGACTTCCGGCACCATGCAGGCCAGGGTGATGCGCAGCACCGCCGCGGCCCCGGCGGCGGCGGGATTGGGCGGCGCGACGATCGGCTGCCCGGACAGGCGCACCGCCTCGATCGTGATGGGCCACAGCGTCACCGGCGCGGTGGAACGGTAGCGCAACGGCTCGCCATGCACCGGCTCGGTATCGAAAGCGAGGCCCGGGGCGAGGTAGGTCGGCGTCTGCAGATCGGCCTGGCACTGCAGTTGCGCCACCAGGCAGGAGGGAACCGGCGCGAGGTAGTGCGGATACAGCAGGCCGAGCAGCGCGTCGGTCAGTTCGGGGAATTCGTCGTCCAGGCGGTGGTGGACGCGCGCCGCCAGGAAGGCGACGCCCTCCAGCAGGCGCTGGACGTGCGGGTCGTCCACGCCGTCGGCCGAGACGCGCAGGCGGCCGGCGATCTTGGGATGGGTCTCGGCGAACTCGCCGGCCAGCCGCTTGATCGCGTTCAATTCACGGTCGTAATAGGGGAGCAGTGCGTCAGACACGTGCCGATGCCTTGGGGGGAATGGGAAAAGTGTGGTGGAAACGGCCCGGTCGAGCACCGGATGGCCGTCGTCCCTGCCTCATGGAAGGACCTTCAAGTCGATCGCAAGCGCACGCGCCATCTTTGCCGAGAGCTAACCGGCTTTCATCCGCCCAGCCCCTGGTGAACCGAGCACGGCGGCGCGTGCCAGCCCACCGCGACCGCAGGTCGCAACAAAATCTTGTCTGCGTGCTCTGCGCTCTGCTCTGCGATCTCTGCGTCGAAGCGCGATGGTCGGGGCGCCACCAGCGTTTCGGGTTGGCCGGCTCACTGGCAACGCCGCTCTTTGTTGCGGCACCGCATTTTTCGACGCAGAGATCGCAGAGCGGGGCGCAGAGTGCGCAGAGAAGGGATTCGGGCGGCCTGCAATCGCGACGGGTCCGAATCGACCGCCCCACCCCGCTCCGGACCTCCTCAATCGACATCGCGCGCAACGACGATCACCTCGTCGTTCGACGGATCGACGACGGTATCGAACGTCATCGGCTCCGGCGCCGGCTCGGCATGCAGCACGGCGTTGATCCGCAGGCGCAGCGTCTCGGCTCCAGCGATGTCTCCGCCTGCGCCAGCGCCACGTCCACCTTCAGGAAGCGCGGCTCGAAGCGGCGGATCGTTTCCTCGATCTCCAGCCGCAGGTCCTCGCGCATGGCGGGATTGTTGAAGGTGCCGGCGGTGAAGTCCGGCATGCCGTAGCCAATCGGCGAAACCGCCAGTTCCTTCAGCGGCTCCGGCCACGAGCGCCAGCAGCGGCGGGCATTCAGCAGCGCCTCCGGATCGCGCCGCACCGAATTGCGCAGCGCGATCTGGGTATCGCTCGCCGAGGCGGGCGGGTCGCGGCTCTGGTCGGGCGCGAGGTCGACCAGGCGATCCAGCAGCGGCGCGGCAAACCGGATCGTCGCCGCCTTCCGGCTTGCGCCGAAGCGTCGGCTCATGCGCCGAACCGCAGCGTGCCCAGCGTCATCACCTCGACCCCGTCGTCACCGGCCAGGAACATGCGCTGGCCGACGCCGCGCACCAGCTTGCCCTGCTCGCGCCAGTCGGTTTCCCGCCCCAGGCGATGCAGGTCGGTCAGCGGCTCGTCGGCGGCGTAGGTGACGGGGATATAAACGACGCCGTCCAGGCCATCCTGCACCGACATCCACACCCGCCGCCAGACCAGGTCGCGCTGGCGCTTCGGCGGCTGGAACTCGGCGCTGACCACCCGCTCGGTCGGGATCCAGAAATACTTGCCGGTGGTGGTCAGCACCTCGAAGCTGCCGGCCAGCAGGTCGTCGGCGTCGCGGAAATCGTCGAACGCGGTGCCGCCCGAGAATCCGGCGGCGCGCGGCCGCGTCTCCTCGGCGAGCTGCGACTGGCGGGCAGCCTCGTCCAGGTCGCCGGCGCGCAGCGCGACAAGCGCGGCAAGCTGCATCCGCTGCGCGTCCGTCGGCTCGCCGATGAACTCCGGCACCCTTGCGTCGGCGAACAACTGCCGGCGCGCGGTTTCCGCCCGCAGCAACTGGCGGAATTCGGCGACGACCACGGCGGCGGTCGGGTCCACCATTGCCGCGGCGTCCAGCAGCGTGTCGGCGCGTTCCAGGTTGCCGGAGCCCACCAGCAGTTCCGCCAGCAGGACGCGGCCATCCAGGTCCGTCGGCGCCTTGCGCACCGCTGCCTGCGCCGCCACGATGGCATCGCCCAGTTGCCCGGCGCGCAACAGCGCCGCGGCTCCCTGATCGTTCATACGGCTTCTCCACGCTGGTTCATCGCTCGCCCAAATCCGTCACGAGCTGGAACGTTGCTGATACGTCGTCGAGTTGATAGTGCGGCTGCAGCCGGACGGTGCAGCCGAAACTGCCGGGCTTGCCGGGGATTTCCTGCACATCCACGCGCCCGCCCACCAGCGGGAACCGCGCGCGGCTGTCGCCGGTGACCGAGGCGTTGCCGTTGACATAGCGCATCAGCCAGGCCTGCAGGTCGCGCTGGATCACGTCGGCGGGCATAGGCCGCGCTGCACCACACCCGCTGCTCGGCCGTCGGCGCGTATTCCGTGTAGTGGAAGCCGTCGGCGCGGCTGCCGTCATCCTGCCAGGGCGGCCGCGCCAGCATCCGCGGCAGCGCCACGCCGACGAAACGCATGTCGGCCCGCGCCGCCAGGCCGCGCCAGCGCGCGTGGTCCGCGTTGCGCAGCGGCGCGGTGACGTCGAGCGCATTGGCCAGGTCCTGGAACGTGTCGACTTCCAGCAGCGCCGGCGCTGCGCCGACGAGCACCGGCGCGAACGCCGCCGCCACCACGCCGGAAAGCGCGGCGAGCGCGCCGAGGTCGTCGGTGCGGGCGGTCGCGTCCGGGCGGTGGCGCATCTCCTGGTCGACCATCAGGAAGCCGTACGGCTCGCCGCCGGGGGAGCCGAATTCCTGCTCGTAGATCTTGCGGAACAACTGGCTCTGGTCGAACTCGCTGGCGATCTCCAGGTCGCGGCAGATCACCGGCCAGGCGGCGTTCAGCACCTTGATCTTCAGCCGCGTGCTGAGGTCCGCGCCGCCGACGAGCCAGGCGAGGCCGCGCCAGCTTCCTTCCAGCTTCATCAGGCGCGGATGATGCAGGATGGCGTCGACCTGTTCGGACAGCATGGCGTCGATCGCGGCGATGTCGCGGTCGAGCGCGCCCCGCAGCGCGTGCGGGTCGCGCAGCAGCGCCGCGGCGCGGTCCGTGCCGAACCACTGCTCGACGGCGGCGGCGTCATTGCTGTTCAGGAACGCCGCGAACGCCTCGGCCAGGGCGGGGTCGTTGCGGCCGACAAACTTCCCGGCCAGCACCCCGGTGCGGACCGCGGCGGCCGGCGGCTCGGTGGTCCCGGCCGGAGCGACGACAAGCGTGCTGGCGGTTTCGCTCATCGGGCTTCAGCCGGGGGTGTCACGGACGCACAGGTGCCGAGGGTCCAAGCCGGAATAACCGATCGACCGGACCCGGCGCACCGGCCCCTCCACGTCATGGTGGGCGCAGGCCCACCATCCACGCCTTTGCCGCGATCAGCATCGCAAGGCGTGGATAGCGGCCCTGCGGCCGCCATGACGGAAGGGACGGTCTGCCGCACCCGCCCCCCGAGTCAGCGCCTGCGTGCCACGGACGGGCCTACGAAGCCGTCGGGATACGCGCCACCATGCGCAAGCTGGTGGTCAGTTCCTCCATCTGCAGCCACGGCCGCAGATGCGCGATGGCGTTGTAGGAGCCGGGACGGCCGGGGATTTCCCGCACCTCGACGCGCGCCTCGCGCAGCGGGAACTTGGCCTTCATTTCCTGGCCGGCGTTCTCGTTGCTGTTGACGTAGTTGTTGATCCAGCGGTTCAGCATCCGCTCGACGTCGCCGGCTTCCAGGAAACTGCCGATCTTGTCGCGCGCGATGACCTTCAGGTAGTGGGCGAAGCGGCTGGAGGCCATGATGTACGGCAGCCGCGCCGAGATCGCGGCGTTCGCCGTCGCCTCGGGCCGGTCGTACTTCTTCGGCTTCTGCACCGACTGCGCGCCGAAGAATACCGAGTAGTCGGTATTCTTGTAGTGGCACAGCGGCAGGAAGCCCAGGTTCGACAACTCGAACTCCCGCCGGTCGGTGATGGCAAGCTCGGTCGGGCACTTCGAGTCCATGTCGCCGTCGTCGGAGGTGAAGACGTGGGTCGGCAGGTTCTCCACCTTGCCGCCGCCCTCGGCGCCGCGGATCGCGGTGCAGAAGCCGTATTTCGCGAACGCATCGGTCAGCCGCGTGCCCATGGCGAAGGCGGCGTTCATCCAGCAGTAGTCGTCGTGCGCCATCGGCTGGGCGCCGGCGGCGTCGAACGAGGCTTCCTCGTAGTTGAACTCCTCCACCGGAGTCCTCGCGGATATCGAGGCCCTGCGGCGCATCCCCGGGGATCGGGGCCAGCAGGGCGACGAGATCAAAACCGTCAGGCAGGGCCACGCTTGCTTTCCCCTTCCCGCGGCGCCGGCCGCGGATGACAGAACCGACACTAAACAATAATTCTTATTGTAACATAATATAACATACGAGAAGACTACTTCGGCAGCTTCACCACCGCGGCGCCTCCCGGCACCGGATACAGGCAGGGAACAGATATAGCTGGAATAGACCTCAAGCAGTTGGTTTCCAGGTTGAACGAGCCGTGCCGCCGCGCCCTGGAAGCCGCCGCCGGCCTGACGCTCTCCCGCACCCATTACAACGTCGAGATCGAGCACTGGCTCGCCACCCTGGCCGATCGGCCGGACGGCGACGTGGCGGCGATACTGCGCCATTACGAAATCGAGCCCGGACGCTTCGCCGCCGATTTGAACCGCGCGCTGGAGAAGATGAAGACCGGCAACGGCCGCGCCCCGTCGCTGGCGCCGGAGCTGGTCGAACTGGTCAAGCAGGCCTGGCTGCTGGCCTCGCTGGAACAGGGCCAGACCGCCGTCCGCTCGGGCCACCTGCTGTGGGCGCTGGTGGCGGATGAGAATCTGGCGCGGCATGCCCGCGACGCCTCCAGCCAGTTGCTGAAGATCCCGCCGGACCTGCTGAGACGCGACTTCGCCGGCATCACCGCCAACAGCGCGGAAACCGCCGAAGCCGTCGCGCGGGCCGAATCCGCCGGGGCGGCGGTCGATTCGGGCGGCGTGCCGCGGGCCGGCTCCGGCGCGCTGGAGCTGTATACCACCGACCTGACGGCGCAGGCCGAGGCCGGCAAGATCGACCCGATCCTGGGCCGCGACACCGAAATCCGCCAGATCATCGACATCCTGACGCGGCGGCGGCAGAACAACCCGATCCTGACCGGCGAGGCCGGCGTCGGCAAGACCGCCGTGGTGGAAGGCTTCGCGATGCGGCTCGCCTCCGGCGACGTGCCGCCGGCGCTGAAAGGCATAACGATCCGCAGCCTCGACCTGGGCCTGCTGCAGGCCGGCGCCGGCATGAAGGGCGAGTTCGAGAACCGGCTGCGCGGCGTGATCGACGAGGTCAAGTCCAGCCCGAAGCCGATCATTGTGTTCATCGACGAGGCGCACACGCTGATTGGCGCCGGCGGCGCGGCCGGCCAGGGCGACGCGGCCAACCTGTTGAAGCTCGCTTTGGCGCGCGGCGAACTGCGCACCATCGCCGCCACCACCTGGGCCGAATACAAGAAGTACTTCGAGAAGGACGCCGCGCTGACTCGGCGCTTCCAGGTCGTGAAGGTCGAGGAACCGCCCGAGCCGATGGCCGTCGCGATGATCCGCGGCCTGGTCGGCACGCTGGAGAAACACCACAAGGTCCGCATCCTGGACGCCGCGGTCAGCGAGGCGGTGCGGCTGTCGACGCGCTACATTCCGTCACGACAATTGCGTGACAAGGCGGTCAGCCTGATCGACACCGCCTGTGCCCGCGTCGCCATGAGCCAGGCGGCGATCCCGGCGCCGATCGAGGACCGGGAACGGCGGATTGCTCTGATAGACACCGAACTGAGCATCCTGGAGCGCGAGATCGCCGGCGGCGAGAAGCACGAATCGCGACGCGACTCGCTGAAGGCGGAACGCGACTCGGTCTCCGACCAGGTGAACGTTCTGCGCGACCGGTGGGAGCAGGAAAAGGCCCTGACGGCGGACCTGACCGAAACCCGCGCGCAGATCGACGCCGCAACGGATCCCGCCGCCGCCGAGGCGCTGCGGGCGAAGCTGACCGAGGCCAATACGAAGCTGCGGGCGCTGCACGGCGAGGAGCCGCTGATCCATCCGATGGTCGATGGCCAGGCGGTGGCCGAGGTGGTCGCCGGCTGGACCGGCATCCCCACCGGGCGCATGCAGTCGAACGAAATCCGCACCGTGCTGGCGCTGAAGGAAACGATGGAGCAACGCATCGTCGGCCAGTCGCACGCGCTGGAGGCGGTGGCGCAGGCGATCCGCACCAGCCGCGCCGGCCTGACCGATCCGCGCAAGCCCATCGGCGTTTTCCTGATGGTCGGCACCTCCGGCACCCGCAAGACCGAGACGACGCTGACTCTGGCCGATCTGCTGTATGGCGGTGAGCAGAACCTGACGACGCTGAACATGACCGAGTTCAAGGAAGAACATAAGGTCAGCCTGCTGATGGGCAACCCGCCCGGCTATGTCGGCTACGGCGAGGGCGGCATCCTGACCGAGGCGGTGCGGCGGCGGCCGTATTCGGTGATCCTGCTGGATGGATGGAGAAGGCGCATCCCGGGGTGCAGGACATCTTCTTCCAGGTGTTCGACATGGGGAACATGAAGGACGGCGAAGGCCGCGACATCGACTTCAAGAACACCGTCGTGATCATGACGTCGAACGCCGGGACGGAACTGATCAACCGGCTGTTCGCCGATCCCGAGACGGCGCCGGATGCGGCGGGCCTGGCCGAGGCGCTGATGCCGGAGCTGATGAAGTACTTCAAGCCGGCGTTCCTGGGCCGCGTGACGCTGGTGCCGTATTTCCCGCTGTCGCCCGACATCATTCGCAAGATCGTCGTGCTGCAACTTGGACGGGTGAAGAAACGGGTGCACGAGTCCTATCAGGCAGCGTTCCAGTGGGGCGACGAGGTTGTCGATACAATCGCCTCGCGCTGCACCGAGACGTCGTCTGGCGCGCGCAACGTGGAGAAGATCCTGTCGCGGACGGTGCTGCCCGAACTGTCGTCGCGGGTGCTGGCGAAGCTGGCGGCGGGTGAAACCATCGGCGGCGTGACGATGTCGGTGGACAGCGAAGGCTTGTTCCAACACAATATTGATTAGGCGGTGTCCGAGTTCGGCTCGGCGTAGAAGGAAGTAGCAGCAGCAGCATGGCTATCTACATGAAGTTCGGCTCCATTGATGGCGCCGTGACGACCAAGGTCTTCGAAAAGTGGATCGAGTTGCAATCCTTCCAGTTCGGCGTTGGCCGCGCTGTCGGGACGGCGGCGCGAGGCTCGACGGCCCGTGAAAGCTCCGAGCCGAGCATCAGCGAAATCGTCGTGACCAAGGTCATGGATATGTCCTCGAACAAGCTGTTCCAGGATGCGCTTGGCGGCGACTTCAGCTCGAAGGTGACGGTCAAGTTCACCACCACGACCAAGGACGGTGTAGCGACCTTCCTGGCGTATGACCTGACGGATGTCGGTTTGAGCGGCTACAGCGCGTCCTCGGGTGGCGATGCGCCGTCGGAGTCGTTGTCGCTTAACTTCACCAAGATCCAGATCAGCTACACGGGCATGGATTCCAGGGTCAGCGGGTCGCAGGATGTTGTTGGATACGATCTGACGCAGATGGCGAAGAGCTGATCGGCACGCTTGCGCGCCGTCCGCGCACTGGATTACGCAGCGCTCTGGAGCCCTCGCCGGCTGACGGTGGCGAGGGTTTCTGCGAAAGATGCAATTTCTATCTCATTTCAATTTGCGAGCCGGTGCCGACCGGCGGGTTGGGCCGCCCGCGCAGCACGTTGGAGCAGGTCGCAGATTAGCGTAATCAGAAGGTTGCGAGAGCGGCAACACGTAAACGAGTTCAATGAGATACTGGGTTTTCGCCTGCGACCTGTTCCATGCAAACGCTCGGTAGTCTCACTGCGGACGAACACCTCGAAACAGGGTTCGTCTGCTCATTACCAAGTCCTAACCAGGAAGCCAAAAGTCTTGCGACATGTGCGCACCGGGGATGCCGAAAAAGCCTTTAAAATTGGGCATTGCGTCAATTGCTTGCTCAGAACCTTGTCGCAGGGCTTCTGGTTACCTACTTAAGTATCGGGATCAATCAACAGGTGTCACCGCCAGATACGGCCGGACTGGCGAGAGGAGTCCTTGACAGAATTGCAGCGCGTCGCCGTGGCACTAGGCAGGCCATCGGCCGTTTGATCCGGTGTCATTGTCGGCCATCAGCGGACTCCTGCTCGACAGCCACCTCTGGCGCAGCGCTGAGCGCAACAATATGCTGGCCGAAGACGCCATCAGATGGTGTTGGCGCCCGAGGCATCATACCACTGAATATGATCCAACTGAGCTACGTAAGTGTTACGGCGGCCCTTTCGGTCTGGATTTGATTCGAAGGACGGAGTGCCGGTTTCAGGGTCATTTGAAATGAACGACCCCGGCCAGCCGCCGACCAGGATGCTGTATTACCCTTCCTTTCCCAATACCTTTGCCAATACTGAGGCCAAGCATTTGCCCGCCGCCTTCTTATGCACTGAAACTAACTCAGACTTGGCGACACCGACTATTCGCGGCGCGTGAGTGTGTTTTTTGGTACTCCCGCCACCAAAGCAGGTCAGCAGCAAAATGCTTTGGTGTGTCCGCTTCAGCCCATATTTCTTCAGCTTCTGGGCTGAATCGTTCGCTGTGAGTGAACGTTCTCCTTTCGGCGCCGTCATCGAGATGCTGAAATCATCCTCATCACCGTGGCCGCCGATCATGAGAAGATCGCCGTCACCCACGCGCTCAAGGCAGCTTGGCTTGTTGCCAGTCCGATGGAACTTTACACCGGCGTCTCTGAAGTCCTTGACATCGTCCTTCAGTACATCGTCTTCTTTAAAGTTGCCGAACGGAAAGTAAAGCCATACGCTCATTTTACTATTTCCTTATTTATCCAACTCCGTTGGAATCGGAGCGCAACATAGCAGTTCCATGACGATCTTGCAACTACATTGGAGTTACGTTACGAGAGGCCGCAGATATGTTGGGTCGAGCGGCCATTGCACTATCGTCATACCGGGAAGGCCCTGCGTCCACGCCTTCCTCTGCATCAGCGCCTTGAGGCGTGGATGGCCGGCGCAGCGGACCGTGTGAAAGCTTGTCGCAAAAATTCGCGGCAGCACGCAGTTTCATAAGTTTATCGAATAAATACCGGTATCGATTCCTCCGCTCCCGTATATGAGCGGATGTCCCAACTTACATGGGGTCTGCTGTAGAATCGTCCTTGGCAATGGCTGAACCGCCGTAAGCTCCGGTATCTTGGAAATATCTTCGCGACGCCACCTCAAAACTGCCGCTGGAATCGACAAGTCTGCTTTCCGGGCAGGACTTGACGAAGGCAAACGAAAAATCATTCCGAACAATTAATTATCATGTTGGCGTATCTGACTCTGGCTGCAAGAATTTTATGTCACTCTCGGCGATTATTGTAAAAAGTCCTCAAGCCGATTTCGAGAAGGTTTGCTGCCATGGTATGCAAGCATGATTTGCTCGACATTGTGCACGAATCCCTTTTATGACACCGACAGCCCCGCCCCACCAATCTCCACCACCACCGCCGTAACATTATCCGACGCACCCATCGCCACCGCCGCCGCAATCATCGCCTGCGTCGGCGGCACCCCGGTCGACTCCGCCAGCATGGCGGCCAGGTCGCTCTCCCGCAGTGTCTTGTGCAGCCCGTCGCTGCACAGCAGGAACCGGTCCCCCGGCTGAAGCCGATCGCTGACCTTGTCCAGCAAAAGCTCGTCCACCTCCGCGCCGACCGCCCGGGTAATGACATTGGCGCGCGGGTGGCTCTCGGCATCCTCCGGCCGCAGCGCGCCGGCATCGACCAGTTCCTGCACCAGGCTGTGGTCGTGCGAAACCTGCCGCAGCACCCCGTCACGCAGCAGGTAGGCCCGCGAATCCCCCGCCCACAGACAGGCGAAATGACCGTTGCGCACGATCAGCACCACGATCGTCGAGGCCCCCGAAATCGGCTGGTGGTCCTTGTTCGCCAGGTCCCGCAGCGCGTCATGCGTGCCGCCGACTTTCAGCCGCACCTGCGCCAGCATCTCCGAGGCTGACAGCAGCGGCGGGATCTCGTCCAGCGCCTCGCGCAGCAGGCCGGCGGCGATCTCGCCACCCTGGTGGCCGCCGGCGCCGTCGGCCACCGCCCACAGCCCCAGGTCCGGGCGATTGACGAACGTGTCCTGGTTATACTGGCGCCTGGCCCCCGGATGCGTCATCGCCCAGGACTGGAACGGCTGTGTGCTCATCGTGGCAATCCTTCGGCTCGAGCGCCTGCTTTCCTTGTTTCACCTGCTACGCAACCGCAAGTCCCAGCATTCCGGCATACGCCGCCGCGTCCGGCAGCGAGCGCAACGCCATGCGCGTCGGCTGCAGCCGCGGCGAACCCTCGGTCCACCATTCCGATACACCAACGGACACGCCCGCGCCATCGGGCGCCGGCGTGTCCAGCATCGCCATGACCTCGTCCGGTTCCAGGTCCCGCTCCAGCGCCGCCCGCCCCGCATCCTCGTAACGATCCAGCCACGCGCCGGTTCCCGCGAGGGACCCGCCTTCCAGCCCCGCGGGGGACCCGCCTTCGAACCCCGCGGGGGCCCCGCCTTGGAATAAAGCCGCGAACGTCAGCGGGAAATAGCGGCCAACCCGGTCCACGCTCGGCAGCATCAGCCCGACCGCGGCGCGCGTCCCGCACAGGCCGGCGGGCAACACAAACCGCCACACCGGCGCCTCCAGGAACGCCGGCAGCCAGGCGTCGCCGGCCGCCTCCCGGCTCGCGGCCATCACGCCGGACAGCCATAAATCCCAGGGGTCGGTGAAGTCGCGCGGCAGGCCGGCGCGCACGAAGTCGCCGCGCGCCGGCAGCTTGCCGTAGAAGCCGCTGGCTACAGCCCCGGGCACCGGAAGTCCCGCAGCACGCCCGGCGCGACCGGATTCAGCACCGACCCCGCCCTGATCTCGAACACCGCCTGCCGATCGGCCAGGGTGAAGGTCAGGGTGTAGCGGTCGGACGAACCGGCCTGCTGCAGCCGCCCCTGCCCGAACAGCCGGAACAGCGCCCACGGCCCGTTCGCCTGCAGCACCGGCGGGCCGCTGGCGGGCGGCGGATCGAACACCAGCCGCGCGCTGTTCATCCGGTTCGGCCCCGGCCAGGTGACGGAGATCCCCCGCAGCGGGCCATGCGCATACACCAGCGTCGTGCCGTCCACCAGCGTCGTGCCGTCGAAATCCAGCGTCACCTGCTTCGCGCCGTTGTCCAGCGACACCGGCGCGATGTCGAACCGCACCGTCGGCTGGTCGCCGCCCGCGCCGAAGAACAGGTCGCGGATCGCCGCCGCCCGCTGGAACTGCGCCAGGTCCCTGGGCGACACCGGCGGCGCCACCCCCGCCACCGCTTGCGCCTTCCACACCGCGCCCGAGGTGTCGACGAACGGCCGCAACTGCGTGCTGAAGAACTGGTCCAGCAGCCCGTTCGGCGCGAACAGCCGGCCGAAATCATCCAGCGGGATGTCGTTCGCCGAGCCCGGGCTGAACGGATACCGCCCCGACACCGCCTGCCGGCACAGCGAAGCCGGCCCGCCGGGCGCGTTGAACGCCTCGGCCGCGCCCTTCTTCGCCCCGCCGCTGCGCAGCGTGTTGCCGCCGCCGGCCACCACCTGCGCCCAGCGCTGGATCGGGTCGGGCGCCCGCGACGCCTCTGCCATCAGCAGTTGCGCCGGGTCCGCGCCGCCAATGACCGGCGCCGCGCCCTGCGCCGCCGCCATCGCCCCGTTGGCCTTGTCCGCCGGCGGCGGCACCGTCAGCGACACCTGCTTCACGATCCCCGCCAGCAGGTCGCGCATCGGCGAGTCCGGCGAGGACAGGATATACAGGCTCTGCACCGCCTGCTGCAGCGAGCCCAGCGGCGCGACGTCGATATCGTCGATCAGCGCGTCCCAGGTGCGGATGGTGTCGGCGTAGTACAGCTTCACCACGTCGTTCAGCAGCGACAGCATCTGCGGGCTGTTCGGGTCGATCTCGACCTGCTTGCCCAGCACCCAGCTTTCGCTCGCCGCCCGCCGCGTCGCCGCCGGCAGTTGCGGCATCAGCACCTTGTAGAACCCGTCCACGGTGAAGAAGCCGGGCACGCCGTCGCTCATCGATCGGCCGGAGCGGCGGTGGAACACCCGCACGCCCGACGCGCCGGCGGCATCGCCCGGCCGCCACGGCGCCAGCGCCACCGCCTGCGGCGAGCGCTCGATCGTGCCGTACACCCGCTCGGCCAGCGACACGCGGCTGAAGGTGCGCTGCGCGTCCTCGACCAGCGCACCGTCCAGCGGCACCTTCGGCAGCGGCGCGTCCAGCAGCGCCGCCAGGTGGCGCTCCAGCCGTTCCCGCGCGTCATCCGCGCCAAGCCCGCGCCAGGCCGCCTGCCAGTCGGCGTGCATCCACGCCTTGATCAGGTCGGGGTCGAGCGGCCCCTGCGAGCCAAGCTCCAGATAGACCCGCGTCGCCTCGTACAGGAACGCCGGCCGGTTGAAGTTCTGCCGCATCTGGTGTTCCAGCCGCGTGATCAGCCGCGGCAGCAGGATGTTCTCCAGCGCGTGACGATAGACGACGCTCGATCCCGCCGCCAGCTTGCCGGCCTGCGACAGCCCCGGGAACCACCCGCCGCCGATGGGCTCCGCACCGGCGCCGTAGGGCAGCGCCCGCGCCTGGTCGAGCAGCGGCAGGATGCGCAGCAGGTCGTCATCGCGCACCGGGTCCAGCGCCTGCGCGTTGGCCGCCGCGGTATAGGCCGCCAGCGCCGCATTCGCCTGGGCGACGGCGCCGCTGTTGACGCTGCGGGTCTGCAGCAGCGCGCCGGTGCCCAGCAGCGCCACCAGCGCCGCCACCGCCACCGCGCCGATGCGCAGCACCAGCGAGCGCCGCACCGCCGCGGGATCGCGGGACACCAGCGTCGCCTCGCCGAAGATCACGTCCTTCAGCAGCCGGGTCAGGAAGTAGCTGCGCCCCTTCTCCGGCACGAGCGACGCCGCCTGCACCTGGTCGATGCCGAAGCTGCGCGCCATTGTCGCGGTCAGGCGTTCGACCGGCGTGCCCTCCTGCGTGCCGGAGGTGAAATACACGCCCCGCAGCAGCGGCGCCGCGTCCAGGCGGGAGGCGCCGAACGCCAGGGCAATCGGGTGAATGAGTACGTGACAAACGGCTAAATCGCTGAATCTATGCCGATCCTCGATTCGTTAGACGGGGAACGGCGATGGACGGCGCGGCGAGGGAGTGTACGGCATTCGACGAGACGGTCATGTTCTTGAGTCATTTCAAGGACCTG
>NZ_NHRY01000071.1 GCF_002937115.1 Rhodopila globiformis | reverse complement strand
TCGAGGCCTTCATCGCCTACTTCAACCGCACCCTCGCCAAGCCGTTCAAGTGGACCATGACCGGCAAGCCGCTCGCTGCGTGAGCGGCCGTCGAAATGGGGTTCGTTCTTCCGGCGAGGTGTACTAGGTAATGTGCAATCGCCTCCCGCAGCCCCTGCTTCGTCCGCCGTGCCTCGCGGATCACCGGCAGCACCCGGGCATTCATCACCCACACGACATACTCGTCCGCCGTCATGCCCAGGAACGCCGAGAGCGGGCGGCCTCCGACGTCACCGGCCTCATGCCAGGCGCCGACGAAATCGTCGATCGCGTCCTCGGACACCTCGCCCCGCTCATACAGATCGAAAAACGCGGCGGTCGTGTCCCGCGTCTCAGACACGGATGCGTCTCCCACGTCCGCCCTCCTTGATCGGCACACCCGACACGGCATCCAGCACGGCACTATGACGCCCATGCAGATCAAACGCTTCTATTTCGCCATGAAGCGAATCCCAGGTCAGCAATCGGCGACCCGGCGAGTCACGCCAGCGGCGCTCGCCGTGGACGCCTTTTGCCGAATTCGGCATCGCCAGGCGTGGATGGCGGGCCTGCGCCCGCCATGACGACAGGGCGCCGACTCTGCGTCCCAACCCGTCTGCGGTTTGCTGCAGCGCCGAGGCGCCGGTCAGCCCGTCACACCGCCAGCGCCACCATCTCCGGCGCGATCAGTGCCCGGAACGCCGGATCAACCGACCGCAGATCGATCACGTCCACCTTGTACGGCAGGTCCGACTCCGACAGCGCCCCCGCCACGTCGGCCAGTACAGCCAGCCCGAGCGGTCCGTCCGCCTCCAGCGCCAGATCGAGATCGGAGTAGCGGCGGGCGGTGCCGGTGGCGCGGGAGCCGAATGCCCACACTTGCGTATCGGGCGGCAGATGCGCACGCAGGATATCGCAGACGATCGCCCGCTCATCGGGCGACAGAGCGATCGTTCGAGTCACGCCAGGCGCTTCCGCAGTTCGTCGCGCAGATACTCGGCTTCAGCCAGGAAGGCAGGAATTGCTTCCACCAACTGCCGCGCTCTCTCGGCCTGATAGGTGTGGCTGGTGCGGGCGCGGAAATCGCGATAGCGGTGCCAGGCTGGCCAGTCGCCGAGCAGCAGCCCCTGCTGGTTGGCAGTGCGGATCAGGTCCTGGAAGGCCATGCGATCCACCTCATCCGGCGAGGCGGCGCATTCCCGGATGAACCGCCGGAGGACGCGGTGGCACAGTTCGTAGGACACTTCGAAACGCTGCATCAGGCCATCGCGCAACTGCATATCCGCTGGCTCGCCGCGGTGCCGCGCCAAGCCTTCGCATAGGCGATCGATAGCATTGACCAGCGGGGTGATGTCGAGCCTGGCCATGCCTGCCCCCTCTGGGATCAGCCGCCGACCTGCCGCCTGGCGGTCAGGTCTCCCCGGCCGGCCAGCAAGCCTTCGACCGAGATATCCACGTCCAGCTCTTCCCAATGCAGACCGTTACCGGTGACGCCGATGCGGTACTGCATCCGCTGCTCCGGCGTCGCGTGCAACAGCCGCGGAAACCAGGCAAGCGGAACGCCGAGCGTCTGCCCATCGTTCAGTTCCACCCACATCGTCACATCGTCACATCGTCAAAGCGAATCGCCGCCGCCGAAGTGCTCATGCCAAGCCCCATACGCATCAGGCGCAAATGGACGGGCGGCGCGACGTCGCCTTCCTCTGGTCATGGCCGGGACACGCCCGGCCATGACGGTAAGAGAACGGCCGCCGCACCAAATCCTTCCCCGATAATCGCCCTATCCTGATACGTATGGAGACACGCCCGGCCATGACGGAAAGCGAAGTGGCCGGGCCGCATGTCCCGCCATTCTTCCCCGCCACAGCACCCGCATCCGCCAGGGAAGCCGGCCTATTCCGCCGCGACCTTCTCCGCCTCCGCCACCGCCTTCAATTCTGCCGCCTTCGCCTCCACCAGCTCGACGATGTGCTCCACCATCGCCGCGGTATCGATCTGGTGGTCCTGCTTTCCGGCCCGGTACACCATGTGCTTGCCGTTGCCGCCACCGGTCACGCCGATATCCGTCATCAGCGCCTCGCCCGGTCCGTTCACCACGCAGCCGATGATCGACAGCGTCAGCGGCGTCTCGATGTGCGACAGCCGATCCTCCAGCGTCTGCACGGTCTCGATCACGTTGTAGCCCTGCCGTGCGCAGGACGGGCAGGAGATCACCTTCACTCCGCGATGCCGCAGCCCGAGCGTCTTCAGCATGTCCCAGCCGACGCGCACCTCTTCCTCGGGCTCGTCCGACAGCGACACCCGCATGGTGTCGCCGATGCCGGCCCACAGCAGGGAGCCCAAACCGATCGACGACTTCACCGTGCCCATGCGCCGTCCGCCGGCCTCGGTGATGCCGATGTGCAGCGGGTGGTCGCAGACCTCGGCAAGCTGCTGGTACGCCGCCACCGCCAGGAACACGTCCGACGCCTTCACGCTGATCTTGAAGTCGTGGAAGTCGTGCTGCTGCAGGATGTTAGCGTGGTAAAGCGCGCTCTCGACCAGCGCCTCGGGGTTGGGTTCGCCGTACTTTTCCAGCAAATGCTTCTCCAGCGAGCCGGCGTTGACGCCGATGCGCATCGAGCAGCCGTGGTCGCGCGCCGCCTTGATCACTTCCCGCACCCGATCGTCGCTGCCGATGTTGCCGGGGTTGATCCGCAGACAGGCCGCGCCGCTCTCCGCCGCCTCCAGCGCCCGCCTATAATGAAAGTGGATATCCGCCACGATCGGCACGCTCACCTGGCGGACGATGTCCTTCAGCGCCAGCGCGCTCTCCTGGTCGGGGCAGGAGACGCGGACGATGTCCACCCCCGCCGCCTCGGCCCGCTGGATCTGCGCCACCGTCCCGGCCACGTCGGTGGTCAGGGTGTTGGTCATTGTCTGCACCGAGATCGGTGCGCCGTCGCCCACCGGCACCTTGCCGACATGAATCCGCCGCGACTTGCGCCGGACGATTTCCTGGTAGGGCCGATAGCTGCTCATGCAAGTCTCCTTCATCGCGGGGCGCGTCGAGCCGCCCCGACCCGGTTTGCCGCCGCGCTGCGGGCCATCGGGCGGCTCGGCAGGCACGAGACAGGTTATGCCGCCGACCGTGACAGGCCGGCGGTAACGCTAGTATGGGGCTTTCCGCGGCGTTTCGCTACTGGCGGCCGCCGCGTGAGGCACTCGCTGGAAGCAGGGCTGTGGCGAGTTTGCCATCCTTCACCACCTGCGGATCCAGCGGCATGTCGCGCCGCACCACGCCCGAGCCGCCGATGCTGGGCGTCGGCGCGCCGTCCACCAGGATCTGCGTCCCGCCGGCGTTGCCGGTGGTCAGCAGCAGGCCCGAGCGCGGCGGCACGGACCAGCTTTCGCCGGCCTTCAGCACGCGGTTCAGCAGCACGCTGCCGCTGCGGTCCTTCAGCAGCAGCCAGGCATCGGCCGTGGCATGCAGCACGATCCGGCTGTCACTGGCACCCGGCGGCAGGGTCGCCGCCTGCGCTGAACCGATCGAGGGTGCCGGTACGGGAGGCTCCGCAGCCGCGACAACCGAGGCGGCGCTGGCTGCGCCGGCGGCGGGCGATGCCACCGGCGGCGCGCCCTCGGCCATGACCGGTGCCGCACCCGGCGTGGCGGCCGGCGTTCCCGACGCCGTAGCCGGAGGCGCCGCAACCGTCGGTGCCGGCGCGGCAACCGAAGAGACCAACGTCCTACCCGTCGATTCCGATGGCGCGCCCGAAGGCACGGACGTCGCCGGGGCGGCCGCAACCGTCGATGCCGCCGTCGCAACCGGGGATACCGGCTCGGCAACCGGCGCCGTCGCGGCCGCCGGCGCGGCATTCGGCGCGGCCGTGGCGACTGCCGTCGCCGGCGGCGTAACCGGCGGCAACGCCTGCTCCGCCAGCGGGGCGAGGCGTTCGGGTATCGCCGTCACCGTCTCGGCCGGCAGGCGGCCCTCGCCGGACAAGCGGTACCAGCCGGTATAGGCGCCAACCGCCAGCACCAGCCCGAGCAGCACCATGGCCCCGGCCGGGAAGCCGCGATCCGGCATCGGGATCGGGAACACCAGCTCGGTCCTGCGGCTGACATCCGCGACCTCGGCCTTGAAGCGCCGCACCATTTCCTCGGCGTCCAGCCCGAGCAGCCTTGCATAGCTGCGGGTGAAGGCCACGGCATAGACGGCGCCCGGCAGATCCGACACGCGCCCATCCTCGAGCGCTTCGAGATGCGCGAGCCGAATCCGCAGCTCGGCCGCCACGTCCGGCAGCGGCCAGCCCAGGCGTTCCCGCGCCTCGCGCAAATCCGCGCCGGCCCGCACGGCAGACGGCGGCTCCGTCATCACCTGTGAGACAGTCGACATCATGCCGCGACTTTCGACAAGTTTGGACCGGCTTTCGTGCAGCACCGGAGGCCCCGTTCTGGTATTGTCATGCGTGTGGAAGGAATACCGTGGTCACGTCTCTGACAGACGCGACCGGCGGGCGGCTTCTAGACCACACGATTGGTTTTTCCAACGCCATAGTTCTTCACCTTGGCAAAATCGGCGTGCGCCAGGTGGGTGGGTTGGCTGCGACATTAATCCAGACCTCGCCTTGTATGCAGCACAAAAAACACGAGTCTGTGATTTAAGTTATGAGTCCCCGTTCTCGTGCCCAGGTTGCAATAGGGTCGCGTAGCCCCATGCCGCCGCCGCGCCGGATCGCCGCCAGCACCGGCTGGAACGATTTCAGCTCCACCTGCGCGAACATCGCCTTGATCGGCAGGACCGCGCTGGCCGGCATAGAAAGAGTCGTGATTCCCAGGGCCGCCAGCACCAGCGCCTCCAACGGCCGGGACGCCGCCTCGCCGCACAGCGAGACCGGCACCGAGGCGGACCATGCTGCAACCGATAGTTGCTCCAGCAGATCGAGCACCGGCTGCGACAGGAAGTCGTACCGATCGTACAACGACGGCGTGCCGCGGTCCGCCGCGAACATGAACTGCAATAAATCGTTTGAGCCAACCGATATGAAGTCAACGTCCCGCAGCAGTTCCGGCAGCTGCCACATCAGCGCCGGCACCTCCAGCATGGTGCCGATCCGCATACGTCCGCAGGCTGGGCGGATGCGCTTGGCTTCCGCCAGCAGCAGGCTCTTGGCGGTGCGAAACTCCGACGCCGTGGCCACCATCGGGAACATCACCGACAGGTCGCGCCCACCCGCCGCCAGCAGCAGCGCCCGCAGCTGCCGCCGCAGCAGCGCCGGGCGGTCCAGGCCGACGCGGAGCGAGCGCCAGCCCATCGCCGGGTTCTCCTCCTCGGTCACCGTGCCGGGCAGCAGCTTGTCGGCGCCCAGGTCCAGGGTGCGGAACAGCACCGGCCTGTCGCCGGCCTCGTCCAGCACGCGGGCATAGATATCCGCCTGTTCCGCCACGTCGGCGACCGAGCTGCGGGCCAGCATGGCGATCTCGGTGCGGAACAGGCCGATGCCATCGGCGCCGGTGCGCTCCAGTTGCGGCAGCTCCAGCGCCAGGCCGACGTTCAGCATCAGCTTCAGGCCGACGCCGTCGGCGGTGGCGGCGGGACGGCCGCGCCAGGTCGCCAGCTCGGCATTCTTGGCGTCACGGGTTTCCCTGGCGCGGGCGTAGGCGTGGCGGACCTCGGTCTCCGGCCGCAGGATGAACTGGCCGTCGTCGGCGTCGACCACGGCGTCGTCGCCGGCCTCGGCGCTGTCCAGCATGCCGCGCAGGCTGCCGATGGCGGGGATGCCCAGTGCGCGGGCCAGGATGGCGGCGTGGCCGGACGGGCTGGCTTCCTCGATCGCCACGCCGGCGATGCCGCGGGCGTGCCAGTCCAGCAGTTCCGCCGGACCCAGGCGCCGCGCCACCAGGATCGCGCCTTCCGGCACGTGCTCCATCGGCACGTGCCCGGTCAGCGCCGCCAGCAGGCGGTTGGCCAGGTCCTCCATGTCGGCGAGCCGCTCACGCAGGTAGGAGTCGCTGATGCGGCGCATTTTGTCGTGCAGTTCGCTGGCGATGCGCTGCACCGCGGCTTCCGCCGTCATGCCGGCACGGATGACCTCCGCCACCCGGCGCAACCAGCCGGCATCGGCGGCGACCAGGCGATAGGCTTCCAGAACCTCGCGGGAGGCGGTGATGTCGGCGGGGCGCCCGGTCGCCGGCACGTCGGAGAACAGGTCGTCCAGCCCGCGCTGCATGCGGTCCACCGCCTGATCGAGCCGGGCCTGCTCGGCTTCCGGATCGTCCGACAGGAACCGCGCCACCGGCCTTGCGGTTGCCAGCAGCACGATCGGCCCGGCGGCGATGCCGCCCATCAGGGTGACGCCCTTGAACAGGCGGGGGACCGTGGCCGCCAGCCCCTCGGGCGAGCCGTCCAGGGCGCCGCTGCCCGGCAGCAGCTCGGCCAGCAGCATCGCCACGGTTTCCAGGTCGTCCACCTCCAGCTCGGTGAAATTGCGCGGGGTGCGGTTCTGCACCGTCAGCACGCCCAGCGTGCGGCCGGAGCGGCGGACCGGCACCGCCAGCATCGAGGTGAACGGCTCTTCCCCGGTTTCCGGCCGGTAGGCGAAGGCGGGATGGTTCTGCGCGTCCGGCAGGTTCATCACCGCGCCGGTGGCGGCGCACAGGCCGACGATGCCCTCACCCACACGCAGCCGCGTGTTGCCGACGGCGTTGGGGTTGAGGCCGACCGTCGCCGCGAGTTCGAGGATGTCGCCCGGGCGCTGGACGTAAACCGAGCACACCTCGCTGACCAACTCGGCCGCCACGAGTTCGACGAGTGCGGAGAGCGGCGCGGCGCCATGCGCCCGCAGGTTCCGCAGCCGGGCGAGCAGGCGTCTAGTGGCGGGCATCCGCCACGTGCCGTGCCGATGGGCTGGTCATTCCGATCTCATCCCCCTTTCCTGTCGCACCCGGCCATTACGCGGAGGTCGTGGCCAAACAATGGCTGTTTCCGCAACGGAGAGTGACTGTGAGGTGGCCGCTCTGTCAGGGTGTTTTTTTGAGCCGTCCGGAGCTGATTGGGAAGACAAACCGGGCGCGGGGCAGGGTGGGCGAAAGCGGGATTGAACGG
>NZ_NHRY01000070.1 GCF_002937115.1 Rhodopila globiformis | reverse complement strand
CTGGCCACCCCCCTGGCCACCCCCCTGGACCGTGACCGAACACCTTTTGCTCTCAGCTTGCCAAATCCCGCGCGATGTTCGGATTTCCATCGTCGGGATTTCCGGATGGTCGGCCGGGTTGATCCTCGCGGCCAGGCATCGCTCACGCGACCTGGTGCAGCAGGGGGTGGCCGGCCGCGATCCTGTGGCAATTCTCGGCCGCCAGGGCAAAGCTGCGGTCGAACGTGCCGGTGGTCAGCCAGGCGACATGCGGGGTCAGGACGACGTTCGGCAGGGACAACAGCGCATCGCTCACCGCCGGCGGCTCGACCTCGAACACGTCCAGCCCGGCGCCGCCGAGGTGGCCGGATGCCAGGGCCTCGACCAGGGCCGGCTGGTCGACGAGGCCGCCGCGGCCGGTGTTGACCAGGATCGCCCCCCGTTTCATCCGCCCGAGCGCCGCCTTGTCGATGATCCGGGCGGTATCCGACACGAGCGGCAAATGCAGGCTGACGATGTCGGCCTCCGCCAGCAGCCGCTCGAACGGCCGGTGCACCGCCACCGTATCGCCCCCGGCCGATCGGCTGTGATAGAGGACGGTGCAGCCGAAAGCGGCGAGGATCGGGGTCAGGATTTTCGGGATGGCGCCGAAGCCGACAAGGCCAACCGTGCGGCCGCCCAGCTCGCCGAGGCCATCCTGCAAGGCGACGTCCGTCCAGATCCCGGCGCGGACCGCCTGGTCGAACCGCGGGATGCGCCGCAGCACCGACAGCATCAGCCCCAGCGTCAGTTCCGCGACCGCCCGCGCGTTCGTGCCGGGCAAGTTGCACACCGGGATGCCGCGCTGCTTCGCCGCTTCCAGGTCGATCGTGTTCACGCCAACGCCGATCTTCTGGATCAGCTTCAGCCGGGGGGCGGCGGCGATCATGGCGCGGGTGCAGGGCTGCAGCACGTGCCAGAGCACGTCGCATTCGGGCAGCAGCCGGAACAGCGTCTCGTTGTCGTCCTCGGGACAGACGGTGATCGACAGGCCCGGCAGCCGTTGCAGCCGCCCGGCCAGGTCGGGGCCGGCGGCGGCGTGGAAGACGACGTTCATGGCGGCGACCGTCCCAGCACCGATCGGCCGGCGAAGTGGGCCTTGCCGCCCAGGGCCTCCTCGATCCGCAGCATCTCGTTCCACTTCGCCATGCGCTCGCCGCGGCTGAAGCTGCCGACTTTCAACTGTCCGGCGTCCCAGCCGACGGCGAGATGGGCGATGGTGACGTCCTCGGTTTCCCCCGACCGGGCGGAGACGATGGTCGCATAACCGCATTCGTCCGCCACGCGCCTTGCGTCGAGCGTCTCGGTCAGGGTTCCGCGCTGGTTAGGCTTCAGCAGGATGGCATTCGCCGCCCCCGCCGTATCCCGCAGCCGATCGGCGTCGCTGACCAGAAGGTCGTCGCCGACGACCTGGATTCGGTTGCCGGCGGCGCGGGTGAAGGCGAGGAAGCCGGCGGTGTCGTCCTCCGCCAGCGGGTCTTCCAGCGACAGGATGGGATAGCGGCCGATCCAGCCGGCCAGCAGCTCGATCATGCCGTCGGTGGACAGCTCCTTGCCGTCCAGGGCCAGCTTGTAGCGGCCATTGCGGCCGAAGTCCGAGGCGGCGACGTCCAGGGCAATGCCGACCTGCTCGACGGGACGCAGCCCGGCGCGCTCGATCGCGGCCACCAGCGTGTCGAGCGCCTGCTCGTTGCTGGCGAAGGACGGCCACCAGCCGCCCTCGTCGGCGACGCCGGCCAGGGTGCCGGCTTCCTGCAGCAGCGTCCCGGCGGCGCGGTAGATCTCGGCCGTCCAGTCCAGCGCCTGGGCGAAGTTCTCCGCGGCCGGACACATCACCATGAAATCCTGGATATCCACCCGGCGGCCTGCGTGCGCCCCGCCGCCGAAGATCTGGATCTGCGGCAGCGGGATCCGCGCGGCGTCGGCGCCGCCGAGATAGCGGTACAGCGGCTCGCCGACCGCCGCCGCCGCCGCATGCGCCGCGGCCATGGAAACCGCCAGGGTGGCGTTGGCGCCGAGCCGGGTCTTGTTGCGCGTCCCGTCCAGCTCGATCAGGCGCTCGTCGAGCGCTTCCTGGTTCGCCGCATCGATGCCGGTGACCGCGCGCGCGATGACGTCGTTGACGTTGGCGACGGCCTTGCGCACGTCGTAGCCGCCGAACGCCGTGCCGCCGTCACGCAGATCCAGCGCCTCGCCCGAGCCGGTGGACGCGCCGGCCGGGGCGATGGCCCGTCCGACGGCGCCGCCCTCCAGCAGGACGTCGGCCTCCACGGTCGGGCGGCCGCGACTGTCCCAGACGCGGCGGGCGTGCACGTAGGCGATCGCGGTATCCGTCATCGGACGATTTCCTCTTCCCAGGCCCGGACGACATCAGCCAGCCCATCGGCCGGGGCCAGAAGGAGCCGGCGCGCGACCTTGCGAACCGTATGCCGATCGGCGTCGGTGGTAATGTATTCGACCGGCGACTTGCCATCCACCCGGGCCAGCAGCAACGCCGGCAGCAGGTGCGCCGCCCGAGCCTCGAACGCCGCCGGCGGCTCCCACGAAACCTGCGGCAGATAGGCCGCCGTCATCGCGCGGAAGCAGGCGAGCAGAGCATCGCGCTTTGACGGCACCCACAGGCATTTCAGCAGCAGGTGGTTCTGGCAGAAAGCCAGGTCGAACGCCGGATCACCCCACCAGGCGCACTCGGCGTCGAGGAACACCGGGCCGTCCGGACCGGACAGGATGTTCTTCGGGCTGATGTCGCCATGCACCAGGGCATGCTTGTTGCGCTGCGTCGTCTCGATCAGCGCCTGCATGCGCCCGGCCAGGTCGGGATGGGCGCGGCCGCTCTGTGTCAGGTAGGGTTCCAGGCGGATGTCATGAAAAATTCTGTCGGTGGGGAAGTCGGCGGCCAGGGACGGCTGGGCCGCGGTCGCGGCGTGGATGCGGACCAGGGCCCGGGCGGCGGCGGCGGCAAAGGCGGGGTCAACCTGGCCGTCGCGCAGCTTTCCCTTCCACAGCGGATACCGGTCCGCCGGCAGGTAGGCCATGGCGAGGGTGCCGGTGGCGGCGTCCTGGCCCAGCAGCGCGGGCGTCACTCCCGGCACGGCCTGGTTGGCAACCTGCATCCATCGCGCTTCGTAGAGGTTGCGCTCCACCGGCGCCTGCCAGTCGGCGCTGACGCGCAGCTTCGCCAGGGCGCGCTTGACGCAGACGGGCCCGGACGGCAGGTCGATCCGCCAGATGTCGGACGACACGCCGCCCGCCAGCGGCTCCCCTGGCGGCGATGCGCCGTGCAGGAGATGCATGCGCTCCAGCGCGGCCAGGATTCCGGCAGGTGGCGTTGTGCTCATTGAGGAGACACTAACGCATCCGACAGGCGCGGCCGCATCGCGTGAAGCGGTAAAGTCGTGATTTGATCGCCCGCGGCGGCACGATCCGGAAAAGCCGAGGATGGGAAAAGTGATCGGAAGCGATTACATGGCGCAATAACCCAACCAGGAAACATGACCTCGAAGCTCATCGCCGTACCGGGCCCGGAGAACCGCCGACGGCGCTTTACGCTGGCGGACGTCCGCCGCCGTCGCCTGCTGATGATCGCGATCGGGCTGTCGGTGCTGGTGCATCTGCTGTCCGTTGGCGGGATCGTGCTGCTGGCGCCGGTCGCGCCGGCCGAGAAGAAATCCAACGAGCAGGGGACCGTGGAACTCCTGATGGTGGAGCGCAAGGGCGCGGCGCCGAGCCAGCCCGGGCAGCCCGATACGAAGGCGGCCCAGCCGGCGCAGCCACCGGCCAGGGCGCCGGCGCCGCCGGAGAAGACCACGACGCCGGAGAAGACCGCACCGGCGCCGGCGGTGAAATCCGTCCCGCTCCCGCCCTCCGGCAGCGAGCCGGTTCCGCCGCCGCCCTTCCCGGCGGCCACGGCGGCGGCCACACCGCAACCGCCTCGGCCGGAACAGGCGCCGAGTCCGCCCAAGGCGGTCAACGCCCCGGTGTTCGACTTTGCCGGCACCGACAGCGACACCAATGCGCGGGTCATGGGCGGCCACGTGATTCCCGCCATGCCGGACGACCGGTTCCGCAACCGCCCGCCGCCCTATCCGTCCGACGCGGCCGCGCGTCGGGAAACCGGCACCGTCCTGGTCATTATCCATGTCGCGGCGAACGGCTACGCGACCGGCGTCGACGTGGCGGAAAGCTCCGGCTTCGGGTCACTGGACCGGGCCGCGGTGAACGCCGTGCGCAAGTGGCGGTTCCAGCCGGCCATGAAGGAAGGGGTTGCGGTGCCGTTCGACATGCCGTTTCGGTTTGTCTTCTCGGAGAATTAGACCACTGTCACATCTGGAGGCTTTTGCCATGGTACGCATCGATCGGGTGGTGACGAAAGGCGGCGACAGCGGGGAAACCTCGCTGGGCGACGGATCCCGTGTTTCCAAGGCCGATCGGCTGATCGAGGCGCTGGGGGCGGTGGACGAGGCGAACGCCAGCCTCGGGCTGCTGCGGCTGCATACCCGGGACCACGCCACCGAAGACGCCATGCTCGCGCGCATCCAGAACGACCTGTTCGACATCGGCGCCGATCTGGCGGTGCCCGGGATGGATGCGGGGCGGCTGCGCCTGACCGACCCGGCTGTGCAGCGTTTGCAGGCCGAGGTTGAGCAGATGAACGCCGTGCTGCCGCCGCTGAAGAGCTTCATCCTGCCGGGCGGCACCAGTGGCGCCGCCCATGCCCACATGGCCCGCGCCCTGGTCCGCCGGGCGGAACGCAGCGTGGTCCGGCTGGACGCGATCAATCCGGTCATCCTGCGCTACCTGAACCGGCTGTCCGATCATCTTTTCGTCCTGGCCCGCGTGCTGAACCGGAACGCGGCGGCGGATGTGCCCTGGGTGCCCGGCGCCAACCGCTGACTGCGCCTTTCCGGGGTGCCCTTGACACAAGGCCCGGCGAAGGCTTCGCATCCTGCCTGTTCACCTGGAATACCGGACGTGCCACAGCTTTCGCTCCATACCCCCATCGGCGACATCACCGTGGCAGAGGAAGATGGCGCGATCGTCTCGCTCGACTGGGGCTGGGGGCGGGACCAAAGCCGATCGGCTTTGCTGGACCGGGCGGAAGAGCAGCTGCAGGCGTATTTCGACGGCGAGCTGCGGCAGTTCGACCTGCCGCTGGCGCCCGCCGGCACGCCCTATCGCCTGGCGGTGTGGAAAGCGCTGTGCGAGATCCCCTATGGCGAAACCCGCAGCTACCAGGAGATCGCGGCCAGCGCCGGCGGCAGCGCCCGGTCCGTCGGGCAGGCGAATGGGCGCAATCCAATCCCGCTGATCATTCCGTGCCATCGGGTCGTTGCCGCCGGCCACATTGGCGGCTACTCCGGTGGTGACGGACTGGCAACCAAACGCTGGCTTCTGACGTTGGAAAACCCGACCCGAACCTTGCTCTGACCCACCTTGCCGTACGGAGACACGACATGACGAAGGCAATCCGCATCCACGCCAATGGTGGCCCGGAGGTGATGGTCTGGGAAGATGTGCCGACCCCTGAGCCGGGGCCGGGCGAGGCGCTGATCAAGCACGAGGCCATCGGCCTGAACTTCATCGACGTGTATTTCCGCACCGGGCTCTACAAGGCACCCGGCATGCCGCTGATCATCGGCCAGGAGGGCGCCGGCACGGTGCTGGCCGTGGGCGGCGCCGTCACCAACTTGGCGCCTGGGGACCGGATTGCCTACGCCGGCCCGCTGGGCGGCTACGCGACCGAGCGGGTCATCGCCGCCGATCGGCTGGTCAGGCTGCCGGATGGGATCGACTTCCAGACCGGGGCGGCGATGATGCTGCAGGGGATGACCGCGCAGTACCTGCTGCGGCGCACCTACGACGTGAAGCCCGGGGACACGATCGTGGTGCATGCGGCGGCCGGCGGGGTCGGGCTGATCATGTGCCAATGGGCGAAGCATCTGGGCGCGACCGTCATCGGCGTGGTCTCGAACGAGGAAAAAGCCGAGATGGCCCTGGCGAACGGCGCTGCGCATGCGATTGTCGGGCACAGCAAGCTGGCCGCCGAGGTCAAGCGGATCACCGGCGGCGCGATGGTGCCTGTCGTCTATGACAGCGTGGGCAAGGACACCTTCGGTGCCAGCATGGATTGCCTGGCCCCGCTCGGGCTGATGGTGAGCTATGGCAATGCGTCCGGTCCGGTGCCTCCGCTTGACATCGGCATTCTTGGCGCGAAGGGCAGCCTGTTCCTGACCCGGCCAACCCTGGCGACCTACACGGCGAAGCGTGCCGACCTGGAGCATGTCACGGCGGACCTGTTCGACGTGGTCGGCAGCGGCGCGGTGAAGATCCAGGTGAACCAGACGTTCAGCCTGAAGGATGCCGCCCTGGCGCACGAGGCGTTGGAGGGGCGCAAGACGACCGGGAGCACCGTGCTGCTGCCGTAGGCGGGGCATGCGGGTTGGTCGGAGGGGCGGGCCAGGCTGCCTCTCCCCGTCATGGCGGCCGAAGGGCCGCCATCCACGCCTTGCGGTGCCGATACCAGCAGAAGGCGTGGATGGCGGGCCTTCGCCCACCATGACGAGATAGCAACGGCCGTGTCAGGTAGGCCTGCCGTTACCCGAACGCCGGCAACCCCATCGCCTGCCGCATGAACACGCGCTTCAACGGACCGAAGCGATTAACCCCCTCGATGCCGAGATCGCGGGCAAGGCGCACCAGCCGGCGGTCGGTGCTGAACAGCCGATCGAGCTGGTCCGTCATGCCGAACATCAGCAGATTGTCCGGCTGGCGCATCCGCTGGTAGCGGGCCAGCAGCGCCTCGCTGCCGACGTCGGTGCCTGATCCGGCGGCCTCGATCACCAGGTCCGCCAGGGCGATCGCGTCGCGGAAACCCAGGTTCAGCCCCTGCCCCGCGATCGGGTGCACGCCATGCGCGGCGTCGCCAACCAGCGCCATGCGGGTGTCCACATAGCGGTGCACGATCATCGCCGACAGCGGATAGGACCAGCGGCGGCCGACCGCGCGGATCGCACCCAGGTGGTTGCCCAGGCGCCGGCCGATCTCCCGGGTGAACCGCGCATCGTCCAGCGCCATGATCGGCGGCACGTCCCGGCTGCGCTCGGTCCAGACGATGGCGGAGATGTTCGGCGCGCCACCCGGCTCGGCATCCGCGCTGGGTCCCATCGGCAGGGCGGCGAACGGGCCGGCCGGCAGGAAGTGCTCCAGCGCGGTGTCGTTGTGCGGCCGCTCGTGCGCGATGGCGCAGACGATGCCGGTCTGGTGGTACGGAATCCGCGTCACCTGGATCCCCGCCTGCTGACGCAGCGGCGAGTTGCGGCCCTCGGCGGCGACCACCAGGCGGCACTGGATCATCGTGCCGTCATCGAGGCGCACCACCGCCCCATCCTCGGAGCGGGTGACGCTGGCCTTGGCAGGGGCGAACAGGTGCAGGCCCGGCTGGTTCGGAAACCGCGCGTTCAGGGCCTTGCGCAGCGACCGGGCCTCGACCATCCAGCCGAACGGGCGGGCCTCATTCGTCGCTTCGCGATGGTCGAAATGCAGGTGCAGGCGGGATGGTGCACGGCCGACGCGGCCGTCGCTGACGCGGATCTCCTGGATCGGGTGGGGCGGGACGTCCAGCACGTCCCACATGCCGGAATCATCCAGCAGCGCCCGCGCGCCCGCGGCGATGGCATAGGCGCGGCCGTCGAACGCCGGGTGCTCCATCGGCGGCAGGGCCGCGTTGTCGATGACCGCGACGCTGACACCGGCGCCGGCCAGCCGGCACGCCAGGGTGCCGCCGACCGGGCCGGCGCCCATGATGCAGACCTGTACGGAGAGGTTCTGGCTCATGTCATCCCGGCGGCTGGCCAGAGGCCTGCTTGATCGGCTCGTTCCAGGTGGAGGCCGGCGGCGGCGGTCCGGCGCTGGGGTTCCAGCGGCCCGACTTCTTCAGGGCGTCGGCCACTTCCTTCGGCATGTAGGTCTCGTCGTGCTTCGCCAGGACCTCGGAGGCGCGGAACACGCCGTCCGGCTGCAGGGATCCCAGGACGACGACGCCCTGCCCCTCGCGGAACAGGTCCGGCAGGATGCCCTTGTACACCACCGGCACGCTGGCCTTCTCGTCGGTCACCCGGAACCGCACGCCGGCGGTGCCATTGGCCGCGGTCCGCACGACCGTCCCCTGCTCGACCAGGCCGCCGAGGCGAAGCTGCCGCCCGGGATGTTCGTTCTTGGCCAGGTCGGACGGCGTGACGAAGAACACCAGGTTGTCGCTGAACGCCGACAGGGTCAGGGCGGCGGCCGAACCCAGGCCGATGCCGCAGGCCAGCACCAGGATCAGCCGTTTGCGTTTGCGGGTCATGCGTTTCCTCGATTGCGGCGGATGTCGATCGCCTCCAGCCGGCGCCGGGCGGCACGCACCCGGAACGCGGCCTCGATCCCCAGGACCAGCGGCACGCCGATGGCGATGACATAGGCGCCGACGATAAAAGGCCAGTGGGTCATGACACGGCTTCCTGCTCGGTCGCGGAGGACGCCTGCGCCATCAGCAGCGAGCGGATCCGCCGCTCCATCACCGCCGCGCGGGTCCGGGTGATGGTGATGGCGGCGAACAGCAGCGTGAAGCCGATGGCGGAGAACAGCAGCGGCCACAGCATGCTGGAGGCGATGGTCGGCGCGCCGGTCAGCCCGATGGAGGCCGGCTGGTGCAGCGTGTTCCACCAATCGACGCTGAACTTGATGATCGGCAGGTTGATCACGCCGACCAGGGCCAGGATCGCCCCGGCGCGATAGCCGCGCGTGGGGTCGTCGAAGGCGCGGACCAGGGCGATGTGCCCCAGGTACAGCAGCAACAGCACGAAGACCGAGGTCAGCCGCGCATCCCACACCCACCAAGCGCCCCAGGTCGGCTTGCCCCACAGGCTGCCGGTGGCGAGGCAGACGGCGGTGAACCCGGCGCCGACCGGCCCGATCTCCACCGCGGCGAGATCCGCCAGCGGGTGGCGCCAGACCAGGGAGATGAAGCTGCAGACGGCCAGCGAGAAATAGCCCGCCGAGGCGAGCCAGGCGGCGGGCACATGCACGTACATGATCTTGACGGTGTCGCCCTGCTGCCAGTCATTGGGGGCGAAGAACAGCCCCCAGACCAGGGCGATGACGGTCAGGATGATGCCGGGCCAGTACAGCCACGGCAGGACCTTCCCGGACAGCCGAAGAAACTGGCCCGGGTTGGCGAAGCGGTGCAGCACGTGCCCCTGTCGGGGCGAAGCGGCAGGCGAGCGAGCGTCCACGTGGGTTTCTTACCTTATATGCCGCGGTGGCGGAAGCATTGGTACAGGCATTGAACAAACCTCGCCCCGGATGACAAGATGGCATTGCATGAATGCGTCTGTCCGGAGGCTGGATGAGTGGCTACTGGTTGGTAAAGTCGGAACCCGATGCGTTCTCGTGGGCGCAGCAGGTCGCGAACGGTGTGGAGCCCTGGACCGGCGTGCGGAACCACATGGCGAAGAACAACCTGAAGGCCATGCGCCTGGGGGACCGGGCGTTCTTCTACCACTCGAACGTCGGCAAGCAGATCGTCGGCATTGTCGAGGTGGTGCGGGAAGCCTATCCCGACCCCACCGCCGAGAGCGGCGACTGGGTGTGCGTGGACCTGAAGGCGGTCCGCCCGCTGCCGAAGCCGGTGACGCTGGCCGACATCAAGGCGGACCCGGGCCTTGCGGACCTGCCGCTGGTCCGTCAGTCCAGGCTGTCGGTGATGCCGATCTCGAGGCCGCATTGGGATAAACTATGTCGGATGGGCGGATGGAACCTTTGATCCACAGCAAACTGCGCGCGTTATGCCGGCTGGACGATATCCCCGACAACGGCGCCAAGGGGTTTCCGCCGGATGAAGGCCAGTTCACCGGGCTGATGGCGATACGCCAGGGCAACGCTGTTCATGTCTATCAGAACGCCTGCCCACACATTGGTACCCCGCTGGATTGGGTGCCGGATCGATTTCTCTCTTCCGATGGCCGATTTATTATCTGTGCGACCCATGGTGCCGAGTTCACAATCACCGACGGTACGTGTATCTCCGGGCCGTGCAAGGGTGACCGGCTGACGCTGGTGGACGTGGTGATCCTCGACGGCATGATCCATGTGTCGCCTGGCGCCTGAAAACGCCGCACATCAGGTGTGACCCTTTAGGGATGTTAGGAAACAGGTCCGTGACAGATTTTGATCATACCCACGATCAGGTGTTCCCTGTCCGCCCGGACCTCGCCAGCACAGCGCATATCAATGAAGCTGGCTACCGCGAGGCCTATGATCAGGCGGCGAGCAACCCCGAGGCCTTCTGGGCGAAGGAAGCCCAGCGCGTGGCCTGGATCAAAGCGCCTACCAAGATCAAGAACACCAACTTCACCGGTGACATTTCAATCAAGTGGTTCGAGGACGGTGTGCTGAACGCCTCCGCCTCCTGCCTCGACCGGCACCTGGCCGAACGTGGCGACCAGACGGCGATCATCTGGGAAGGCGACAACCCGAACGACAGCAAGCACGTCACGTACCGGGAACTGCACGAGCAGGTCTGCCGCTTCGCCAACGTCATGAAGGGCCTGGGCGTCGGCCGCGGCGACCGCGTGACGATCTACCTGCCGATGGTGCCGGAAGCGGCCGTGGCGATGCTGGCCTGCGCGCGCGTCGGCGCGATCCACTCGATCGTGTTCGGCGGCTTCTCGCCCGACAGCCTTTCGAACCGCATCCAGGACTGCAACGCCACGCTGCTGATCACGGCCGACGAAGGCCGCCGCGGCGGGCGCAGCGTGCCGCTGAAGGCGAACGCCGACAAGGCGCTGGCATCCTGCCCGAGCGTGAAGAACGTCGTCGTGGTGAAGGTCACCGGCGGCAAGGTGGCCATGCAGCCGGGCCGCGACCACGACTATGCGACGCTGGTGGCGGACGCCTCCCCGGTCAACGAGCCGGAGCCGATGAACGCGGAGGATCCGCTGTTCATCCTGTACACCTCCGGCAGCACCGGCCAGCCGAAGGGCGTGCTGCACACCACCGGCGGCTACCTGGTCTGGGCGAGCTACACGCATCAGAACGTGTTCGATTACCGCCCCGGCGACGTCTACTGGTGCACCGCCGACGTGGGCTGGGTCACCGGCCACACTTATATAGTGTACGGCCCGCTGGCCAACGGCGCGACCACGCTGATGTTCGAGGGCATTCCGACCTACCCCGACGCCAGCCGGTTCTGGCAGGTGATCGACAAGCACAAGGTCAGCATCTTCTATACCGCGCCGACCGCCATCCGTTCGCTGATGCGCGACGGCGAGGGCCCGGTGAAGAAGACCGCGCGCACCTCGCTGCGCCTGCTCGGCAGCGTGGGCGAGCCGATCAATCCGGAAGCCTGGCTGTGGTACTACCATGTCGTCGGCGACGCGCGCTGCCCGATCGTCGACACTTGGTGGCAGACCGAGACCGGCGGCATCCTGATCAGTCCGCTGCCGGGCGCAACGGCGCTGAAGCCGGGCTCGGCGACGCTGCCGCTGCCGGGGGTCCGGCCGCTGCTGGTCGACGGCGACGGCAAGGAACTGACCGGCGCGACCGAGGGCAACCTGTGCCTGAGCGACTCCTGGCCCGGCCAGATGCGCACGGTGTACGGCGACCATGCGCGGTTCAAGCAGACCTATTTCTCGACCTTCCCGGGCCTGTACTTCACCGGTGACGGCGCGCGGCGGGATGCGGACGGGTACTACTGGATCACCGGCCGCGTCGATGACGTGATCAACGTCTCCGGCCACCGCATGGGCACGGCCGAGGTGGAAAGCGCCCTGGTCGCGCATCCGAAGGTCGCCGAGGCGGCGGTTGTCGGCTTCCCGCACGACATCAAGGGCCAGGGCATCTACGCCTATGTCACCCTGAACGCCGAGGAAGAGCCGACCGAGGAGCTCCGCAAGGAACTCGTCGCCTGGGTGCGCCAGGAGATCGGCCCCATCGCCTCGCCGGACGCGATCCAGTGGGCGCCGGCGCTGCCGAAGACCCGCAGCGGCAAGATCATGCGGCGCATCCTGCGCAAGATCGCGGCCAACGAGACGGAAAGCCTGGGGGATACCTCGACGCTGGCCGATCCGGCGGTGGTGACCGAACTGGTGCAGAACCGCGTCGGGTAACCCATCGGCTGCTGCCATACGTCGCCTGACGACGGGCCACGTCCAGATCGCCTGGATGTGGCCCGTTTTCGTTTCCGGCGGAAAGACGGTTCATTGGCGGGCGAACCCGGTGCAGACCGGCGTTTTGTCCCGGTTCGCTGGAATGCATGCGTGGCGCATGGCATGATAAAGGGATGCGCTGATCGACGTGTGCGGCCATCATCCAGTTGGGCTTGAGAGGTCAGCGCCGAACGAGGCGGCCATAGCGTGCCGGGATGTCAGCCTGCTCCTAAAAGACGTTGGTAATGACCATTTCGCCTTTGCTGCGCTTGTAGGTTATCCAATAGACACGAAGGTTTATCCATCGAACACCGGGACGTGACAGACTTGTGTATGTCGCTGGATAGGTTCGGTACCGGGTATTCGGATCATCAACGGCTGCTTCTGCCGCAATAATGGCCTGCCGCAGATTCCAGATAGCTTCGGGACGCTGCTTCTGCCGAAAATCATTTTTGAGATCGTTGATTTGCCGCCGAGCTGTTTCGGCTATCTTCGCCATGGCCAACCTCGCCGCCCAGCCCGTCGTTGGCCATTTCCGCCAAGGCCGCGTCGAGATCGCCGATCACGTCACTGACCGGCACGACACGCCCCAGCCGGATATCGTCAAGCCCGCGTTCCAGCTCTTCCGCCCACCCCGAAGGAGGAGAGCGACCTAAGGTTGTGCTCTCTTTAATGTCTTTCCAACGCATGTTGAACTCCGGCGGTATTCACCTCTTTGCCACCTTACCACTCGCTGGCGCGGCAGTCGAATGGGTCGCTGCTTGATGATTGGTGGGGCGTTCCGTCACGCGATAAACATACCGGACCAGCCCTATCACCGCACAGATCGAACAGAGCTTGATCCAACGGGCTGTTCAGGCTGCTACCAGGGCCTTCACGCTGGCGTTTGTTTCCAAACTGATCGGTGATGGAGTGATATGGGAACAAGGAGCGGGTGCTTGTAGCCCGGTTGGTCCTGATGACTGTGGCATGCTCGTCCGGGCATGAAGGGCTTGGGGGAAATTACCGATCCGCCGGAGCCGGCGCACCGGCCCTTCCGTGTCATGGTGGCCGCAGGGCCGCATGACGGTCGGGGCGTCCTTGCCACAATGGGAGCGGTCATTCTGCATCAGACCCTGAGCAATATTGGAGTGAGCGATGGCGGACACGAGCCGTAACATGGTTCGGATGGGGAGGAGCGTGCTTGCCGCAGTGGCCGCGTTCGCCGTTCTCCTCGCCCCGTGCATCGCGGCCGCCCAGCTGGAGACGGCACCGTCTGCGATCCCGGTCGTGGCCGCCAAGGTGACTCGCCAGGACGTGCCGATTTGGCTGCACGGTCTCGGCACGGTCCAGGCCTACTATTCCGTCCAGTTGCGGCCGCGGGTCGATGGGACGCTGACCCGGGTGCCGGTCAGGGAAGGCCAGGATGTCAGGAAGGGCGATCTGCTGGCCGTCATCGACCCGCGCCCCTATCACGCGACCCTGGCCGCCGCTCTCGCCAGGAAGCAGCAGGACGAGGCGCAACTGGCCAACGCCCGGGCGGACCTGGCGCGCTACGCGGCGCTGAGCCGGAGCGACTTCGCCTCGCACCAGCAGGTCGATACCCAGCGGGCGATGGTCAACCAACTGGTCGCCACGCTTGCGGGTGACGATGCGCAGATCGAAACCGCGCAGCTCAATCTCAGCTTCTGCTTCATCACGGCGCCGTTCAATGGCCGGGTCGGCCTGCGCAATGTCGATCCGGGCAACGTCGTCCACTCGGCGGAGGCGACGCCGATCATGTCGATTGCCCAGGTGCAGCCGATCACGGTCACCTTCACCCTGCCGCAGGACTCGCTGCCGGCTGTTACCCGGGCGATGGGGCAGCATCCGGTCGAAACCGTCGTCTATGCCGACGACGACAGGACCGAGCTCGACCGCGGCGTGCTGCTGACGGCCGACAACACGATCGACAGCACGACCGGGACGATCAAGCTGAAAGCGGACATGCCGAACAAGCAGCGCCTGCTCTGGCCGGGCCAGTTCGTCCATGTGGCGTTGCTGCTGGGGATAGACCGTGATGTGGTCGCCGTCGCGGCGGCGGCCATCCAGCATGGTCCCGACGGGCTGTTCGTCTATCGGGTCGGGCCGAATGACGTCGTGGCGATGCAGCCGGTGGAGGTGGCCCGGCAGGAGGGCGATCTTTACGTCGTTTCGAGCGGACTGCTTGCCGGGGACGTGGTCGTGACGAACGGCCAGTCCAGGCTGCAGTCCGGCACGCGCGTCGCCGTGCGGGAGGCACCGGCGGAACCGGCGAAACCGGGCACCTGAATGGATCTGCCATGGAAATGCGGATCCGCAGGCGCCGGTGGTCGGGCGAAGGGAGGCCGGTCGTCTTCCCCCCGATCGTCATGGCCCGGCTTGTCCGGGCCACCTATTCCAGCACGTGTGCCGCGACAGGTGGCCCGGACAAGCCGGGCCATGACGATCGGGGAACGCCGCGGCGGACCGTTTCCGAAATTCGTGCATCCCGTAGGGACACGCCCGGCCATGACGAGGGGGCGACGGACGGCAAGGCGACGGCCTCGCCCATCTCCCGCCATCGCGGTCCCGGCTCGCCGGTTGACTAACCTCGTGGAGAAGCCCTTCGCATGAGCATTTCCACCCCGTTCATCCGCCGCCCGGTCGCGACGTCGCTGCTGACTGCGGCCCTGGTCCTGGTTGGCCTCGCCGCGTACCCGTTCCTGCCGGTCGCGCCGCTGCCGCGGGTCGATTTCCCGACCATCATGGTCTCCGCCCAGCTGCCCGGCGCCAGCCCGGAAACCATGGCCAGCACCGTGGCCCAGCCGCTGGAACGGCAGTTCGCGCAAATGTCCGGGCTGAGCGAGATGACGTCGGTCAGCGTGCTGGGGCAGACGCAGATCACGCTGCAGTTCGACCTGGACCGCAACATCGACGCGGCGTCCAGCGACGTGCAGGCCTCGATCAACGCCGCCAGCGGCCAGTTGCCGAAGGACCTGCCCTCCAGCCCGGACTACTGGAAGGTCAACCCATCCGACTCGCCCATCCTGATCATCGCCGTGCAGTCGGACGAGCTGCCGCTGATCACGGTCGACGACTACGCCGACGTTGTGCTGGCGCAGCATGTGTCGCAGATCGCCGGCGTGTCCGGCCTTTACATCGGCGGCGAGCAGAAGCGCGCCGTCCGCGTCCAGGTGGATCCGGCCAAGCTGGCGGCGATGGGCATGACGCTGGAGGACGTGCGCCACGTCCTGGTGAACGCCACGGTGGACGCTCCGAAGGGCACGATCGAGACGCCGAAGCGGGCCTTCACCATCTACAACAACGACCAGCTGACCAAGGCGGCGGAGTACGACAACGTCATCCTGGCCTGGCGCCACGGTGCCCCGGTGCGGGTGCGCGACATCGGGCGGGCCGTCGACGCCCCGGAAAACCGCCTCATGACCGCCTGGCAGAACGGCAAGAAGGGCCTGCTGCTGGTGATCTTCAAGCAGCCCGGCGCCAACGTCATCGACACCGTCGAGCGCATCAAGGCCACGTTGCCGCGCCTGGAAGCCGCGCTGCCGCCGGCCATCCACGTCAGCGTCATCATGGACCGGACGCAGACCATCCGCGCCTCGCTGGCCGAGGTGCAGTTCACTATGATGCTGTCGATCGCCCTGGTGGTGATGGTGATCTTCCTGTTCCTGCGCAGCGCCTGGGCGACGATCATTCCCTCGGTCACCGTGCCGGTGGCGCTGATATGTACTTTCGCGGCGATGTACCTGCTCGGCTTCAGCCTGGACAACCTGTCGCTGATGGGCCTGACCATCGCCGTCGGTTTCGTGGTCGACGACGCCATCGTCATGCTGGAGAACATCTACCGGCACATCGAGAGGGGCATGAACCCGATGGAGGCCGCCCTGAAGGGCGCCGCCGAGATCGGCTTCACCATCGTGTCGATCAGCCTGTCGCTGGTGGCGGTGTTCATCCCGCTGCTGCTGATGGGCGGCATCATCGGCCGGCTGTTCCGCGAGTTCGCGATGACGGTCTCCGTCGCCGTGCTGGTCTCGGCGGTCGTGTCGCTGACGCTGACGCCGATGATGTGCTCGCGCTTCCTGCGGCATGGCAGCGGGCGGCACAGCCGGGCCTACTGGATGGTCGAGCGCTTCTTCGACGCCATGGTCGCCGGGTATCGCCGCACCCTGGATGTCGCCCTGCGGTTCCGGTTCGTCACCCTGATGGTGTTCCTGGCGACGATGGCCGGCACGGTCTACCTGTATGTCGTCATCCCGAAGGGCTTCTTTCCGGAGCAGGACAACGGCCTGGTGGCCGGCGTGACGGAAGGGGCGCAGGACATCTCCTACCAGCAGATGGTGCAGATCCAGCGCAAGCTGAACGCCATTATAGGCGCCGATCCGGACACCTTGTCGTATGGCGCGACGGTGGGCGCCGGTTCGGCCGGGGAGACGGAAAACAACGGGCGCATCTACATCGCGCTGAAGCCGTGGGACCAGCGGGTTGGCGGCTCGGCGCAGGACTACATCGCCCGGCTGCGCCCGAAGCTGGCGACGATTCCGGGCGCCGCGGCGTTCCTGCAGGCCTCGCAGGACATCCGCGTCGGCGGCCGGCTGACCAAGACCGAGTTCCAGTACACGCTGCAGGACGCCGACATCGACGAACTGTTCCAGTGGGCGCCGAAAGTGCTGAAGAAGCTGCAGGGCCTGCCGATGCTGCGCGACGTCACCAGCGACCAGCAGACCGGCGGCACCACCCTGACGATGACCATCGACCGCGACGCCGCCGCGCGGTTCGGGGTGCAGCCGCAGGTCATCGACGACACGCTGTATGACGCGTTCGGCCAGCGGCAGGTCACGCAGTACTTCAGCCAGGTCAACACCTACCACGTGATCCTGGAGGTCACGCCGGACGCGGCGGGCGACCTGGCCACGTTGAACAACCTGTATGTCCATTCGACGACCGGCCAGACGGTGCCGCTGTCGGCGTTCGCCAAGTGGACGACGGTGCCGGTGCGGCCGCTGTCGATCAGCCACCAGGGGCAGTTCCCGGCGGTGACCATCTCGTTCAACCTGGCGAAAGGCGTGGCGCTGGGGCAGGCGGTCGATGCCGTCCACGCCGCCATGCTGGACATGGGCACGCCGGTGGCGCTGCAAGGCTCGTTCCAGGGGACGGCGCAGGCGTTCCAGAGGTCGCTGTCCGGCCAGCCCTACCTGATCGCGGCGGCGCTGGTCACCGTGTACATCATCCTGGGCATCCTGTATGAAAGCTACATCCTGCCGCTGACGATCCTGTCCACCCTGCCCTCGGCCGGCGTCGGCGCGTTGCTGACGCTGATGGCGTTCCACTACGACATGACGGTGATCGCCCTGATCGGCATCATCCTGCTGATCGGCATCGTCAAGAAGAACGGCATCATGATGGTGGACTTCGCCATCACCGCCGAGCGGCGGGACGGCGCGGCTCCGCTGGCGGCGATCCGCCAGGCCTGCCTGCTGCGGTTCCGCCCGATCCTGATGACGACGATGGCCGCCATGCTGTCCGGCCTGCCGCTGATGCTCGGCAGCGGCACGGGGTCGGAGCTGCGGCGCCCGCTGGGGTTCGCCATGGTGGGCGGGCTGGCGCTGAGCCAGATCCTGACATTGTACACCACCCCGGTGGTGTACCTGTACCTCGATCGGCTGCAGCACTGGCTGGCGCCGCGCAAGGCACGGGTGCCGGCGCTGGCGTCGAAGATGGGGGCCGAGGCGGATTGAAGGGACGGACTGGTGGGCGCGACAGGGATTGAACCTGTGACCCCTACCGTGTCAAGGTAGTGCTCTCCCGCTGAGCTACGCGCCCGTCCGTTCGGGAAGCCGTGTTTAGCCGCGAGCGGAACGCTCCGCAAGTCCGGAACGTCATGTTTCGGTCTATTCCCGGCGATGAATCTTCCGTCATTCAGAAAGTATGCCGCCTGATGCACATCATCGCCGTCGGACGCCTGCGCGCCTGCCCGGAGGCCGAGCTGCTGGCCCGCTACAGCGCGCGGCTGCGGCCGCCGCCAACACTCGTCGAGGTGCCCGAAGCACGCGGGACTCCCGTCGTGGTCAAGCGGCAGGAAGGAGCTGCATTGCTGGCCGCCCTGCCGCGCAATGCCTTCGCCGTGCCGCTCGACCCGCGCGGCCGCGCGCTGGACAGCGAAACCCTGGCGGCCCGGCTGCGGCAATGGGCCGAACTGGCCCGGCCGATCGGCTTTTTGATCGGGGGCGCCGAGGGTCTGGACCAGGCGGTGATCGAGCGGGCCGATTTCGTGTTGTCGCTGGGTGCCATGACCTGGCCGCACTTCCTGGTCCGCGCCATGCTGGCCGAGCAACTCTACCGGGCGCAGGCGATTGCGCTTGGCCACCCCTATCACCGCGCCGGCCGACCCGACGGGGTATCATGAGAAGCTGTTAAACGGCGCTTGCATCGTTCGCCGACTCGCGCCATGTCACCCCCGGACGCCCACAACAACGACGAGCGGGATGAACGTGCTCGCCTGCAAGATCTGGTCGTCACATCGGTTAAGGAGGATTTATGGGTAGCTTCAGCATCTGGCACTGGTTGGTGGTGCTGGCGGTGATCCTTGTGCTGTTTGGTGGCGGCAACAAGATCAGCGGGTTGATGGGCGACTTCGCCAAGGGCATCAAGGCGTTCAAGAAGAACATGGCCGAACCCGACGACGTCTCGCTGGAGGATGCCAGCACGAAGCCGACCGGAACGATTGCCGGACCGGAAGCAGCGTCGGCAAGAACCCGTGAGACTTCTACGACACATTAGTCTTACGTTGGTTTAATTCTCACCAATTCCGGCGCCGGTGCCTTGCACAGGCACCCACGGTCATCTATGGCGTTGGATGACTGCTTAGCAATTCGGCATGCGGTACGGCTGTGACGCTGTGGCGCCCGTGCATGAGAGTACCTGGCGGCTGATGAATCATATGCTCCCAAAGAACACCACGGCCCCTGTCGAGCAGTTCGTACCGATTGCGGCCCTGGACAGTGCTTCGATCGTCGCAGCGTACCGGCGCTGGGCAAACGTCTATGACACCGTGTTTGGCGGCGTCTCGTCATGGGGCCGGCGGCGGGCTGTGTCGATGGTCAACCGCCTGCCCGGCACCGACGTGCTGGAGGTTGGGGTCGGCACCGGCCTCGCCCTGCCGCACTACAACCGCGACAAGCGCATCACCGGCATCGACCTGTCCGCCGAGATGCTGCGCAAGGCGCGGGAGCGGACCCGGCGCGATGGCCTGTCGCACGTCAAGGCGCTGCACGAAATGGACGCCGAGGCGACCAATTTCGCGGACGACTCGTTCGATATTGCGGTTGCCATGTTCGTTGCGTCGGTGGTGCCAAATCCACGGCGCCTGCTGGCCGAGATGCGCCGGCTGGTGCGGCCGGGCGGCAATATCCTGATGGTCAACCACTTCGCCGCCGCCAAGGGTCCGCGTTGGTGGCTGGAACGTGCGATGGCCCCGGCGTCGCGGCGGCTTGGCTGGCATCCGGACTTCGCCATGGACGGCATTTTCTCGCCGGAGGACCTCGCGCATATCGAGGCCGAGTCCGTGCCGCCGGTTGGCATCTTCACGCTGGTTCGTCTGCGCACCTGATAGAAGGTGGCGATTGCGCTGGCCGTCCCATACGTATCAGGATCGGGCGTACGGCGGAGCAAGGTCTTCTCCCTCACCGTCATGGCTGGGCGTGTCCCGGCCATCTGCGCACGAACGGCGCGGGGTGGATGGCCGGGACACGCCCGGCCATGACGGAGGGGCAACGGACCGGGCGCCAAATCCTTCTCCAGCCGCCGTCCTATCCTGATACGGATGGGGACACGCCCGGCCAGGACGGTGAGGCAACTTGAAATGACCGGCTGAACGGCCGGTCCCCATCCTACAACTTATCCTGAGGCATCCACCCGCGCCCACAGGGCGAATCGCGGGTCCGTGCCTGTGTTTTCCTGATTCCACAGTGTCGCTGCGCGGGCATTCCGGTGTTGGCCGCGAAAGGTTGATCGCTGCGCTCAGGTTTGGGCAGGCGAAGCCGGGAAAGGGTCATGTTAAGACCCGCCCGCAGAAAACGCATGCCAGCGATCAACGCATGCAGCGAACTGGGATGGTTAAACGATGCGGATATTGAAGTGGCTTCGTACGATTGCAGCCGGCGGGATCCTGAGCCTGTCACTGGTCCCCTACGCTCTGGCTCAGGGCGTCGTCGGAAAGCCGCAGCCCTGGGAGATGGGCATGCAGCGCTCCTTCAGCCCGATCAAGGATCGCATTATCGAACTGCATGACCTGGTGCTGGCGATCATTACGGTCATCACGCTGTTTGTCGCCGCGCTGCTGGTCTGGGTGATGGTTCGTTACAACTCCAAGCGGAACCCGACGCCCAGCCAGACCAGCCACAACACGGTGCTGGAGATCGCCTGGACCGTGGTGCCGGTGCTGATCCTGGTGATCATTGCGATTCCGTCGTTCCGGCTGATCTACTACCAGGACCGCACGCCGAACCCCGACATGACCATCAAGGTCACCGGGCACCAGTGGTACTGGACCTACAGCTATCCCGACCAGGGCAATTTCGATGTGGACAGCCACTACATTGATGATGCTGACCTGAAGCCGGGCCAGTTGCGGCTGCTGGCCGTGGACAGCCCGATGGTCATTCCGGTCGGCAAGAAGGTCCGCATCCTGACCACCAGCACCGACGTGATCCACAGCTTCTTCGTCCCGTCCTTCGGTGTGCAGCGCTACGCGATCCCGGGCCGGACGATCGAAACCTGGCTAGAGGCGGACAAGATCGGAACCTTCTACGGCGAGTGCAACCAGATCTGCGGCCAGAACCACAGCCGGATGCCGATCGAAATTCATGCCGTATCCGAAAGGGATTTCAAGGCGTGGGCCGCGCAGGAAAAGAAGGCGGCCGCCTCGGCCTCGGTGGCGCAGCCTGCGAAGCTTGCCGCCAGGTGACGGCCTGAATCAACCAATACGGGGCGCCGGCGGCATTGCTGGCGTATCAGGGGAGAGACACAATGGATGCCACTTCCGAGGCCCACGCCCACGATCATGGGCATGACCACAAGCCGGGGTTCGTCACCCGCTGGCTGTTCAGCACCAACCACAAGGACATCGGCACCCTCTATCTGTGCTTCGCGGTCATCGGCGGCCTGGTCGGCGGCATATTGTCCGAGATCATGCGGGCGCAGTTGCAGTTCCCGAACAACCACATCGTGTCCAACGGGCAGGAATGGAACACGATCATCACGACGCATGGCCTGCTGATGATCTTCTTCTCGGTCATGCCCGCGCTGATTGGCGGCTTCGGCAACTGGTTCATTCCGCTGATGATCGGCGCGCCCGACATGGCCTTCCCGCGCCTGAACAACATCAGCTTCTGGCTGCTGCCGCCGGCGTTCGTGCTGATCTGCATCGGCCTGCTGATGGGCGAGTCGGGCTCGGGCTGGACGCTGTATCCGCCGCTGTCGAGCTCGATCTACGAGCCCGGCATGGGCATGGACTGCACGCTGTTCGCCTTGCACCTTGCCGGCATCAGCTCGCTGCTGGGAGCGATGAATTTCATCGTCACCATCTTCAACATGCGCGCCCCCGGCATGACGCTGCACAAGATGCCGCTGTTCGTCTGGTCGGAGCTGGTGACGGCGTTCCTGCTGCTGCTGGCGGTGCCGGTGCTGGCCGGGGCGATCACCATGCTGATCTGCGACCGTAACTTCGGCACCGCGTTCTTCGATCCGCAGGGCGGCGGCGACCCGGTGCTGTTCCAGCACCTGTTCTGGTTCTTCGGCCATCCTGAAGTCTACATCATGATCCTGCCGGGCTTCGGCATCATCAGCCACGTCATCTCCACGTTCAGCAAAAAGCCGATCTTCGGCTACCTGGGGATGGTGTATGCGATGGTGGCGATCGGGGTGGTCGGCTTCGTGGTGTGGGCGCACCACATGTTCATTTCGGGCATCGACGTGAACACCCGCGCCTACTTCATGGCCGCGACGCTGGTGATCGCCGTGCCGACGGGGGTCAAGGTTTTCTCGTGGATCGCAACGATGTGGGGCGGGTCGGTCGAGCTGAAGACGCCGCTGCTATGGGCCATCGGCTTCCTGTTCGTCTTCACCATCGGCGGCGTCACCGGCGTGGTCTGCGCCAATGCCGGCATCGACCAGGTGATCCACAACACCTACTACGTGGTCGCGCACTTCCACTACGTGCTGTCGCTCGGCGCGGTGTTCTCGATCTTCGCCGGATTCTACTACTGGATCGGCAAGATGTCGGGCCATCAGTATCCGGAATACTGGGGCAAGGTGCATTTCTGGCTCACCTTCATCGGCGTCAACCTGACCTTCTTCCCGCAGCACTTCCTGGGCCTGTCCGGCATGCCGCGGCGCTACCCGGACTATCCGAATGCGTTCGCCGGGTGGAATTTCGTTTCGTCCCTGGGCGCCTATATCGGCGGCATCGCCTTCCTTGTCTTCCTGTACGTCGTCTACCGCACCTTCACCTCGAAGGAGCATGTGGCCGACAACTACTGGGGCGAGGGCGCGACGACTCTTGAATGGATGCAGACGTCACCGCCGGCGTTCCACACCTATATGGAACTGCCACGCGTATCCTGACGTCCAGCCTGCTGCGCCGGCAATGGCCGGCGCAGAACTTCGGGCCGCAGCCGGTGCTTCGGCGCCGGCCCGGCAACGAGAACACGAACCGGGAACCCAAGAGTGAGTGACGTTACGTCATCGAGAATACAGGCCGGCGAGGTGGTCGCACCCACGTTGCCCGGTCCCCTCGCGCAGCCGGGCGAGGCGTTCTTCGAAACCGATTACCGCGACTGGATCGCGCTGCTGAAGCCACGTGTGCTGACCCTCGTCGTCTTCACCGGGCTGATCGGGCTGATCGTCGCTCCGGGGCACCTGCACCCGGTGCTGGCCTTCACCGCGATCCTGTGCATCACCGTCGCCGCCGGCGCCTGCGGCGCGATCAACATGTGGTATGACCGCGACATCGATGCGATCATGCACCGGACCCGCCGGCGGCCGATACCGGCCGGCCGGATCGAGCCCGGCGCCGCGCTGGGCTTCGGCGTGACGCTGGCGGCAGGGTCGGTCATCCTCATGGGCCTGGCGGTGAACATACCGGCAGCGCTGATCCTGGCCTTGTCGGTCTGCTTCTATGTCTTCGTCTATACAATCTGGCTGAAGCGCCGCACGCCGCAGAACATCGTCATCGGCGGCGCGGCGGGCGCGTTCCCGCCGGTCATCGGCTGGGCGGCGGTGACCGGCTCGGTCGACCTGGTGCCGCTGATCCTGTTCGGCATGATCTTCATCTGGACGCCGCCGCATTTCTGGTCTCTGGCCCTGTGGGCGAATGACGACTACCGGCGGGCGGGCGTACCGATGCTGCCGGTGGTCTCCGGTGCGCGGGAGACGCGGCGGCAGATCCTGCTGTACACGACCGTTTTGGTCCCGTTGACGCTGGCGCCGTATGTCGTCGGCTTCAGCGGCCTGCCCTATGGCATCACCGCCGGGCTGCTCGGCCTTGTCTTCCTCCATAAAGTCTATCGCGTCATGGCCGATCGGCAGGACGCGACGGGCAGGAGTTTGACAGGGGACAAGCCGGCCAAGGCCGCGTTCAAGTATTCGATCTACTACCTGTTCGCGCTGTTCGGCGCGCTCGCCATCGATCGCCTGATGGGCTGAGCCATGGCAAGGGAATTTCCGGTCAAACCCATGTCACAGGAAGCAGCACGGCGGCGGCGCGGCCGCAACTGGGCGATCTTCATCGTCCTGCTGGGATTGTGCGCCCTGTTCTATGCCATCACCATCGTCAAAATGGCGCACTGGTAGATGAACGGCAGCAGACGCAACACCCTGATGGCCGGCGGACTGGCCGCCGTCATCGTCGGCATGGTCGGCATGTCGTTCGCCGCCATCCCGCTGTATCGCCTGTTCTGCGCCGCGACCGGCTTCGGCGGAACGCCCAGCATCGGCCCGGCGGCGGCGCCGGGCGGCAACGGCCAGACCATCCGCGTGCGCTTCAACGCCGACACCAACCCGGCGCTGCCGTGGAAATTCGCGCCCGATCAGAAAGAGGTCAGCCTGAACCTGGGCGAGCAGCAGGTGGCGTTCTACCACGCAACGAACGAGGCCGCCCATCCGGTGACCGGCATGGCGCTGTACAACGTGACGCCCGAGAAAGTCGGCAAGTATTTCCACAAGACCGCCTGCTTCTGCTTCAACAAGCAGAGCCTGGCGGCGCATCAGGGCATGGAATTCCCTGTCAGCTTCTGGGTCGATCCGGCGATACGCCAGGACCCCAGCACCAGCGACGTGCAGGTGATCACATTGTCCTATACGTTCTTCCGCTCGCTGGAGGATGCCGCGGAGACGGGCGCGCTGGCGAAGGCCGGGCCGCATGTCGGGCCGCTGTCCGCCCGGGCCGCGGAACGGCCGGACGCAAACTGATCGTAGCGCGTCTGTTATCCCGGCTCGGCTTGAACCGGCCGGGGAACTGGCGATGATGCGATAGCCGGGTCGGGCGGTTTCCCCGGCAACTAGTTTGAGAGTGTGGCATGAGCAGCGACGTGCACGGATCGACAGTATCGATCAGTTCGGGCTTGAAGCAGCCTTATCATCTTCCCAACCCGAGCCCCTGGCCGATCATCGGCGCCATCGGTGGATTCGGGATAGTCTTCGGAATTGTCCTGGCCGCGCATTACGGCAACTACATCGTGCTGATCCTGGGCGCGCTGACCGTGCTGACCACGATGTTCTTCTGGTGGCGCGACGTGGTGCGCGAAAGCCGTACCCCCGGCGCGCACAGCCCCATCGTCCGCCTGAGCCTGCGCTACGGCATGACGCTGTTCATCGCCAGTGAGGTCATGTTCTTCGTCGGCTTCTTCTGGGCCTATTTCAACTTCCTGATCTTCCCGCACACGCAGGGTGACGGCCAGACGGTATGGCCGCCTTCGAACATCCATACGTTTGCTCCGTTCCATCTGCCCTTCCTCAACACGATGATCCTGCTGCTGTCGGGCACGACGGTGACCTGGGCGCACCATGCGCTGCTGGAGAAAAACCGCCGCGACCTGCTGTTGGGCCTGGGCCTTACCATCCTGCTGGGCATGTCGTTCACCGTGTGCCAGGCGATCGAGTATTCGCATGCGCCGTTCAAGTTCAACGGTGGCGGCGTGTATCCCTCGACCTTCTTCCTGGCGACCGGCTTCCACGGGTTCCACGTCATCGTCGGAACGATCTTCCTGATCGTCTGCTGGTTCCGCGCCAAGGCCGGCCAGTTCACGCCCGAGCGGCATTTCGGCTTCGAGGCGGCGGCGTGGTACTGGCACTTCGTCGACGTCGTCTGGCTGTTCCTTTTCACCTGCATCTACTGGTACGGGGCCGGCCAGATCGCGCCGGAGTAAGGCCCGTTCCCATGGCGGAGCCTTCGATTTCGCTGGTCCAGGCCGCCTTGCGCTGCCGGTGTCCGCGATGCGGCCAGGGCAAGCTGTTCACCGGGGTGCTGACTTTGCGCCCCGCTTGCCCGGTCTGCGGCCTGAACCTGACGCAGGCCGACACCGGTGACGCCGGCGCCGTCGGCGTCATCATCGTGCTGGGGGCGATCATCATCGTTCTGGCCTTCTGGGTGGATTTCCGGTTTTCGCCGCCGTTGTGGGTTCACGCGATCCTGTGGCCCACAGTAACGATTCCGCTGGCGATCCTGATCATGCGCCCGGTCAAGGCGGCATTGGTCGCCGCCCAGTATCATACGCGATCATCCGAGATGGACCTGTGACAACCCCCGCCATGACGCGGAGGCGCCCGGCATGAGGTCACGTAACCGACGCTTCCTGGCCCCAAGCCTTGCTGCCCTGTTCATGCTGCTCGTCCTGATCGGCCTTGGCACCTGGCAGGTCTATCGCCTGCACTGGAAGGAAGGCATCCTGGCGCAGATCGCCGCCGCCGAGGCCGCGCCACCGGTGCCTCTGGGCCCCAGCCCGGCGCCATTCACCAAAGTGTCCGTCACCGGCATTTTCCTTTACGACCTCGCCATGCAGTATGGCGTCGAGGTCCGCGACACGCCGGCCGGGACCACCATCGGCTCCTACCAGATCGTGCCGTTGCAGCGGGAGGCCGCGCCGCCGATCCTGGTGGACCGCGGCTGGATTCCGGACAAGCGCGACAGGGCGCTGGACGATCCGGCCGGACAGGTCACGCTGACAGGCTATGTGCGGACGGGCGACAAGCCGCACTGGTTCAGCCCTGCGAACGACCTTGCCACCCGCCATTTCTACACGCTCGAACCCGAGGCCATGGCGCAGGCCGTGGACCTGAAGGGCGTGCCGCCGTTCGTTCTGGTCGCCCTCGGGCCGAGGACGTTCGCCACGTATCCGGAGCCGGCCTCGCATCTGCCGCGGCCGCCGAATAATCACCTGTCCTACGCGATAACGTGGTACGGGCTGGCGGTGGTGCTGGTGGTGATGTTCGCCGCCTGGATGCGAAAGGCTTTGCGGGAATGACGGAACGATCCGCGTACGAACGGCTGAAGGCGCGCTTCGGCCTGGCCGCCACCATCGGCGAATGCGCGTCGATGCTGAACTGGGATGCGGCGGCGGTGATGCCGCCGGGCGGGGCGGCGGCGCGCGGCGACCAGTTGGCGCTGCTGGCCGTGCTGCGCCACCAGCACCTGACCGCGCCGGAGGTGGCCGACGACCTGGCGGCGGCCACGACGGACAATGCCTGGGACGCGGCCAACCTGCGGCTGATGCAGCGGATGTACCGCCGCGCCAGGGCGCTACCGGCGTCGCTGGTGGAGGCGCAGACCAAGGCGGCGTCGGCGTGCGAGAAGGTCTGGCGCGTCGCCCGCCAGCGCGCCGACTATGCCCTGGTGCGGCCGCACCTGGCCGAGGTCGTGCGCCTGACCCGGGACTCCGCCGCCGCGCTGGGCGAGGCCCTGGGCCTGACGCCGTACGACGCGCTGATGGATGAGCACCAGCACGGCATCGGCGCCGCCGACGTCGAGCCGATATTCGCTGCGTATGAAACATTCCTGGCGGAGACGCTGCCGGCGGTCGAGCGCCGCCAGGCCGCGGAGCCGGCTCCGGTGCGGCCGCAGGGTCCGTTTCCGGTCGTGGCGCAGCAGCGCCTGTGCCGGGCGATCGCCGAGGGACTTGGGCTGGATTTCGACCACGCACGGCTGGACGAGTCGGCCCATCCGTTTTCCGGCGGGACGCCGGCGGATGTGCGCATCACCACCCGCTATGCTGAGGATGACTGCACCCAGGCGATCCTGGCTGTCGTGCACGAGACCGGTCATGCGCTGTACGAACGCGGCCTGCCCGCCGCTTACGCCCGCCAGCCTGTCGGCGAGGCCGCGGGGATGGCGGTGCACGAAAGCCAGTCGCTGATCGTCGAGATGCAGGCGTTCCGATCGGATCCGTTCCTGAGCTGGCTGGGCGGGCGGCTGCACGAAACCTTCGGCGGCGATCCCGCCTGCTATCGCCTGGAGAATCTCGGTCGGCTGTGGCGCCACGTGGCGCGCGGCACGATCCGTGTCGATGCCGATGAGGTGACCTATCCGGCGCATGTCATCCTGCGGTTCCGGCTGGAGCAGGCGTTGGTCAGCGGGCAGCTCGACGTGGCCGATTTGCCGGGGGCGTGGAACGACGGCCTGAAGGCGCTGCTGGGCATCACGCCGCCGAACGACGCCGAGGGGTGCCTGCAGGATATCCACTGGTACGACGGCGCGTTCGGATATTTCCCCAGCTACACGCTGGGTGCGATGTCCGCGGCGCAACTGATGCAGGCGGCGCGCGAGCAGGTTGCCGGGCTGGACGAGGCATTCAGCCGCGGCGACCTGTCGCCGTTGCTGGCGTGGCTGCGGGTTCATGTGCATCAGGTGGGCAGCAGCCTGGGCATGAACGCGATTTTGCAGCGGGCGACGGGACGTCCGCTCGATCCGTTGGCGTTCCAGACGCATCTGCGGCGACGCTACCTGGGTTGCGATTGATACGGAACGGTCTAGCGCCAGGTCGTTGGTGTATCGTCATGGCCGGGACACGCCCGGCCATGACGGAAACGCATCAACCGCCGCTCAGCGGACAGCGTAATGATACGCCGGCATCGCCGCCAGCTTGTTCTCCGTCGCGCCCGGCAGGATGACGCGATTGCCGATGTTGCCGCTGGCGGGGGCTATTTCCATCTTGTCGAACGGCACCGCGACCGTCTTTGCGCCGATGCCCAGGATGCCGCCGACATCGATGACCACCAGCAACGACCTGTTCGGGCTGATGACGAGGTCGCCGACACTGCCGACCTTCTGGTTCTTGTCGTTGTAGACGGACGATCCGATGATCTGGCTGGCACGCATGCCGCCGCTTGCGGTCAGGATGTCATTGCTCGCCTTTGGAGCGGGCAGGCCGGCGCCTAGCGCGTTCTGGGTGACGGGTGCCGCGAGGCCGGGGGTTGGCTGTGTCACCGGCGTCTTCGCCAGAACGGGCGTGGCGACGGCGACCGCCAGGAACGAAATGCCTGCCAATTTCAGCATCGGGCTCCTCCTTCAGTCCGGCATTGCGCCGGTTGCAAGCTGAACGAAGGCCCGGGCCATTGGTTTGTAGCCGATCCGGAATGTTTATCCGCGGGTCAGATGACTCCGGCTGCGGCAAGCATCTTCATCTCGTCCTCGGACAGGCCAAGGCGGCCCTGGTAGATTTCGGCGTTGTGGGCGCCGAGGCTGGTTCCGAGCCAGTTCACCTTGCCGGGAGTCTCGCTGAGCCGCGGCACCAGGTTGGGAACGGCAAGATCCCCCATGCGCGGGTCCTGCATGCGCAGGATGTTGCCGCGCGCGGCGTAGTGCGGGTCCTCGAAGATTTCGTCGATGGAATAGACCGGCCCGCATGGCACCTGCGCCTGTTCGCACGCCCGCATCAAGTCGGCGCGATCCATCGTCGCGGTCCATGCGCCGACGGTTTCGTCGACCAGCGTCCGGTCGCGTTCGCGGGCCGCGATCGTGCCCCAGCGGGACTCGCCGGCGAGGTCCGGGCGGCCCATGGCGTCCGCAAGGCGCGCGAAAATCTTGTCGTTGGTGCAGGCGATGGCGATCCAGCGGCCGTCCCTGGTCGGATAATGACTGTGCGGAACGACGTTGACCGTGCCCGGCCCCATGCGCTGCCGCACATAGCCCTTGTAGGCGAAGGCCGGCGCAAGCTCATCCAGGATGCGGAAAATCGGTTCGTACAGCCCGATGTCCACCACCTGCCCGCGCCCGGTCTTCTCCCGCGCCTGCAACGCCAGCAACGTGCCGAGCGCGCCGTACAGCCCCGCCATGTAGTCCGGAATGGTCGCCGAGCCCGGCGTGACCGGCGCGCGGTCCGGGTAGCCGGCCAGGAACGACAGCCCGCCAAAGGCGTTGCCGATGCGGCCGAAACCGGGACGGTCCTTGTACGGCCCCGTCTGCCCGTAGCCGGAAATCCGCACCATGATCAGCCGCGGATTGACCCCGCTGAGCACGTCATAGCCAAGCCCCCATTTTTCCAATGTCCCGGGCTGGAAATTTTCCACCAGCACGTCGGCGTCCGCGACCAGACGCTGCAGCAGCGCGGCGCCCTGCGGCTTGCGCAGATCCAGCGTGATGCAGCGCTTGTTGCGGGATTCCGACAGCCAGGGCAGTGAATCCCCGCATTCCGTCATGGTGCCGAAACGGCGGGTCGCGTCGCCCACGGCCGGCAGTTCCACCTTGATGACGTCGGCGCCGAACTCGCCCAGTTGCGTGGCGCAGAACGGGCCGGCGAGGAAGGTGGAAATGTCCAGGACCTTGCAGCCCTCCAGTGCCTGCACGTCGAGCATCAGCCGCCTCCCTGCGCCAGCACGCGGCGGGCGCGTTGCACGATTGGGTAGTCGATGAACTGGCCGTCAAGCTGAATTGAGGCGAGCCTTTTCGCTTCCGCGTCATCGAACGCCGCAATGACCCGTTTCGCCCACGTGATGGCCGCCTCGTCCGGCGTGAAGGCCGCGTTGGCGCCGGCAACCTGGTCCGGATGGATGCACATCTTGCCCTGGAACCCCAGCGCCGCCGCCTGTTTCGCTGACGCCACGAATCCCTCCGCATCCTTCAGATCCGCCCACACCGTATCCAGCGGCGGTTCCAGTCCGGCAGCGCGGGATTCCAGCACGCAGGCGGCCCGATGCGGCAACAGTTCGGCTTCGGCCCGCGTCCACGCCATGCCCATGTCCAGCGTGAAATCACCGGCGCCGAACGCCAGGCGGCGGACGCGCGTGCCGGCGCGGCAGATGGGCCGGAGGTTGCCGATGCCAAGCGCGGTTTCGATGATCGGGACCAGGTCGATGCCGCCCGCCGGCAGGCCGCGTTCGCGCTCCAGGTTGGCGATCAGCCAGTCGGCCGTGCGCAGTTCGTGGTCGTGCTCGACCTTCGGCAGGATGATGCCGTCCAGCCCGGCCCGCACCATGGCAACCATGTCGCCATGGCACCATTCCGTCGTCAGCGCATTCACCCGGACATACAGCTTGCCGGCGCGCGGCCTGCAGAACACTTCAGCCACCACCGCGCGGGTCGCGGCTTTCTCACTGATGGCGACGGCATCCTCCAGATCCAGGATGACGGCGTCGGCGGCCAGGCCCAGCGCCTTCTCCACCCGCCGCGCGTGGTTGCCCGGCGCGAACAGCGGGCTGCGCAGCACGCTCATTCCGCCGCCCTCCGATGATAATCCGCCGCCCGCGGGATCGGCAGGCCGAGATTCTCCCGCAGCGTGCTGCCTATGTAGTCTTTCTGGAACAGGCCACGTCGTTGCAATTCCGGCACCAACAGGCGGACCACGTCCTCATACGCGCCGGGCATGTGCGTCGCGGCCAAAACGAAGCCGTCGCAGGCCGGGGCGGTGAACCACTCCTCCATCTGGTCCGCCACCGAGCGCGGGGTGCCGCAGAACACCTTATGCTCGGCAATCGTGCCGCGGCCGGACACTTCGACGAAATCCCGCACCGTCGGGTTCTTCTTGCCGGAATGCTTCACCACGCGCTCGCGGAACCCGTGCCAGGAGAAGCCGGCAAGCTCTTCGTCGGAGAACGGCTCATCATAGCCCTTCGAGCCAAAATCGTAGTTCAGGACCTCCGAAATCAGTACCAGCGCATCGATCGGCCGAGCCGAAGCCTCGATCACCGCCCGCTTCGCCTGGGCGGCTTCTTCTGATTCAGCAACGATAACGTAGCAGGCCGGCGCGACCTGCACCTGCGCCGGGTCACGCCCGGCGGCGGCGACCACCTGCTTGAACGCGGCGTAGTGCTGCTTGCCGGCTTCCAGGTTGTGGTAGATCACGAACACCAGTTCCGCCCACCGCGCCGCGAACGCCTGGCCACGGCCGGACTGGCCCGCCTGGATCAGCACCGGATGCCCCTGCGGCGACCGTGGCACAGTGAACGGCCCGCGAGATTTGAAGTAGCGGCCGGCATGATCCAGCCGGTGCACTTTCGATGCGTCCGCGAATTGGTCAGTCCCCTTGTCCAGGATCAGCGCGTCGTCGTCCCAGGTGTTCCAGTGGCCCATCACCACGTCCATGAACTCGTCGGCGCGGTCATAGCGCGCGTCATGCTCCATGTGCTCGGCATGGCCGAAGTTCAGCGCCTCGGCGCTGTTCAACGAGGTCACGATGTTCCACGCGGCGCGGCCCTTCAGCATCAGGTCCATGGTGGCGAACACGCGGGCAACGTGGAACGGTTCGTAATACGTCGTGGAATACGTCGTGCCCAACCCGAGCTTTTGCGTCGCGAGGCCCATCGCCATCATGATGGTGGACGGGTCCATCTTCACCACGCGCACGCCGGCGCCGACGGCAGCCTCGTGGTGACCGGTGTAGAGATCCGGCAGCGCCAGGCGATCGTCGAAGAACGCAAGCTGGATCTTCCCGTCCTCCAACGTGCGGGCGATGCGCTGGTAGTATTCCGGCGTGGTGAAATCCAGCATCGTCGCGGGATGCCGCCACGATCCCGGCAGGTTGGAACAGTTCTGCGCCTGCAGGAACGCGACCAGGGTCATCATGCGGTTCATCGGACCGTCTCGCTTTCAGATCGGAAGATCGACATCCAGCAGCGGAGCGTGCTGCTGGCAGCCATAGACATCGGTATCGCCGAAATCCCCGGCGGGAACCAGGCGCGGAAGCGTCGCCTTGAACGCATAGGCCGCGTCATACGGCGTGAACAGCACGTGCGCTTCCGGAACGTTATACAGCCGGGCGAACAGCGCCGCCGACAGCACGCCGGTCGCCTTCACCCGGCGGAACATCCCGGCCGAGTCGAACACCACGTCGATCGTCAGCTCGAACGGCCCGGCGTTCTTGCTCTTGCAGACGGTCGCGATGTCCCTGATCAGCGCCATGTCACAGGCTTTCGTACTGGATGGGGAACGGCTCCAGCAGATCGTCCAGCTCCATCACGTGGTAGATGCTGAAACGATAGACCGGGCCAACCTCGATGTCAGAGGGGGAGAAGGGGAACGCCATGTTGCCTTCCCGGCACAACCGGCCGGGGAAGTCGGTGTGCAGCATGTTGGTGCGCGCCATGCCCAGCACGGCGCTGGCCATTTCCTGGCTGTCCCGCGACACCACCTCCAGCACGAAGCCCAGTTCGTGCGGCGTGGCGTCGCGCACCGGTTCGCGCGTGGCCATGACGCCGTCGCGGCCATAGACGCGGATGCCGAAGCGGTAACTGTCCGGTGGCGCACCGAACGCCTCGGCCTTGGCAGCGACCTCCTGCCGCACGGTCGCAATGAAATCGTCGATCCTGCCAATCAGCAGCGGATCGCGGGTGCCGCAGACGCAGATCGAGCGGTAGCCGGCGCGTTCCACGCCCTCCAGCTTCGCCGTGTACTGCGCGGCCGGGATCCAGCGCATGCCGGAAATCCGCACGGCCCGGTCGCTGACCGCCTCGAACCGGCATTCCGACGTGTCCAGCATCCCGCCCGGCTCGATGTGATGGACCGGGCTGCTGTTCTCGTGCAGCGAATGGTTGGCGATCGACAACGGCGTGCAGCGGCGCGCCGGGTTCATCGGCTCGCATTCGACATGATCCTCGCGCACCGTGACCAGCAGGCTGTCGTGACCCTTGGGGATCGACGGCGTCGCGCCGCATTCCAGCATCTTGCCGGCATACCAGGCGGGCGCAGGCGGCAACCCGGCGTGGATGGCGGCGGCGGCCCAGGGGGCGGGATCGCTCGCTCGGCCGGCCAGCACCACCTGCGCCCCGGCGTCCAGCGCCGCCATGAACGGCTCCGTCCCCATCATGCCGACGATGCGGCTGGCACGGTCGATGGTTTCATCCGTCAGCACCGGCTGGCGCGCCAGCGGCTTCACCCGGCCGGCGGCGACGCGGCGCCTGATGCTGTCCTTGTCCTGCTCGGCCTGGATCAGCGCCATGCGGAAATGCAGCCCGTCCTGCCGCGCGATCTCCCGCGCCATGCCGGCGACAAGCGCCAGATGCGGCGCGCCGCCGGCCCCGCCGCTGGTGCCAATCAGCAGCGGGATGCCATGCCGGACCGCGGCGTTCAGCATAAGCCGCAGGTCGCGGCTTATGGCGATGGGCGAGCAGAACGGCTTGCCGATGCCAAGATAGTGCGGTCCCGGATCGACGCTGCCGCCGTCGACGCCGATGACGTGCGGGCCGCGGTCCAGCCCCGCGCGCAATGACGCCTCCGGAAAGCCGTAGCCAAGGATCGCGCTGGTGGACAGCAGGCGCATCTCCCGGCCCCTGCGCGGCGGCTGGCTCATGGTATATCCTCCTGCGCGAAGGTTCCCCCATTGCGGCGGGTCCGGCAAGCGCGCGCAGCGCGGCATCGTGACAAAACGGTCATAAACCGACATTCCCATAGCTGTGATCGGCATCGGTTGCCGGCGGTCGTCTCGCAACCCTATCGGCCAGGCGCCATCCCGGCGCGCCCGCAGCCGGATAGACGAGGTCGTACCGCTTCATCGCCTTGCCCTGTCGTTTCGTCCCGGCCGGGCGCCGGACCGCATCGGCTTGGTTGCAAGGCGAGTCGATCCAACCCATTCCCCCGGGTTCCGTTCTGGCTCCAGTCCGCCGGAGAAGCAGATGGGTGACACGCCGCCAGAGTCGAGCACGACGATCGAACTTGCCGAGGAAACGATTTCAGTCAGCAAGCGTCGTGTCGAAACCGGACTCGTGCGCGTTCGCATCCGAACCGAAAGCGAGGAAATCCAGGCGCGCGCGTCGTTGCTCGATCACGACGTGGACATCACGCGCGTGCCGATCGGCCGCGACGTGACGGAGATCCCGGCTGTCCGGCAGGAAGGCGATGTCACGATCTATCCCGTTCTGGAGGAAGTGCTCGTCGTCGAAAAGCGCCTCGTCCTGAAGGAGGAGGTGCATGTCCGCCGCGTCGTCACCCGGACCGAGGTGTCGCAGCCGGTGACGCTGCGCCGCCAGCGGGCGGACATCGAGCGCACCGCGGACGACAATGGGGATCCAGCGAAGGAGCAAGCATGACCACGCATACCGTAACGGCAATGTATTCGACGCGCCAGGATGCCGAGAGGGCCGCGGCCGCCATCAGGCAGGATACCGCGATCAGCACAACGAATGTGCGGGTCCTGCCCGAGCGGGACGACGCTGCGGCAACGGGAACCACCGATACGGTGGCTCATGAAACCGGCTTCTTTGCCAGCCTGCGCAATTTCTTCATGCCGGAAGAGGATCGCTACGGCTACGCCGAAGGCATGCGCCGCGGCAGCTATCTGGTTGCCGTCGATACGGATGACACGTATTCGGATCGCGTCATGAATATTCTGGAAGATCATGGCGCGATCGACATGGACGCGGAGGAGAAGCGGTGGCGCGCGGAAGGCTGGCGCGGCTATCAGCCGGACAGCGCGGCCACCGGCATACCGGCGAGCGATGTCACCGCGACCGATACGGGATTTTCTGGCGCCGCCGTCACCGGATCACGCGTCACAGGCACACCGGCGACAGCAGGCCCGGCAGTTGACAGACCCCCAACCGCGCCGGTGGGCACGCCCAGGGCAACGGCGATGACCGGAACGGCGGAAACCGCCGTGCCATCGGAAACCATTCCTTTGGCCGAAGAAACGGTGCGCATTGGCAAGCGGCAGGTCAACACCGGCCGCGTCCGCGTCCGCACCTATGTCGTCGAAACCCCGGTCAACGAAACGGTCCATCTGCGTGAGGAGCACGTCGAGGTCGAGCGCCGTCCGGTCGACCGCCCGGCGAGGGCCGACGAAGACCCGTTCCGCGAACGCGAGATCGAGGCAACCACGTCGCGCGAGGAACCGGTCGTGTCAAAGGAAACCAGGGTGCGCGAGGAACTGGTGCTGCACAAGACGGCCGAGGAGCACGACGAGACGATACGCGACACCGTCCGCCGCACCGAGGTCCGGGAGGACCGGGGCGACAAGGACGACATCGGCCCGGACGGCACGGTTGACAATCCCCGCGCTGACAATCCCCGCACCGGCCCCGCCTGACATGACGTCCCCGGGCGGCGTGCCGCCCGGGGCACCCGATACGCCAGGAATGAGAACAAACTAGGAATACCGTCCGTAATCGGCTATACGCGAAGCCCATGTATGTGGAGCTTCAGGTCACCACGAACTACAGTTTCCTGCGCGGCGCCTCGCATGTCGAGGAGCTGGTGGCGCGGGCCGCGATGCTGCGCGTGCCGGCGCTCGGCATCACCGACCGCAATTCCCTGGCCGGCATCGTCCGGGCGCACCAGCGGACGAAGGAAGCCGGCCTCCGGCTGATCGTCGGTTGCCGGCTGGACCTGATGGATGCGCCGTCCGTGCTGGTCTATCCCACCGACCGCGCCGCTTATTCCCGCCTGACCCGGCTGCTGACCCTGGGCAAGGGCCGCGCCGGCAAAGGCAAATGCGCGCTGTTCTGGTCCGACCTTGCGGCTGCGGCGGACGGGCTGGTCGCCGCCCTCTGCACCGATCCGGCCGAGGCGGACATCCGCCGCCTGAAGGACGTTTTCCGCGACCGCGCCTATGTCGCCCTGACGCTGATGCACCGGCCCAACGATGCCGTGCGGCTGCGGGTCATTGCCGACACCGCCGCCGCCATCGGCGTGCCGACGGTCGCCACCAACGACGTGCTGTACCACGCGCCCGGGCGGCGGATCATGCAGGATGTGCTGAGCTGCATCCGCGAGGGCTGCACCATCGACGATCTTGGCTACCGGCGCGAGCGTTCCTCGGTCCGGCACCTGGACTCGCCGGAGGAAATGGCCCGCCTGTTCGCGCGCCATCCGGAGGCCGTGGCCCGCACGCAGGAAATCGCGGATCGTTGCCGGTTCAGCCTGGATGAACTGCGCTACCAATATCCGCACGAGGTCCACATCCCCGGCCTGGATGCGCAGCAGACGCTGGAACAGCGCACGTGGGAAGGCGCGGCGCGGCGCTATCCGCGCGGCGTTCCCGACGATGTCCAAAAGCAACTTCATCACGAGCTCGACCTGATCGCCCAGTTGCGGTACGCGCCGTATTTCCTGACGGTGGACAGCATCGTCCGTTTCGCCCGCGCCAACCACATCCTGTGCCAGGGCCGCGGCTCGGCGGCCAATTCGGCGGTGTGCTTCGTGCTGGGCATCACCTCGATCGATCCCACCCGCAGCGGCCTGCTGTTCGAACGTTTCGTCAGCGCCGAGCGGCGCGAGCCGCCGGACATCGACGTCGATTTCGAGCACGAGCGGCGCGAGGAAGTGATCCAGTGGGTGTATGACACCTACGGCCGCAGCCGCGCCGCGCTGTGCGCCACGATCATCCGCTATCGCGGCCGCGGCGCGGTACGCGACGTCGGCAAGGCGATGGGCCTGACCGAAGACGTGACGGCCGCCCTGGCGACCCAGGTGTGGAGCTGGAGCGACGAAGGCGTCGCCGAGGAACATGCCGCCGCGCTGAACTTCAACATGCAGGACCGCCGCCTGCGCCTGACCCTCGAACTCGCCCGCGCCCTGATCGGCTTTCCCCGCCACATGTCGCAGCATCCGGGTGGTTTCGTTTTGACCCAGGACCGCCTGGACGACCTGGTGCCGATCGAGCCGGCGAGCATGGTGAACCGGCAGGTGATCGAGTGGGACAAGGACGATATCGACGCCCTGCGCTTCATGAAAGTCGATGTGCTGGGCCTGGGCATGCTGGGCTGCATGCGCCGGGCGTTCGATCTGCTGGCGGAACACAAGAGGGTGCGGCTGGATTTGGCGACCGTTCCGTCCGAGGACCCTGCCACCTACGCAATGATCCGCAAGGCCGACACGCTGGGCACGTTCCAGATCGAATCGCGGGCGCAGATGTCGATGCTGCCCAGGCTGAAGCCGCGCACCTTCTACGACATCGTTATTCAGGTGGCGATTGTCCGGCCAGGGCCGATCCAGGGGGACATGGTGCATCCGTATCTGCGGCGGCGGGAGGGACTGGAAAAAGTCGAGTATCCAACGCCGGAATTGCGCCGCGTGCTGGAAAAGACGCTGGGCGTGCCGCTGTTCCAGGAACAGGCGATGCAGGTGGCGATCGTCTGTGCCGGGTTCACGCCGTCCGAGGCGGACGCCCTGCGGCGCAGCATGGCGACGTTCAAGTTCGCTGGCGGCGTCTCGCATTTCCGGCAGAAGCTGATCGATGGGATGGTGGACCGCGGCTATACGGCTGAGTTCGCTGAAAGAACGTTCTCGCAGATCGAGGGCTTTGGCAGCTATGGCTTCCCCGAGAGCCATGCGGCGAGTTTCGCGCTGATTGCGTACGCCTCGGCGTGGATGAAGTGCCACCATCCGGATGTGTTCTGCTGCGCGCTGCTGAACGCGCAGCCGATGGGATTCTACGCCACGGCGCAGATCGTGCGGGATGCGCACCTGCATGGCGTGGTGGTGCGGCCGGTGTCGGTGAACGAGTCGGCGTGGGATTGCGGGTTGGAGACGGATGGACAGCGCGCCTTCCCCGTCATGCCGGGCGCAGGCCCGGCATCCACGCCTGTTGTTTGTACGGGCACCGCAAGGCGTGGATGGCCGGCCTGCGCCGGCCATGACGGGAAGGGAAAGCCCGGTCATGACGCAAGCGGCCGCCCTCTCCTCCCCGTCCGCCTCGGCCTGCGCATGGCCAAGGGCCTTTCCGCCGCCCATGCCGACGCGATCGTCGCCGGCCGGGGCGCAGGCTACCGTTCGATCGAGGACCTCTGGCGCCGCGTCCCGATCCCCATTGCCGCGCTGGAACGCCTGGCCGAGGCCGATGCCTTCGCCACGCTCGGTCTCAACCGGCGGCAGGCGCTATGGACGATCCGCGGCCTGTCCGACACCCGGCTGCCGCTGTTCGACCGCGTGCCGGCGGAACCCGATCCGGAACCGGCGGTGCCGCTGGCGCCGATGACCGCCGGGCGGCAGGTGGTGGAGGACTACCGCAGCACCGGCCTGAGCCTGCGCCGCCATCCGGTCAGTTTCCTGCGCCAGGACCTGGCCGCCCGCCGCATACTCCCGTGTGGCGCTCTGGCAACGACCCGGGACGGCAGGCGGGTGGAGGTCGCCGGGATCATCCTGGTGCGGCAACGGCCCAGCAGCGCCCGCGGCGTGCTGTTCGTCACCATCGAGGACGAAACCGGCCACGCCAACCTGATCCTGTGGCCGGCGGTGTTCGAGGCGCAGCGCCGCCTGGTGCTGTCCGCCAGCATGATCGCCTGCCGCGGCAAGCTGCAGCGCGAGGGCGAGGTCATCCACGTCATTGCCGAGCACCTGACCGACCTGTCCGACCTGCTGCGCGGCGTGGGCGATCGCGACGAGGCGTTTCCGCTGGCTGCCGGACGCGGCGACGAAGCCCGGCACACCGCCACGCCCGACCCGCGCGGGACAAAGACCGCCGGCAGCCGCGACCTGTCCCCGGGCATCAAGGTACCGACGCGAGATTTTCGGTAGGCGGCGAGGACCCCTGCCCTTCCTGCCGCTTCAGCCACGCCGTCGCCGCCTGGCCGGCCCCGGAGGGCAGCGGCGCCTGCGGGTCCTTGATCCAGGACAGGATGTCGCCAATCGGCAGCGCCCGGTCCTTGTCGCGCAGCAGCAGGTGGTAGCCGTTCGGGTAGAACGCCTTTTCCGGCCCGGGCGGCAGGTCGTACCAGGCCTCCGCCATCGCCCGCTTCGGCACCAGTTCGTCATGCCCGCCATACAGGATCAGCGACGGCACGTGGAGATGCGCCGCCGCCGCCAGGGCGCGGTCCATCAGGTTGACCAGGCCCTCGATCGCGTCCACCCGCGTCGCGTGGATGGTCAGCGGGTCATTCGACAGGCGCACCAGCGCCGCGCGGTTGTCGCTGGCGGTGACATGGACGATGCCGCGGCCGGTCAGCGTCATGGCCGGCACGGTATGATCGGCCAGCCACAGCGAGACCCGCATCAGCACGTTCATCTCCGATCGGCCCCAGACGGCGGGGGAGACCAGGACATAGCCGTCCACGTCGGGCGGGTTGGGCTCGGTCGCCAGCACCATCAGCGCGGCGGCGCCCATGCTCTCGGCCATCAGGATCAGCTTGGTGTGCGGGTAGCGCGCGCGCAGCATCCGCGCCATGGCCCGGGCGTCGCTGGTCAGCCTGTCGGTGCCGGGCCACAGGCCGCGGCTGCGGGTGGCGCCGAAGCCGCGCAAATCGGGCGCATAGACGGCTATGCCGGCGGCGGCGAAGGCCGGGGCGGGATACTCCCACGCGTCGCGGCTGTCGTTCATGCCGTGCAGCGCCAGCACCACCGCCTGCGGCCGGCCCACCGGCAGCCAGACGCGGTAGGGCAGCGCCGTGCCGTCCGGCATGACGAAGCTGTCGGCGGTTTCGGCCGGGATGCGGGACGGGGCGATCGGGTCGATGCCCGCGCCGGTACAGCCGCTCAGCAGCAGCGCGGCCAGCAGGAAACAGGCCAGATGGCGAAGCACGGTTGAAAGCATGCGCCGTATCGCTATCATCATGCGGCTTCGCATACCACCAATAAGGACGCACATGCCGCCCGGCGCCGCCACCATGACCACCAATCCGGTACGACCGACTGAGATCATCCACGTCGACACCCGCACCGTCGCCTGCGACGGCGGCGAGGGCGCGCTGGGTCATCCGCGGGTGTACCTGTATATCCAGGGCGAGGAAGTGATGTGCCCGTACTGCTCCCGTCTCTACATCCTGAATGCCGGAGCGGATGACGCCGGCGGACATTGAGCCCTCGGGCGCTCCGGCGCCGGAGGCCGCGCCCAGGCCGCTGCACCTGATCCTGATCGACGGGTCGGGCTTCATCTTCCGCGCCTTCCACGCCCTGCCGCCGATGACACGGCCGGACGGGACGCCGGTGAACGCGGTGTTCGGCTTCACCAACATGCTGGCGAAGCTGCTGAAGGAGCATGTCGGCACCCACATCGCGGTGATCTTCGACGCTGGCCGGGTGACCTTCCGCAACCGGCTGTACGAAGCCTACAAGGCGCAGCGCCCGCCGCCGCCCGAGGAGCTGATCCCGCAATTCCCCCTGGTGCGCGAGGCCACCACCGCCTTCGGCGTGCCGGCAATCGAGCTGGCCGACTGGGAGGCAGACGACCTGATCGCCGCCTATGCGCGCGCCGCGGCCGAGGCGGGCGGGCAGGTGACCATCGTCTCCTCCGACAAGGACCTGATGCAGCTCATCCGGCCGGGCGTGGAGATGCTCGACCCGATCAAGCAGAAGCCCATCGGCCCGGTCGAGGTGATGGAGAAGTTCGGCGTCACCCCCGACAAGATGGTCGAGGTGCAGGCGCTGATCGGTGACCCCATCGACAACGTGCCCGGCGTGCCGGGCATCGGCCCGAAGGGCGCGGCGCAGCTGATCAACGAGTACGGCGACCTGGAATCCGTGCTGGCCGCGGCGGCCGGGATGAAGCCGTCGAAGCGGCGGGACATGCTGATCGAACACGCCGACAAGGCGCGCATCTCGCGAGAGTTGGTGCGGCTGCGGGAAGACACCCCCATGCCCCTGCCGATCGACGCCCTGCTCCAGCACGACGCCGATCGGCCGGCGCTGCTGGCGTGGCTGCAGCAGCAGGGATTCCGTAGTGTCGTGTCACGCCTGGGCCTGGACGCCGCCGCTCCGCCACCCGCCGCTCCGCCACCCGCCGCGCCGGTGCCAACGCCGGCGGCGCAGGCGGATCTGGGTCCGGCCGCGCCGGTGACTCCCGAATCGGGCTTCGGGCCGTATGAGACCGTGGTCACCGCCGATGCCCTGCGCGCCTGGGTGGAGGCGGCGGTCGCCTGCGGCCGGGTAGCGATGGACACCGAGACCGACGGGCTGGACGCGATGCGCGCCCGGCTCGTCGGCCTGTCGCTGGCCACCGCGCCGGGCAAGGCGTGCTACGTGCCGGTGGGGCACGAGGTGCTGGGCGCGCAGCTTCCTCTGGCCGACGCGATCGCGGTACTGGGGCCAATGCTGACCGACGCCTCGGTGCTGAAGGTGTTCCAGAACGGCAAGTTCGACATGATCATCCTGTCGCGCGCCGGCTTCCCGATGCCGGCGCCGATGGACGACACCATGCTGATCTCCTATGCGCAGGAGGCCGGGCTGCACGGGCACGGCATGGACGAGCTGTCGCAGTTGCACCTGGGGCATACGCCGATCAGCTATGATTCGGTGACCGGGACGGGGCGCAACCGGATCCCGTTCTCGCAGGTGCCGATCGAGCGAGCGACGGAGTATGCCGCCGAGGATGCCGACGTTACGCTGCGGCTGTGGGAGACGCTGAAGCCACGGCTGCGGCTGAACGGCGCGCTGGCGCTGTACGAGCAGGTGGAACGCCGGCTGGTGCCGGTGCTGCTGGCGATGGAGCGCGCCGGCGTCAAGGTCGATGCCGACGACCTGCGGCGGATGTCGGTGGATTTCGAGGCGCGCATGGCGGTGATGGAGCAGGATTGCCATCGCCTGGCCGGCCACCCGTTCAACGTCGGCAGCCCGAAGCAACTGGGCGAGGTGCTGTTCGACGAGCAGAAGCTGACCGGCGGCAAGCGGATGAAGACCGGGGCGTGGGGAACGGATTCCTCGGTGCTGCAGACGCTGGCGGACCAGGGGCACGAGCTGCCGAACCGCGTGCTGGAATGGCGGCAGCTGGCGAAGCTGAAATCGACCTATGCCGACGCGCTGGTGAACGAGATCAATCCCGAGACCGGGCGGGTGCATACGTCTTTCGCGATGGCGATCGCCTCCACCGGGCGGCTGTCATCGACTGATCCGAATTTGCAGAATATCCCGATCCGGACGGAGGAAGGCAGCCGCATCCGGCGGGCGTTCATCGCCGAGCCGGGGCATGTGCTGGTCAGCGCCGACTACTCGCAGATCGAGCTGCGGCTGCTGGCGCACGTGGCGGACCTGGCGGTGCTGAAGGAAAGCTTCGCGCGCGGCGAGGACATCCACGCGCGCACCGCCAGCGAGGTGTTCGGCGTGCCGATGGCCGGCATGGACCCGATGACGCGGCGGCGGGCGAAGGCGATCAACTTCGGGATTATCTACGGCATCTCCGGCTTCGGCCTGGCGCGGCAGCTGCAGATCACGCCGGGCGAGGCGAAGGGGTATATCGATCGTTACTTCGAGCGCTATCCGGGCATCCGCGCCTATATGGAACGGACGAAGGAGGAGGCGCGGATCAAAGGCTACGTCGTCTCGCCGTTCGGGCGGCGGTGCTGGGTACCGGGGATCGCCGACAAGAACGTGGCGAAGCGGGCGTATGCCGAGCGGCAGGCGATCAACGCGCCGCTGCAGGGGGGCGCGGCGGACATCATCAAGCGGGCGATGGTGCGGCTGCCGGCGGCGCTGCTTGCGGCGGGGTTGAAGTCGCGGATGCTGCTGCAGGTGCATGACGAACTGCTGTTCGAGGCGCCGGCGGAGGAGGCGGAAACGCTGGCGGGCGTGGCGCGGCAGGTGATGGAGAGTGCGGCGGTGCTGTCGGTGCCGCTGGTGGTGGAGACTGGCGTGGGGCGGAACTGGGCCGAGGCGCATTAGGGCAAACCGCAGACGGTTTGGGATATCGTTCAGAAAGGGGCGGCCTGCCTTGGTCTTCATGACGGCCGAAGGGCAGCCATGACGATACAGCAATGGCCGCCGCCATTTTTAACGCACATGGGGCCTTTGCCCGGCATGACGTGGTGGCAACGACAGCCGCCCTCGGGCACGGTGTCCGGCTGTAGGAGGCTGCGCGACGGCAACCCCCTCGCTCATCCGGGCTTCAGCCCCCTGCCCCACGCAGCCGCCGCGTCGCCTCCTGGTCGATTCGTAGCCCTTCCGGATCGTTCACCGGATCGCCCACGACCGCCACACCATAGTCGCGCCGCGCGCCCTCGATGCTGACGTACTCGTCGCGTACATCGCGCAGCACCCGCTCGGGATCACGCTCCATCGGCTTGCCCCAGCCGCCGCCGCCCGCCGTCTGGTAGCGGAACATCGTGTTGGGCGTGGTGCGCCAGGTGGGCGTGGAGGCGAAGTAGAAATATTCCCCCTTCGGATCGAGCGTCTTCGTTTCCGGATCCAGCATCCCGCCAACCGGTATCGACTCCCGATAAATCGACCGGTCGGTCGGCAGCGCCCCGGTCGCGGCGACCACCTTGTAGGTTTCCGGCGGAAACACCCAGTTCGCCTGCGCGGTGCCGTCGCCGCCGCCATAGACGCCGAAGCCGCAGGAAACCTTGGCGTGCAGCGGCATCGTCCAGTGCTCGGCGTCGCGCAGCCACAGCGTGTCCTTCAGCACCGCCGCGCCGCCACGATGCCGCCCGGGACCGGCGGTGTCCAGCGCATATTCCTTGCGCAAAACGACGGCGGGGATGTCAGACTCGATCGCCTCGGTCGCCGGGTCGATGTTGTTGGCGAGGTAGAACACCGTGTAGCTGTCGCCGTCCCCGGCCTTGGTGCCGCTCCACGGCCCGTGCTCGCCGCCGCACTGCGCGGCGGTGACCCAGGGCACGCCCGCCTCCGACACGCCGTTGGCGTTGTGGATCATCAGCGATCCGTAATCACCGCCCACCGCGTCCGGCCCGAGCGCCTTCTCCAGCGCACGGTAAACCGCCGACAGGACCGGAATGGAACTTTCCCAGTACAGGAAGATCGCCCCGTCCGGCGGCACGGCGCTGCAGATGGTACCGGGCGGAATCACCACGTCGATGTTGCGGTAGGACCCCGATGAATACGGCGTCTCCTGCTCGATCAGCATCTTCAGAGCCACGCCGATGGCGGTCTTCACGTCCAGCACGCCGCAATTGATGCTGCTGCGCGCCTGCGCCGAGGTGCCGCTCAGGTCGCATTCGATGTTCTCGCCGTGCTTGGCGATGCGCAGTTTGATCCGGTACTCGCGGCTGGCGTCGATGCCGTCGGCGTCCACGCTTTCCTCGGCCTCGTAGATGCCATCGGGGATCTTGGTGCGCAGCGCCTCGCTCATCGCATCGGCGGAGACGTCGCAGCTGTAGCGGATCGCGCCCAGCAGCGCATCGGCGCCGTAACGATTCACGCTCTCCAGCAGCAGGCGCTCGCCCAGCAGCAAGCTCTGGTACAGCGACTTGATGTCCGGCAGCAGCAGCGCGCAGAACCGCGCGTTGTCGAAGATCAGGTTGAACGTCGATTTCACCGGCTTGTCGTCGCGATACAGCAGCATCGGCGGGATCGACAGGCCGGTCTCATAGACGTTCTTCTTGCTGCCGCTGAACCCGGCCGGCACGATGCCGCCCATGTCGAGCTGGTGCGCGCGGATCGTCACGAACGCAATGATCCGCCCGTCGTGGAACACCGGCCGGATGAAGCAGACGTCGTTGACATGGTTGCCGGTGCGGTACGGATCGTTCACCGCGATCACGTCGCCGGGCCGCAGCTCGTCCACGCCGAATTCGGTGACGCTGTTGCGCACCGCCTCGGCCATCGTGCCGATGAACAGCACCAGGCTGTCGCTGACGGTGCTCATGGGATAGTCCAGCTCCGGCGGGCCGGAGATCGTCGCCGCGAAATCGTACCAGTCGCGCAGGATCAGCGAGAACGCGTTGTTCAGCAGCCCCGTGCACATGTGCTTGACGATGTAGCGCATGCGGCTCGACAGCACCGCGGCGGTGAACCGGTCGCTGGCGTACAGCTCCTGGAACTGCGCCTCGGTCAGGTCGCGGAGGGGGGTGTGGGTTTCGCCGTTGATGGCCATGATGATCCGTCTCCGCTCAAAACGCCTTGTTGATGCGCAGCTCGCCGTAGTCGCCGACGGTCAGCGCCTGTCCCGGCAGCATGAACGTGGTGGACAGCGGCTCGCGGATGATCGCCGGGCCGGTGATCCGGTCCCCCGCCCGCAGCGCCGTCCGGTCGTACTCGCCGGTCTTCAGCGGCTGGTCGGTTAAGTAACGAATTTCCACCATCCGCCGCGGCTCCGGCCTGCCGGCGCTGCGCCGCTCGATGCGGGGATAGTCGACCTTGGCCGACGGGATCACCGCCTGGACCCGGTAGGTGACGCCCTGCACCGGCAGCATCGTGAAGGCGTTGCCGGTGCGGGCCTTGTACGCCTCGTGGAAATTGGCGATCATCTGCCGCACGCCGGTGGCGTCGATGGTTCCGTCCGGAACCGGGATGAACGGCGTTTCCCAGGTCTGGCCCGCCAGCCGCCCGTCGAACCGGCGGACGAACTGCACCTCGGTGCCGACGCCACGCAGCCGCGCCCGCATCGCCGCCTCCATTTCGCGGTACACCGCGTCCACCGATGCGGCGGCGTCCTCGGTCAGTATCGTGTAGGCGCTGCGCGACGATCCATAGACCTGGTCCGAACTCACCAGCCCGAGCGCCGAGAACAGGCCCGGATGCGGCGGCACCACCACTTCGGCGGCGTGCACCAGATCAAGCACCGCCGGCAGCAGCATCGGTCCGGCCGCGCCGAACGCGACCAGGCTGTAGTCGCGCGGATCGATGCCGTGGTGCACCGCGATGTTCGTTACACCCTCGGCGATGTTGTTGATCGCCACGTTGAAGGCGTAGTTGATGCGCTGCTCCAGCGTCAGCACCGTATCCAGCCGCTCGAACGCCTGGCGCGCCAGTTCCGGATGCAACTTCATCCGCCCGCCAGCGAACCCGTCGGCGTCGATGATGCCCATCAGCACGCAGGTATCCGTCGTCGTCGGCTCCGTTCCCCCCTTGTGATAGCACGCCGGCCCCGGATCGGCGCCGGCGCTGCCGGGGCCGACCTGCAATTCGCCCGCCTGGCTGATGGTGACCAGGCTGCCGCCGCCGGCGCCGATGCTGCTGACTTCGTTCGACAGCGCATTGACAATCAGGTCGTGCTCCAGCTCGAACGTCGTGTTCACGAAGGGCTGGCCGTCGGTGACGAGGCTGATGTCGCACGACGTGCCGCCGACATCGGCGCACAGCAGGTTCGACGCGCCAACAAGTCGGCCGAAATGCGCGCTCGCCATCGTTCCGGCGGCGGGGCCGGCAAACACGATCTGGAACGGCCGCTCCATCGCCACATCGGCCGGCACAAGCTGTGCGGCGCAGTTCGCGTAGTTCAGGTCGCCGTCGAAACCACGTCCCTTCAGCCCGGAGTCCAGCCGCCGCGTGTAGTCGCCGTAGATCAGTTTCATGAACACATCGATCACGGTGGTCGAGGCGCGGGCGAATTCCTTGGCCAGCGGCGAGACCTCGCTGGAAATCGAGCAGGCGACGTCGCGGCCCAGTTCCTCGAACACCAGCTCGCGCAGGCGTTCCTCGTGGCGGTGGCTGACATAGGCGTTGATCAGGCAGATGGCGACGCCCGTAACGCCGCAGCGCTTCAGCACGGCCAGCTGTTCGCGGGCCTGCGCCTCGTCGAGCGGGAACAGCGCCGTGCCGTCGGCGGTGATGCGTTCGCGGATGCCGCGGCGCAGGTAGCGCGGCACCAGCGGGCGCGCGGCGTCGCCGAACGGGCGCCGCCAGTGCGGGTCGGTCAGCGCCGTGGCGGGCCGCCAGACGCGCCCGGCATCGAGGATGTCGCGGTGGCCGAGCGTGGTCAGGAACGCGATCTTCGGCAGCCGCCTTGTGATGACGGCGTTCAGCCCGTGCGTGCTGGCGTGATTGAAATGATCCGCCTCGCGAACGCCAAGCTCCTCGGCGCCGGCGAGAACGGAGGATTCGGTGTTGCGCGGATCCGTTGCCACCTTGGCGGTGCGGATCGTGCCGTCGAAGATTGCCACCACGTCGGTAAAAGTGCCGCCGACGTCAACGCCGATCATCATGTGTGGAAATTCCCGTGCTGGAGACTGGAGCAAACCGCGGGTTGGTCAAGACGGGTGGATGGCGGCCTACATCGTCATGGCGGCAGCCTTTGGCGTCGTGGCGGCCGCAGGGCCGCCATCCACGCCTTACGGTGCTGATACCAGCAGAAGGCGTGGATGCCGGGCCTGCGGCCGCCACGACGATGAAGCAACGACCGTGCATCTCAACCCGCCTGTGATTTGCTGCGGCGATTTCGCTCGCGTATATTTGCGGAACCGGATCAGTCGAGCGACAACCCTTCCGTTGCCAGCGGAACGGGCCCGAGCAGGCGCCATTTCACGCGGCTGACTGACTTCAGCGTCGGCTGGTGCTTGATCACCATGAACCAGCCGCCTTCCGAGAGCACGGGATAGCGGCGGAACTCGGACAGGCTCGCGCCGGGAAAGTCGCGGGCGAGATTGACGCCGGCCGCCTGCAGCTCGGGCTCGGTTACCGGCTCCCGTTCCACGGACAGGCCGGGAACGATTTGATATTTCTGTGCCATCTTGGCCTCCCTGTCTGGATTAGTTTCGTTGGCGCAAGCCTCCGTAGGTGGCCCAGGAGGTGCTGACCAGCCAGCCGCAATCGACCGGCAGGTTGATTCCGGTGATTGCGGCGGCATCCTCGCTCAACAGGAAGGCGCAGGCCCGGGCGATGTCATCGGGCTCCACCAGCCGCCCGAGCGCGCTGTAGCGTGTCAGCAGGCTCACGTCCCGCTCGCCGGCATCGATCGCGCCCTGCAGCGCCGGTGTGCGCGTATAGCCTGGCGAAACGGCGTTCACCCGGACGCCCATCGGGCCCCACTCCGCCGCCAGGCATTCGGTGATGGCGATCACCGCGGCCTTAGCCGGCGCATAAGCGTGCAGCGGCGCCGAGCGCATTCCGACGACCGAGGCGATGTTGACGATCGCCCCCTGCCGCCGCCGCGCCATCGCCTCGCCGAACGCGACGCAGGTCAGGTAGGTGCCGCGCTGGTCGATGCGCACGATATCGTCCCAGCGGTCGAGCGGCAGGCCCTCGGGCGGCACGGGCCGCTGGATGATGCCGGCGCTGTTGATCAGGAACGCAACCGGACCGTTCCGCTCGATGCGTTGCGCGGCGTCGCGGACCGAGGCCTCGTCGCCGACATCGGCGAGAACCGCCTCGCCGCCGACTTCGCGCGCGATCGCCTCGGCGTTCTGCGCATGGCGGTCCAGCACGACGACGCTGGCGCCGCATCGCGCGAGCACCCGGCAGCACGCGGCGCCGATGCCGCTGGCGCCGCCGGCCACGACAGCCCGGCCGGACAAGGCGGTCATGCGGCGTGCAAGCCTATCGTTACGATCATCGCGATTCCTCCCATCCCTGTTTCGTTGGCGAAGGTTACAACAGGTCCCGCGCTGGCCGTCCGCCGGACCATCGTTGCGTCCGCAGCATCGCTACTGCCTGACGTGCGGGAACTGGCGGCGGCCGGCGCCCCGGACGAAAAGATCGTTTCCAAACAGCCGATCGGCGGTCGCCTTCATGTGCATCAGGGTCTCAGCGTCTGTCCCGGTGCCGCGCAGGATACAGGAGATGCACCGGAGGAAAAGCGGCGGCCGCGCCAGCCTGCGTTACGAAAGGGCCAGGTTGTACAAATGCCCGACATCATAAGCGTTAAAATAGCGGGACCGGGGCCACGACCGTTCCCACACCGACATGGTGGGCGCAGGCTCCATAGGCGTAACAGGGGCACAGCCGGCGCAACGGCTCTGTCGTCATGGCGGCTACCCGGGACACGCCCGGGTAGCCGCCATGACGATAGGCCAACGACCGCGTGTCCCAACCAGCCTGCGGTTCGCTCTAATCGGCCAGACCGGCCTGCGCCGCTGCTGCACCGGCTGGGTTGCCTGGCACGAGCGACAAGGTCACATCGGACATATCCGAGGCCGGCGTCGTCCCGGCCTGCCGCAGCGTCCGGCGATACCAACGCGGAATGGTGCTGCCGAACAGCGCGCCCATCGAGGCGCCAATAACAATCGGGATCATGACCGGTCGCTGGTGGGACACGCCGATCTGCTCCTGCATGTGGTTCACCAGGAAACCGCAAAAGGCGATGATCCCGCCGATCCCCAGCGCCTCTGCCCATGTCAGCCAAGGCGGATCGGCTTGCCGTTGCGCATAGTTGTCGCACGCGAAGGCGATGACCAGCGCCATGACAGTCGGAAGCAGGAGCCAGAGCGATTGTTGCGCGAAGGTCAGATGCCAAGGAATCGGCAATACAGCCGCGCGCAGGCGATAGAACGCAAAGCTGACAGGCAGGATCGTCGTGAAGGTCAATACCGCCGAGAGGAGGTAGGAGAGTACCGGCCGCTCATTCGAGCAGCGGATGTCGGCAAAACTCCAGATCTGCTTCGGCAACACGGCAAACAGCACGGCGATGCAGTAGTTGAGCGCGACAGTCATGCCGAGCCAGAGGGCGATGTCGGGCCTCCCGCGCCCGAACAGGCTGCCAACGCAGACGAATATGACCATCACGCCCAGCAGGTCGAGCGCCAACTGGTTGCCCGGGATCCGGACCGGCTTGGGCGCGCATATTGCAAAGCCGATTTCATGCAACCTGCCCGCAACCTCGTGCTCGCCCCTGCAGCTGTACAGCAGGATGCGCGCAAGCATAATACGCAGCTCTTCGTAGGTCTGTAGCGTAAGCTCGTGAAACCGGTCGCTCGCGTCCCGCAGCGTCTCCGTCCCGCCGGAGGAGGGCCCGCTGGCGACCTGGGCGGCAAGCGCAAAGTACCCGACGGCATGCGCGAAGAACCCCATCAGCGCCTTGTCGAATGCGGTCATGTCGTCGGAGTACTCGTTGGCGAAGCGCGCCCGGCTGCGCATCGTGCTGATCGCGACGTAGAGTGCCAGGTTCCGCGTGAACTTGAACCGCAACTTGTCCGACTGGGGATCGGGGTGCAACTCGGTCACCAGGCGCCCCGGCAGCGCCGCGGTGTTGTCAATGTAGTTCACCATTTCGGCCATCAATGAGTCACTGATCCGAAACGGCGCGTCCTTCATCTGCTGCGCCCAGCGCATGGCGCCGAATGGGATGGCGCCCAGCTTGTGGAAAAGGCTCAGGATGCGCTCGTCCAGTTCCCGCAGCCCCGGAAAGGCCGGCAGAAGGGTTGTCATGACAAGCGCTGCCACGAGCGGAGTCTCGATGCCGTTCATGTCCGGCAGGGCATTCTGCGTGTCGCTGTGAAGCAGCTCAAGCAATTTCGGGTTCTTGCCGATGGCCCAGGTGAGCCCGAGCAGCAATCCAAGGCAGGAAACGACATACGAGATTCGGCTGCCCCAATACTGAAACCAGCTCGTCTGGGACCGGGTGTTGCGTGGCGTGTCAAACCGGTGGAATGCGTAGTAGGCGACCAGAAGCGCAGCGATCACCTGGTTTGCGTCGATTGATCCAAAGCTGGGCAGGTACTGCATTGCCGTCCTCCCGTCTGAGAATTTTATATACTGTTGTTCAATAATGTGTGCTGCTGTAGCTGTTGCTGCTGCTGCGCCCGGACTGGCCTGTGGCGTTGCCGTTGCTTTGCAGGGCCTTGACGAAGGTCTGGAAATCCTGGTCGCGCCGTTTCTGTTCCATCGAAGCGATCACGTCGGTTCTGAACCTGGCCAGTTCGAGCATCGCCATCCTGTCGTCGGTGCGCCCGGCCGCAACCTGAGCCGCCTCATACTCCGCGGCGGCGAGATACAGAGCCCCCAGATCGCTGTCGCTCGGGGCGCCGCTTGTCAGCGTCGCGTAGTTGACGCGGAGACAATCGGCGTAGGACGCCGCCGTGACCCGGGTGCTGGCGCACAGCTGCTCGGTTTGCTGGATCCCGGACTGGCACCCTGCCAGTGCCAGGGAGCCCAGTAGCACGAAGGTGGAAACATCGCGTTTGCAGCGATCTGGCACGGGGATGCATGAAGCGGTGTGGCCTTGAACCATTGGGAGATCCTCTTTGCGATAGCGCCTGCGGTTAACTCCAAGGACTTATTGCCTATTCATAGATAGGAACTGCATTTTTTGCTGTGAGGCAGCTCACACCCATGGCTCGCAACTGGCCTCTCGCCATTCAATCCGGCAGTCTTCCGGCACTCGGCACAGGAAGACGCGGCCGCCCGCCCGGCATGACGACGTTGCAACGGTCAGTGTTGGGGGGACACCAGGAGTTTACGGATGATGGGCAGCCTGGATGACGACCTTGTCCTGCTCCACCCGGCGCCGGAACGCATCGCCTGTCGTCGCCCAGTCGAGTATGTCCACGCGGAACGGCAGGTCGGATTCGGAAAAATCCTCCCGCAACGCCCCGCCGACGTCGAATGGCAGGGGGGTGTCGGTGATGATGGCGAGGTCGAGGTCGGAAAACCGCCGGGCGGTGCGTTTCGCCCGCGAGCCGAATGCCCACACCGTGTAATCCGGCACGTGCCGGTGCAGGATGTCGCGGACGATCACCCAGTCCTGTTCCGTGATGTCGATGGGCGGTACGTTCATGGCGCCAGCCTCGCCCGCAGGCGGTCACGCAGGACACGGGCTTCGTCGAGAAAGGCAGGAATGCCGGCGACAACCTCCAACGCGACGGCCTCGTCATAACTGTGGCTGGTGCGGGCCCGCATGTCGCGGAAGGTCTTCCAGCGCCGCCAGTCGCCAAGCAGCAACCCCTGCTCATTGCCGAGGCGGATGATATCAGCGAAATTCATGCCGCTGATCAGCTCCGGCGGTCCCGGATTCGCCGCCAGGTAGCGGCGCAGAAGCTTGTGGCTGATCTCGTACGTGAATTCGAACCGCTGAACCAGGCCATCGCGGATCAGCGTCTGGGACGTATCCCGCTGATAGACGGCGACGCCTTCCTCAAGCCGTTCGATGGCGCGTGCCAGTGGCGAGATATCGATGTCCATGCTGTGACCGTCGTGCGCTCGCGAACCAGGGATGAAGGATTTAAGGCATCATAACCGTTCCGCCCGGCGCACGCGACGCCTGCGCCTACTGCGCCAGGAACATCGCCACCGGCGCCAGGGAACGGGCCGGGGCTTCCTCCATCGGCACGTGGCCGAGGTCGCCGAACACCAGCAGGCGCCAGTTCGGCATCACCGCCAGGTAGTCGCCGGCGTTGCGGTACGGGATCAGCGCGTCCTTCTCGCCCCAGACCAGCAGTGTCGGCGCCCGGATGCGCCGCAGCATGGGCTCGGGCGGTTGCAGCCGCACCTGCGCCGCCCGCGCCAGCAGGGCCTCGCGCACGCCGGGTGCGAGGATCATGTCGCGGTAGCGCCGCACCACGTCGTCGCTCAGCCGGGACGGATCGCCGTAAGCCGGCTCGAGGCCCATCCGCAGCAGCGCCGTTGGCAGGGTGTAGGGCAGCAGCTTCGCCACCCACGGCACGTCCGGCGGCTTGTTGTAGGCGAACATCGGGCTGGCGAAGCCCTCAGGCGAGATCAGCACCAGCTTGTCCACCCGGTCGGGATGCGCCGCGGCGAACTCCCACGCCAGTTCGCCGCCCATCGAATTGCCGATCAGCGAGGCGTGCCGCACGCCCAGTGAGTCCATCAGCGCGCCCAGCACCTGAAGCCCGCGGGCCTCGGAATAGTCGCCGGTCGGGTCGGGGCCGGTCAGCCCGAAGCCGGGCAGGTCGTAGCGGATCACCCGGTAGTGGTGCGACAGCCTGGCGGCCCAGGCGTCCCAGGTGTGCAGGCTCGATCCCAGTCCGTGCAGCATGATGATCGCCGGCGCCGTCCGCGGACCGGTGTCGCGCACGTGCAGGCGGATGCCGGCGACGGTCAGGAAGACCGAGGGCGGCTGGGCATACTCGGCCACCAGTACCGAGCGCGGTTCATCCGGAGTGTAGAGCCACAGGCCGCCGCCAGCGAGGCCGGCGGCGACCAGCAGGGGGATGAAGAACAGCCGCTAGCCTCCCTGGTCCGGCGGCTCGCGTGTCAGGCCGTAGGGTTCGACCAATGCCCAGACATGGTCGGGCACCATGGTGCGCAGCCGCTTCGGATGGGCGCGGCGCAGGTGCAGGACGGTCTCGATCGCCTTCATCTCCACCCGGGCGCGGGCGAATTCCAGGCCGCGCGGGCCGACTCGCGGCATCAGCCAGCCGACGAGGGGGCGCATGAAATTGGGCATGCCGCGCACCGGCAGGCCGCCGGCGGCGCGCTCGGTGTTTTTCAGGAAGCCGGTGACCGGACCCTTGCGCTTGCCGGCGCTGCCGGGGGTGGAGAGGCGGACCTCGTCGCCCAGGGCCGCCAGCAGTTCCTCGCCGCGCTGGTTGCGCACCAGCAGCCACTGCTCGCCCTGGCCGCCCATGTAGCCGACGGTGATGTCGGCCAGCACGTTGGTGTAGTCCACGCAGGTGCGGCAGGTCAGCGGGAAGAAGTCCTGCGGCAGCTTGGAGATCGGCAGCAGCAGGAACGGGATCTCCTTCACCCGGCCGTCGGTGAAGCGCAGCTCGACATGGAAGTCGGCGCGGAACTCCAGGTAGGTGATGGTGCCGGGGTCATCCGCCAGCAGCGCCAGGAACTCGTGGAACCGCGCGGTGGTGGTGTTGTCGGAGCACGGGGTGCCGATGACGTACAGCCGCTCCAGCCCCAGTTCCCGCTCGATCGCGCGCAGGGCGTAGACCTGGCAGGGGATGCCGATGACGGCGAGGCGCTTGAAGCCTTTCGCGCGCGCCGGCTCCAGCAGCGACAGCAGCGGCGCGTAGCCCATGCGCATGCCGCGGCACTGCGCCATGCCGGCGGGGTCGGTCACCAGCACCGGCACCGGCCGCCAGCGGTCGTCGGGGTCCGCCGCCATTGTCAGCACGGCATCGACCGCGCCGGTTTCCAGCAGGCGCTGGCCGATGCGGGTGGTGATGCCGGTCCATTGCGCGCCGGGCAGCGGGTTGACCATGGCGGCGCGCAGCATGCGGCGGAACGGGCCGAAGTACAACTCGTCCGGACGCTGCGGGTCGCGGGTGCGGCCGTGGACGCGGGCCTCGGCGGCGGGGTAGTCGGGATGGATGAACTGGCAGGCCTTGCCGCAGCGCTTCGGGTCCTCGCTGCGGGAGAGACCGCAGTCGGTGCACAGGCCGCGCGGCGCGGCGTCCCGCAGGGGCGGCGCCCATACCGTTGGTGTGTGTTCCAGGTCCACGATCTGCCCCCGCCTTTGCTTGGTCCGTGCCGCCGATCCGGCGCGCGTGCATAACCTCCCACGGACGTGAAGGCCATGAAAAGCCGGGGCGGGCGGATCGCCCGCCTGCGCGGGTGGCGGTCTTTGCGCGATCAGCCGAATGTCACTGTATCGCCATTGCCGACATAGAGATCGCTCACCGACCCGTCACGGCCGGTGCCGCGCACCACCGGGTAACCGAGTTCGACCATCAGCTCGACCGCGGCCAGGCCGGTGCAGTGGTTGCAGGCGATGCGGCTGAAGCCGTACCGGCCCATGTCGCGCACCCGGGCGGCCTGTTCGGGCGACAGCGGGCCGAACGGGGCGATGTGCAGGCCGCCGTAGAGGCCGTGCAGCGTCTCGCCGCGGGCCAGGCGCTCGGCAGCGAAGGCGGCGATGCGCTCGAACGAATGGTGGCCGCAGCCGGTCAGGGCGACCAGCCCCTCGCGCTCGAGGTTCGCGTACAGCGACTGCTCGCCCTCGATGTCCAGCATGATCTGCTGGTCGAAGCCGACGGCCGCAAGCCCGGGCATCAGCACATGCACGCCACCAAGCTCGAGGCGCACGATCTCGCCGCGATGCGCGACCGCGTTGGCGGCATGGGCTTCGGGGAAATCGGCGCCGGCGATGAAGCGCTGGGCCTCGACGTGGAAGGTTTCGGGGATATGGATCGTGATGTCGGGCTTCAGTTCCAGCACCGCCTGCAGGCCGAACAGGTGGTCGATGTGCTCGTGGGTGATGAACAGCGCCTCCACCCCGCCGGCGGCGATCAGGTCCGCGACGCCGGTCGCGGCGAGCCGCTCGCGCATGTAGTCGCGGTTCCATCCCGCGTCGATCAGCAGGCGCCGGCGCCCGCCGTCGAGACCCTCGACCTCCAGTAGGCTGCAACTGCCACGCGCGTTCTGTTCGTGCCAGGGCATGCGCCACTGGCTCGCCGTGGCGCCGCCGCCGGCATCGATGTCCTGCAGCATTTCGCGGCTGTCGGCCCAGCCGACTTCGGAGACGCAGGTGACCTTGATCGATCGGCAGGCGCCGAAGTCGATCTTCTCGCCGGGTGCCCAGGGCAGCGGCGCACGGGTGCGCGTCTTCGCGGGCTGGCTCCGGGGGGTGTCCGTCATGGCTGCATCCTGTTCGTCGGCCGGAGGCAGGCTCGCACGCTTCGGCAACAGTCCGCAATGACATCCAGGCGCAATTGTTTGCCACGGCGAACCGCAGGCAGGCCGGGACGCACGGGCGGCGTGTCCCCATCGTCATGGCCCGGACGGTCCATGACGGTGAGGGCGCGCGACGACCGGCTGATGAACCCATGGCTCATGCCGTGTCCTCGCGCACGGCCGCGGCGACGATGTCGGCCAGCCGCTCGTAGTCGTCGATCTGGTTGTAGGCGAAGGCCGACAGCCGCAGCCAGAGCGCGCCGTCCATCGCGTGCACCGGCGCGTCGGTGCCGGCCTGCAGCAGCCGCGCCCGGATCGCCAGCGCGTGCTCCGGCGTGGCGTCGGCGACGGGCAGGCGGACCGTGCCCATCGCGCACGCCGTCGCCCCGGTGGCCCCGGCCTCGGTGTTGAGCCGTTGGGCGAGGCAGGCAGTGCCGGCGGCGGCGAGGTCCCGGTTGCGGGTCCGCAGCGCGGCGTCGCCAAGCTGCCGGTGGAAATCGATCGCCTCGGTCACCGCCAGGAAGCGGCTCGGGTCGGTGGTGCCGGTCCAGTCGAATTCCGCCAGGAACCCCTTGCCGTAGCCGTGCGAGATGGTCACCGGGTGCAGGTCCGCCTGGCGCGCCGGGTTTGCGTGCAGGAAGGCGCAGCCTTTCGGGGCGCAGAGCCACTTGTGGCAGTTGCCGGCGTACCAGTCGGCCCCGATCGCCGCCAGATCGACATCGACCTGCCCCGGCGCGTGGGCGCCGTCGATCAGCACCGGCACGCCGGCGTCATGGCAGGCGCGGACAATCCGGGCCGCGGGCAGGACGATGGCACTGCCGGAGGTGACGTGGTCGATCACCGCCACCCGGGTGCGCGGGGTGATCGCCGCGGCGACGGCGGCGGTCAGCGCGTCCTCCGCCGGCTGCGGAAAGGGGACGGCGGCCTCGGCGATGCGGGCGCCGACGCGATCGGTGACGAAGCGGACGGTGTTGCGGATCGCGCCGTAGGCGTGGCTGAGGATCAGCACCTCGTCCCCCGGCCGCAGCGCCAGCGACCGCAGCACCGCGTTGCAGCCGGTGGTGGCGTTGTCGACGAACGCGATGTCCGTCCCGGCGCCGTTGAGGAACCCGCCGAGCGCGGCGGCGGCCTGGCGCAGGGCATCGGGCAGGACCGTCATCATGAAGCGTGTCGGCTGCCGCTCCATGCGATCCTGCCAGGCGCGCTGCGCCTCCTGCACGACGCGCGGCGTCGCGCCGAAGGAGCCGTGGTTGACGGTGAGGAAATCCGGGTCCAGGTCCCATGCGTTGCGCATGGGATGGCCGAGGGATAGTGACGTGCCGGGCGCTTGCGGTGCCATGCCTGCCAGTGTGGCACGCGACGGGCTGCCGAACCTAGTGGCGCGGTGGGGCGGCCGGACGTGCGGGCCGGCCGGAAGGAGGCTGACGGACATGGATCGTGCCGAAGTGCTTGAGGCGTATCGCCCGATCCGCGCCGGGATCCAGCGCGTACTGCGCCTGGCGGCCACCGCATGCAACCGCGCCGATTTGACCCGTGCCGTCAAACAGGTCGTGCCCTGGGCGGACATCGACGCCCTGGTGAAAGGCGAGGTGCCGGAGATGGTCACCGACGTCGCGCTGTTCGAGCCGAACCAGCGTGGCCGCCGGGCGTATGACCGGTTCCTGGAGGAGAAAGCCGGCCAGCTCAGCGCCCCTGACCGGGCCTTGGCGCAGGCGATGGCACGGGCCTGGTTCTCGATATTCCGGGTGGCCGGGCGTCATGAGGCGGCCGGGCTCTGGCTCGAGGATTTGCTGGATGCGGACCGCCGCCTCTGGCTGATGGACAAGGGGCTGGAAGCCAGCGCAGAGGACGGCACGGTCCTTGCCATGCGCCTGTTCGATGCCGGACCGTTCCACGCGGGCTTCGGCATCGTCGCCGTTCCGGACGAAACAACCACGCATTTCGCGGTCGCCGCCCGGCAGCGCGGCAACCCGCTGCCGTTCCGTCAGTCCCTGGCGGCAACTTTGTACGGCGATGAGCTTCGGGCGGAGCAGCCGCTTGAATCGCTGGATCCGGCTGTCCTCGAAGCGCTGGAGGAGTTCGCCGCCGCCGCCCTTCGCAAGTCCAGGGCGCGGCCGCCAAGGAAGGCCGGACGGCGACGCGGCGCCGGCTCAGGCAGGAAGCCGCAGCCGTGACTGGCAGCGGAGCGCCCGCCCCACGGCTCATTGGCTCCAGTCCGTTACGAGCAGGCCTTGCCGCCAGCGGGGCGATCACCGGCCGCCTTCGCGGCGGACTCGGACATGTAGGTGCCGGCCTTGGTCTTGCCGTAGTAGCGGTCGCCCGGGCAATGGTAGACCTTGGTGCTGGTGTTGACCCAGACCTGCCCGCGGCCCCCGCCGGCCGCCGGGGCTGTCGTCTTGCCGCCCGAGGCCGGTGGTGCGTTCGCCGCCGAGGTGGCCGGCGCGGCCGCGGTGGCGCCGGCCGCCGGGCCCCAGGTGGCCACGCCGCCATGGCCGCGGCAGGCGCCGCTCCGGGAAGCGCCGGTGAAGCTCGAGCCGTCCTTGCAGACGGCGGTGACGTTGGCGGCGGGCTGGGCCCAGGCGCCGGTGGCCAGCAGCAGGCCGATGCCCAGCGAGGCGGCCATGATCTTGGCGTGCATGGATTGCTCCACGATGATGGGGGCCTGATCGTGGAATGACTTTGCCGGCATGGGCAAGGTGCAAAGAATTTGTGCTGGTGGCGATTTCAATCACAATGCGGACAACGCCCGGACGGCCGGAGTCGCGTTGGAATCGCCGGGCGATATTTGGTCGGAACAAGTATCGGCGCCGATGGACGTGCCGCCGGCGCAACCATGGCCTACCGGTTTCCGGAAGGCAGGCGACGATCAGGCGCGCTTGGTGGCGATGGCGCCGCGGCTCGCCCAGGCCGTCAGGCGCAGGAAGCTGCCCGCCAGCGACAATGTCGCAAACGGAACGTAAAGCAATATGCCGGAGGCGGAACCATGCAGGCGATGGCCGACGAACGTCAACAGGAACGTCAGCGAAATATACTCCATGCCGGCCACGCGCAGCATGCGCCAGCGGAGATAGCCGATGGCCCTTGCCAGCCTCCGTATGGACAGCAACGCAACGACGTAGATCCAGATCGTGCCGATGGCCAGGAACCAGAACACCGGCGGTGACAGTGGCGGCTGGGCCGATATGCGACAGAGCCAGACGAACAACCCGATATTGACCAGGTGCGCCGCTGCAAACGCCAGGCCGAAATCGCGGCCACGCCAGGCGACGGGCTGAAAAGCCACGCCGAACAATGTCTTCAGCGCCCCACCGGTATAGGTGACCCAGAACAGCAGGAACGAAAACCGCGTCGTCACACACAACGCCCGGCCCAGTGCTGTCGTTGCGAAATCGGATACGGCAAGCGTGATCGCGGCCAGCCCTACCGCTGTCGCGAACGCGGCGCCCATCCACACGGCGGTGACGGAATTTTGTTTCACGTGCAAATCCGCTGCGGTGTCCCATCACCACTTTATGACGAACCGAAGTCCAGGTCTACTGCCTGCCCAATTTGTGAACCCGGGTGCTGCTATGCGCGTGTTCCGGAACGGTAAATCTGAATTTGCGTGTTTCCGGTGGCAATGTCCGCGTCGGATCTGCCATACCCGAACTATGGATAAGGGGTGAGGGGATTTCCAAAAGATCAAGGGTTTGACAGCATCGGTTTGCCAAAACGGAAGGTCAAACCCTCAGGTATCCCCTCATTTTAGCCATAGCATGGCATCGACACAAAAGAATCGGCAGCGCGGCCGGGGATTCTGAAAAGAATCACGGTCCCGGCGCTGATGTAAGGTTCTTGCGTTTTGCGCCGAGCC
>NZ_NHRY01000069.1 GCF_002937115.1 Rhodopila globiformis | reverse complement strand
TCCCATTTGGTGTGATTTAGGCTCTCGAATTCGTCCATTGATGGAACTCCATCAGCGTGTGCTTTGGCGGCTCACGCTCCAGAGTTTCATTGATGGGCGAACCGGGGCCTACCCCCGCAAATGTCAAACTGCTGCTGCCTCCCCGGCAGAGCCGGGGGAACTCCCGGTTACGTTAGAGGCCGCCGACCGCGCGGAAATGCACCGCGAGATCGCGCGCAACAACGGCGCGCGGATCATCGCCGATCCAGCCCTGGCGCTCGACGCGATCACGCATCAGCAATCGACATTCACGCGCCGCGACATGGCCAGGTTCGCGCACCGGCACAGCGATGGCGTCGACCAGTTCAATGAAGTCATGGGCGCGGTGCGTGGCGCGCCCGATCTGGTCGAACTGGGCAAGGACGGACGCGGCGAGGATCGCTTCACCACGCGCGAGATGATCGAAACCGAACAGCGCCTGCACCGCGCCGCCGAGATGATGGCCGCGCGGGAGCTTCACGAGGTGAAGGACGCCGACAGGAAGGCGGCGCTGGCGCGCGCGGAAGCGCGCGGTCTTGTCCTTTCGGGGGAACAGGCCGATGCGCTGGCGCATGTCACCGACGGGCGCGACCTCGGCGTCGTGGTCGGTTATGCCGGGACGGGAAAGAGCGCGATGCTGGGCGTGGCGCGCGAAGCCTGGGAAGCGGCTGGCTATGAGGTCCGGGGCGTGGCGCTTTCCGGCATCGCCGCCGAGAATCTCGAAAGCGGCTCGGGCATATCTTCGCGCACCATCGCCAGCATGGAGCATGGCTGGGGACAGGGCCGCGACGTGCTTAACCCCCGCGATGTGCTTGTCATCGACGAAGCCGGCATGGTTGGAACCCGCCAGTTGGAGCGCGTGCTGTCCCATGCGGCGCAAGCCGGCGCCAAGGTGGCGCTGGTCGGCGATCCGCAACAGTTGCAATCGATCGAGGCGGGCGCGGCGTTCCGCTCGATCTTTGAGCGCCACGGCGGGGCGGAGATCGGCGAGGTGCGCCGCCAGCGGGAGGACTGGCAGCGCGCCGCCACGCGCGATCTGGCGACCGGCCGCACGGGCGACGCGATCCATGCCTACGACCGCCACGGCATGGTGCATGAAGCGGCGTCACGCGAAGAAGCGCGAAAAAATATGATCGAGCGCTGGGACCGCGAGCGGCAGGCGTCGCCCGACCGCAGCCGCATCATCCTCACCCACACCAACGACGAGGTGCGTTCCCTCAATGAGGCGGCGCGCGAAAAGATGCGGGACGCCGGCGATCTGGGCGATGACGTGCGCGTGACCGTCGAGCGGGGGCCAAGAAACTTCGCCAGCGGCGATCGCGTCATGTTCCTGCAAAACGAGCGGAGCCTCGGCGTAAAAAACGGCACGCTCGGGACCATCGTCGAGGTCAGCGCCCGATCCATGTCGGTGCGCGCCGACGACGGGCGCGGCGTCTCGTTCGACCTGAAGGATTACGGCCGGATCGACCATGGCTATGCCGCGACCATCCACAAGGCGCAGGGCATGACAGTGGACCGCACCCATGTCCTGGCGACGCCGGGCCTGGACGCCCACGGCAGCTATGTCGCCCTGTCGCGGCACAGGGACGGCATGGACCTGCATTATGGCCATGACGACTTCGCCACCCGAGACCGGCTTGTCGGCGCCCTGTCGCGCGACCGGGCCAAGGATATGGCGTCGGACTATGAGCAATCCGACCCGGCTCAGGGCTATGCCGAACGGCGCGGGATCGCCTTCCGCGCTCGCGTCGCCGAAATCGTGCGCAAGACGCCGGAAAAGGCGCGCGGCCTGTTCGAAGGCTTGAGCCTGTCGGCCGGCCCCGTGTCCGGCCATGGCGGCGCATCGGGGCCGGAAAGGGGAAGCGCGGATGGGGAGATGGGGCGGCGAGACCCTGTCGGGCCGGAGAAGGAGGCCCCGGAAAACCCGGAGGAGGCGCTGCGTAGGGCCCGCACCGATGCGCTGGTCCGCCATGCCCGCGCGTCCGATGCGATCCTTGACGTCAAACGTCAGAGTCTCACGCCTTCCCTCGAACAGCGGCGCGAGCTTGGCGCGGCAAGACGCGCCTTCGACGAGGTGCGTCCGCACGGCTGGCAGGACGCGGAAGCCGCCTATTCCAAAGACAACAGCCTCGCGCGCGAAGCCGGATCGGGCCGCGTCAACCGCGCCATTCGGGCGCTCCAGCTCGAAACCGAACTGCGCACCGATCCGCAGCGGCGCGCCGACCGCTTCGTGGAGGACTGGCGCAAGCTCGACCAGACGAGCCGGCGCCAGTATGAGACAGGCGACATCATGGCCCACAAGGCCACCCGGCGCGCCATGGGCGACATGGCGAAGAGCCTCGAACGCGATCCGCAGCTTGAATCGATCCTCGCCAACCGTAAGCGTGAACTCGGCATCGGAATCGAATCAGGCCGCAGCCTTGGTCGGGAACTTGCGTTCAGCCACGGCATCGACCTCGGCAGAGGCCGGGGCATCGGCCTGTAGAACAATCCGATTTTCCGCCGTTTTTTCGCTATGGCTCGCTACAGCGCGACGACTGCTAACTCTCTATTGCATAACGTGAAAATAATGCCCTGACTGGCTCGGGAGGCTCCAGAAACAGCCAGCAGGAGGCAGCGAAACCATGCGCCAACCAGACCGTATCCTCCGCCTAAAGACCGTTCTTTCCCGGACCGGGCTGTCCCGATCCACCATCTATCGCAAGATCGCCGAGGGCACGTTTCCGCCCCAGCTCCAGATCAGCGTCAATGGCGCCGGCTGGCGGGAATCCGACATCGATTGCTGGATCGCCAATCCCGTGAGGTGGCGGGCGCAGACTCGCAGCGAGCCCGACTGCGATGACCGACGGCGAGACGGATAATGGCGGGGGGTGGGCACCATGTCCCGTTCCCGGCGTGTGAGGCCACCCACGGCATCCGAACAGCTTGAGGTGCTGTTGGGCTATCCGTGGCCATTCCCCGGTAGGCCGCCCAGACATGACCCGTCCACATGGACCGTTGCCGACGATTGGCCCGATCCCGTTCCGGTCACAAAAGCCGAGATCGCCGTGTTCGAGCAATGGTTCGGCGATTTGTTCGATGAATTGTTCGGCTCCGGAAGCTGATCTATTCCCCATTGCAAAGTGAGTGGTAGTATGGTACATGCACCCATAACTGGGGCGAACCCATGATCGTTGGCTTTCGGGATGCTTGGCTGCGGGCCTTTTTTGTGGATGATGTTCGCTCCCGCAATATCCCGTCCGATCTTGAAGCCCGGTTGTTCCGCAAGCTCCAGATGATGGACGACGCCGTGACCGATCAGGACCTGCGCGTTCCGCCCAGCAATCACTTCGAGAAGCTGCGCGGCAATCTGGCGGGGTTCCATGCGATCCGCGTCAACCAGCAATGGCGGTTGATCTTCCGCTGGGATGGCGAGCGCGGCGAGGCGGACGGGATTTATCTGGACGATCACAGTTACCGATGAGAGCAAGGCAGACCATGCTGACCACGAAGCGCAAGCCGGCGACTGTCGGCGAAATCCTCACCGAAGAGTTCATGCAGCCGATGGGCTTGACGCAGGGTGCGCTCGCCGAGGCGATGGGCGTCCAGCGCAAGCATGTCAACGAGTTGTGCGGCAACCGCAGGAACGTGACGGCGGCGACGGCCCTGATCTTGGCGCGCGTGTTCGGCAACAGCCCAGACTTCTGGCTCAACGTGCAGCGGCGCAACGATCTTTGGGAGGTGATGAATACTCCCAAGCAGCGCGAGCGGATCGAGCGCGCCCGTCCCTTGCCGAGCGCGGCCTGAGTCATGCGACCGAACCGCTTGGGCTGGAACATCAGTTGAGAAGGAAACATTGCCCATGACCGTGCCGCAGCGCGCCGCCCTTTACTTGCGCGTCTCGACGGCGCGGCAGGCCGAGCATGATGTCTCCATTCCCGACCAGAAGCGCCAGGGCGAGGCCTATTGCGCCTCGCGCGGCTATCAACTCGTCGAAACCTTTGTGGAGGCCGGCGCCTCGGCCACCAACGACCGCCGGCCCGAGTTCCAGCGCATGATCGAGGCGGGGACCAGCAAGCCCGCGCCGTTCGATATTGTCGTGGTTCACAGCTTCTCGCGTTTCTTCCGCGACCACTTCGAGCTGGAGTTCTACGTCAGGAAACTCGCCAAGAACGGCGTCAAGCTCATCTCCATCACGCAGGAGATGGGCGACGATCCGATGCACGTCATGATGCGCCAAATCATGGCGCTGTTCGACGAATACCAGTCCAAGGAGAACGCCAAGCACGTCCTGCGGGCCCAGAAGGAAAACGCCCGGCAGGGTTTCTGGAACGGCGCGCTGCCTCCGGTCGGTTATCGCGTTGTCGCCGCCGAGCAGCGCGGCGCCAAAATCAAAAAGAAGCTTGAGATCGATCCATTGCACGCCGACACCGTGCGGCTGATCTATCGCCTGGCCCTGGAGGGCGATGGCGCATCCGGCCAGATGGGCGTCAAGAACATCGTCAGCTATCTGAACAGCCGCCGCATCTTCACCCGCGACGGCGGCCGCTGGGGCATCGGGCAGGTTCATCGCATCCTGACCCGCCGCACCTACATGGGCGAGCACGAGTTCAACAAGCGGTCCAAGGCCAAGGTGCGCAAGCCAGCCAGCGAGGTGGTGACCGTCCCGGTTCCGCCGATCGTTGCCCGCGAGACATTCGATGCTGTTCAGGCCCTGCTCAAGGCCCGCAACCCCAAAGTCACGCCCGCCCGCGTCGTCAGCGGCCCCACCCTCCTTACCGGCCTTATTCATTGCGGCAAGTGCGGCGGCGCCATGACGATCCGCACCGGCAAGGGCGGGCGCTATCGCTATTACGCCTGCTCGATGAAGGCGCGGCAGGGACCGGCCGCCTGCGAGGGCATGGCCGTGCCGATGGAGAAGCTGGACGATCTCGTCGCCAGCCATCTGGAGGACCGCCTGCTTCGGCCCGAACGGCTGGAAATCATCCTCGCCGCTGTTCTGGACAGACGGCAGGAGCAGAGCGAGCGCCGGCGTGAGCATATCGCGGAACTCAACAAACGCGCCGCCGAATCGGACCTGCGTCTCAAGCGCCTCTATGACGCCATCGAAGCGGGCGTCGCTGAGCTCGACGATCCGGCGCTCAAGGACCGGATCGACGGGCTCAAGGCCATCCGCGATCAGGCCAGGGCCGACGCCGAACGCGCCCAGGCCATGCTCGACGGTTCAGGCGGCAAGGCTGTCACGCCGCAAGTGTTGCGCAGATTCGCCGAAACCGCGCGCCAGCGCATCCGGCTCGAAGGCGGCGGCTATCGCCGCGATCACCTGCGCGCGCTGGCGCAGCGTGTCGAAGTGTACGATGGCGAAGTCCGGATCATCGGATCGAAGTCCCGGCTGCTCCAGACGCTCACAGCGAAAAACAGCGTAAATTCAGTGCCCACTCAAGGACTGAAATGGCGGATGGGGTGGGATTCGAACCCACGGAAGTCTTGCAACTTCGCTGGTTTTCAAGACCAGTGCCTTAAACCGCTCGGCCACCCATCCTGTCCGGTCGGTAACTACCCTGTTGCTCGCGGTATCTCAAGTGTTGACGGATTGTCGCAATACCGTATCTCCTCCACAAGCAAACATGACGAATCCAAGTCTCGTTGAATGAATATCCGCACCGCCACGACACTTGCCGTGCTGTCCGTGCTTCCGTCAGTGGCGGCACGGGCGCAGCTTGCCCCTGACACCGCCGCAATCTGGACATTGCAGGACGAAAACGCTTCGGTCTCCGGAAGCAACGTCACCGACCGCCTGTACGTCAACGGCCTGCGCCTGGGCTGGATGTCGCCGACGACGAAGGTCCCCAACTTCCTCCAGGACCTGGCGCGAACGCTGTGGGGCGAGGGCCAGCAGCGCGTCGGCATCGACCTGGCGCAGCAGATATACACGCCGATCGACACATCCCTCGTCATCCCCGATCCGCATGATCGGCCCTATGCCGGCGTGCTGCTCGGCAACTTCACCCTGCTCGGCGACTCCGAGGACACCAGAAGCGTCCTGACGCTCAGCCTTGGGCTGATCGGCCCGGCCTCGGGCGCTGAGAACCTGCAAAGCAGCTTCCACAACCTCATCGGCCAGGAGCCGGCCCTCGGCTGGGGCGGCCAGATCCAGAACACCCCGGCCTTCCAGTTGCTGCATGAACGCACCTGGCGCCTGCCGATCGGCACTGTCGGCGCGCTCGAGACCGACGCGCTGCCGGCCCTGACGGTGGCCGTGGGCAACCTGCGCACCTATGCGCAGGTCGGCATGTCGTTCCGCTTCGGCCAGGGATTGGACTCTGATTTCGGCGTCCCGCGGCTCCGCCCCGGCCTGTCCGGCGGCGATGCCTTCAGGCCGACACGCCCGTTTGCCTGGTACATATTCGCCGGCGCCGACGGTCAGGCCGTCGCCTACGACGAACTGCTGGAATCGAGCCCGTTCCGCGGCGGCCCGCATGTCTCGCGGATCTGGGACGTGGGGGAGATGCAAGGCGGGTTCGCCATCATGGCCTATGGCATGCGCCTGACCTTCGCCTATGTCGCGCAGACGCAGCAATTCAACGGCCAGAGCGGAGGCCTGCACCAGTTCGGCTCGGCCTCGCTGTCGATCAGGTTCTGAGCCGGAAACGAGGCCGCACCGCGCCGCCCCGGCGTGGCCAAAGCCTGGCCCGCCGGCCGGACTGGGTTTCCCGCTGCCGGTCTGAACCCGCCGGCAGCGGTTCCGTCTATTCCCCGGCCAGCCGCGCCGCCATCAGCGGGGCGGCAAGGCGCGGCAGGCTGGCGATGTTGGGCGTGTGGTCGATCGCCAGCACCGCATTCGCCAGGGCCTCGGCTTTTTCCACGCCCAGCACCGCGTTGGTCAGGCCGGCGAACTTGGCGCGCAGTTCGTCCTCCGACAGGAAGTTGCCCGGCTCGCCCTTCGGCACCACGACTTTCTGCTCGAACCGCCGGCCACGGGCCTCGATCGTCAGCTTGCCGGACATGTTGGTGGGGAACTCGGCCTCGATCTCGGGATCGAAGGCGCAGGTGACCTTCGGCAGCAGCGCCCGCACCGTCGGGTCACCCAGCAGCGTATAGCTGTCCCATTCCATCGCGCCGCTGACCAGCGCCGCCGAGATCACGAACGGGCCGCTGAACTGGCCGTCCACCACGTTCTGCGGGTTCGCCTTCTTCTCCGCCGGCGCGCCAATCAGCAGCATGCCGGATTTCGGCAGGCCGAGCCGGACGGCGGTGATCTCCGACGGCTTGATGTCGTTCGCCGCCCGCAGCGCCAGGGCCGCGTCGATGCCGGCATGGCCGTAGCGGCAGGACGGATAGGGCTTGACGGCGGTGTTCATCAATTCCCACACCGAGCCGAGGTCCTGCACCGCGCGCTCCGGCGTCGGGTTCGGCGCGTAGGCACGCATGAAGCCGTGCTTGCCCTCCAGCGCCTCGGACGCGCCCTTGAACCCTTCCCGCACCAGGCTCGCGGCCATCAGGCCGTTCATCGCCGCCCAGCCGACCTGGTGCCGCTTGGTCCAGGCGCCGTTGGCGAGGAACTGCAGGCTGCCGGCGGCCTGCGACAGGACGGTGCCCAGCGCGCCGGCGACGCCGTCGGCGTCCAGGCCGAACACCCGGGCGGCGGCCGCGGCCGCGCCGAACGCGCCGCAGGTGGCGGTGGGATGATAGCCGCGGTCGTAGTGCTCGCCGGCCGGCAGGGCCAGCGCGATGCGGCAGGTCACCTCGTAGCCGGCGATGATGGCGGCCAGCACGTCGGCGCCCGAGGCCCCGGCGATCTCGCCGGCGGCGATGGCGGCCGGGATCACCGGCGCGCCCGGGTGCAGCGAGCCGGCGGCATGCGTGTCGTCGAAGTCCAGCGAATGCGCCAGCGCGCCGTTCAGGTAGGCGGCCCCGGCCGGGGTATAGCGGCAGCAATCGCCGAACACGCCGGCATTGCCCGCCGCCATGCCCATGGCGCGCACCGCGCTGACGAAGGCATGCGTGCTCTCCGCGTCATGCCGGGCGCGGACGATGTTGCCAATCAGGTCGAGCACGAGGAACCGGGCGCGATCGACGAGCTCGGGCGGCAGGGCGTGCAACCGGATGCCGGCGGTGAAAGCGGATAAGGTTGTGGTGACGCCCATATTACGTCCCTCCTGGTTTGTTGACGCCAGTGTGACGTAAAGACGACCGCAAGAAAAGGCACATCATAAGGATTATGATGTCCCAAATTTGTTGTACTCTGCGGGCACTTTTGCCGAGACGGTGGGATTTCGCCGCTCAACGATACTTATAGTAAACGGTACGCCACGATGAGTGCCGAGCCGTGCCTTCGGCATCGCCGGACACAGTGCGGCCAGGAATCCTGTCGCGTCTGGCCGGCGCGCCTGGCAGGGACCCGCCCTACGTGATTTTGCCCAGGATATATCCGACGCCCAGGGCGATCAGCACCGCGGACAGCGGATTGTCCTTGATGAAATCGACCAACTGGTCCTGCGCGTCGCTGGCCTGGTTGATCTTCCGTTGCACGGCCTCACCGGCGTCGGCGACGGTTCCTTCCGCACGCTCGCTCATGCTGCTGGTCCTTTCATGACAGTCCGCCTGTCCGCAACGCCGTTGCCGGGTGGCCTGTTCTTCCGATCGCAGTCACATCCTGTTCGCCAGGCTGCCCGGCGCCTGCCGCGGGCGGCGCTCGTCAATGCTCCGGGAGCGGAGCATAGGACCGCGCCGCGGCCCGTCATAGACCACCATGGATACAGGCCGGTAACAGTTTGCCGATGCGGGCGGCCGGTTTGCCGCCGCTACACGGGCATGCGCCGCCCCTGGTGAGCCCGGCCGATGCGCGCTATCTCCCGGTTGTGGCCGGCGACGATACGCACGCCCTCGTCCAGCCGCGCCGCGATGGTGCCGGCGGTGCAGCCCTCCAGGAAGGCGATGCCGTTGCGCCGGCAGGCGGCGAACACCTTGTCGCGCGCCGCCTGCATCACCGGCGGATAGGGATCGCGCAGCAATTGCACCGACCCCAGCGCCAGGCTCAGGTCGCCAGGCCCCATTTCGGCAAAGCCCAGGCCCGGCACGGCGCAGATGGCGTTGGCGTTGGCGATCCCCTCGGGGCTTTCCAGCTTCACGCCCAGCAGCAGCTCGCCGCGCGGGTTCAGCGGCCAGGGGTCGCAGCATTCCATGTACGCCTCGGCCTCCAGGCCCCAGATCGGCGCCGCCGTCGTCTCCGACCCGCGCCCGCGGGTACCGATGCTCAACATACCGTGCGCGCCGCGCGGAGCCCGGTGCGCGCCGGCCATCCGCTCCTCGGGCGTGGGGATGTTCGGATCGACGCCGGCCCGCTGGTGCGGATAGCGGCAGGCCTGCACGAAGGCTCGCACGGCGTCGGCGCTCTCCGCCTGGCACAGCAGGATGCCGTGCACGCCGCGGCCCAGGATCTGGCGGAACTGCCAGGCGTTGAAGCGGATGTTCGCCTCGTCGGTGCCGTTCACTGGCGCCTCGACGATCACCGCCGGGGTGCGGTGGCCCGAGCGGGTCGGCCCGCCGTCGGCCAAACCGCGCATGTAGGCGGCGAGGCCGGCCATGTCGAAGGCGCCGTGCTCCATGCCGACATTGATATAGTCGGCCCAGGTGTCGGCATCCCGCCGCCCCTGCTCATGGGTCAGCTCGTGTCCGCTGTGGGCGCCGTCGTAATAGACCGCCTGGCCCTGCTCCAGCAGTTCGATGGCGCGGTTGATCCGGCTTGCCATTTGGAACGCCTCCCGGTTCTTGTTGCATCAGAGTGCGCCCGGCATTACGGGCGGCGTCAACCCTCTCGCCGATCCTTCCGCACGGCTTGTCTTTCCTGATCCACACACGAGGCTTTCCATGTCCGACACGGCGCTGATCGTCATCGACGCGCAGGAATCCTTCCGTCACCAGCCGTTCTGGACGGACACCGACCTGCCGGCTTTCGTCGCGAAACTGCAGGCGCTGATCGACGGCGCCCGCGCCCGGGGAATGCCGATCTTGCAGATCCTGCATGTCCGGGAGAACAGCCCGTTCGCCCTGGACTCCGGCCACGTCGCCACCCTGGCGCCGCTGGCGCTGACCCCCGACGTCATCTTCCACAAGCACAAGCACAGCGCCCTGATCGGCACCGGCCTGGCCGAGTGGCTGACGCACCACGGCATCAACCGCCTGATCATCGCCGGCATCCGCACCGAGCAGTGCTGCGAAACCACCGCGCGCCATGCCTCCGACCGCGGCTGGACGGTGGACTTCGTCACCGAGGCGACGCTGACCTTCCCGATGACCGACCCGGGCGGCACCGTGCACAGCGCGCAGGCGATCAAGGCGCACACCGAGATGGTGCTGGCCGGCCGGTTCGCCCGTATTGCCACAGTCGAACAGGCATTGGCCGCCTGACGCCGGAGGTCGATGGCGAAAAGCCACGCGGGCTGATACACGCCCGCGGATGACCACCACGACTTCCGACAGCACCGTCTTCCTGCTCCGCCGCCTGTGGCGCGAGCACCTGATCCACCACAAGCCACGGCTGCTGCTGGTCCTGGCGCTGACCCTGCTGATGGCGGGGACGACGGCGCTCTACCCGGTGGTCATCAACCACGCGTTCGACATGTTCACCGCCCACGACCGCCGGATCTTGTACCAGATCCCGGTGCTGGTGGTGATCGTCACCGGCCTGAAGGCGGTGGCGCAGTATTTCCAGAGCGTGCAGGTGCAGCAGACCGTGCTGCTGGTGATCCGCGCGCTGCAGGGCCGGATGTTCGCCCACCTGACGCACGCCGATTTGTCGCGGATGGAGCGCGAGGCGCCGGCGCAGCTGGCCTCGCACTTCACCACCGACGCGCAGACCATCCGCGAGGCGCTGACCCGCGCGGTGAACGGGGTCGCCGACGTCGTCACCGTCATCGGCCTTGTCGGCAGCATGATCTACCTGAACTGGCTGCTGTCGGTGATCGCCGGCGCGCTGTATCCGCTGGCGGTGATGCCGATCGAGCGCATCGGCCGGCGGGTGCGCAAGGCCTCCGGCGGGATGCAGGCCAGCGTCGGCGAGACGGCGGCGCTGCTGAACGAGAGCTTCGCCCAGGCCCGCACCGTGCGCGCCTATCGCCTGGAAGCGACCGAGACGCGCCGGGCCGAGGCCGCCTTCGCCCAGCTGTACAAGTCCCTGCTGCGCATGACCAAGAGCCGCGCGCGGGTCGAGCCGGTGCTGGAAGTGCTGGGCGGCGTGGCGGTGGCCGCGGTCATCGGCTTCGAGGGCTGGCGCGCCGCGGTCAGCGACCACGCGCTGGGCGATTTCACCGGCTTCGTCGCCGCCCTGCTGATCGCCGCAAGGCCGCTGCGCGCGCTGGGCTCATTGAACGCGGCGCTGCAGGAGGGGCTGGCCGGGATGGTGCGCGTCTTCGCCATCATTGACGAGAAGCCGTCCATCAGCGACGCGCCGAAGGCGGTGCCACTGCCGCCCGGCCGCGGCCACGTCGTGTTCGACAGCGTGCGCTTCGTCTATCCCGACGGCCGCGAGGCGCTGCGCGGGCTGAGCTTCGAGGCGCTGCCGGGTTCTACGGTGGCGCTGGTCGGCCCCTCTGGCGGCGGCAAGTCAACTGCGCTGGCGCTGATCCCGCGGCTGCAGGACGTGACCTCGGGCGCGGTGCGGATCGACGGCGCCGATGTGCGGACGGTGACGCTGGCGAGCCTGCGCGATTCCATCGCCTATGTCGGCCAGGATGCGCTGCTGTTCGACGACACCGTGGCGGCGAACGTCGCCATGGGCCGCCCTGGCGCCAGCCAGGCCGAGATCGAGGCCGCCGCCCGGGCCGCGGCGGCCGCCGGCTTCATCGCCGCCTTGCCGATGGGCTACGAGACCGTCGTCGGCCCCGGCGGGCAGCGCCTGTCCGGCGGGCAGCGCCAGCGCGTCGCCCTGGCGCGGGCGCTGCTGCGCGATCCGCGGATCCTGCTGCTGGACGAGGCGACCAGCGCGCTGGACACCGAAAGCGAGGCGGCGGTGCAGGAGGCGCTGGCCACGCTGCGCAAGGGACGCACGACGATCGTGATCGCGCACCGGCTGTCCACCGTACGCGACGCCGATCTGGTGGTGGCGCTGGCCGAGGGGCGGGCGCAGGAGAGCGGGACGCATACGGCGCTGATCCAGGAGGACGGGCTGTATGCGCGGCTGGTGCGGAGCCAGAGTTTGCTGGAGGCGTAGGTTGTGCCGACGCCGGGCAAGAACGGCGGACAGGACGAGCGTCGAGTGGAAAGCAGTTCGGTCGTTGGGTGGCGGGTCCACCGGCTCTGCGCGACGGTGCCATGCCAAACGGCGTTGAAATTGACCGCTCTCTCCGTCGTGGCCGGAACATGCCCCATAGCTATCTAGGGTGGGGCGACGGCTGGAGAAGGATTTGGCGCCGCGGCCGTTCCCCCTCCGTCATGGCCGGGCGCGTCCCTACCGCATGCACAGATCTTGGAAACGATGTCCCACCTGCGGCGAGCGAGGGCATGATAATGCAATCATCCGCCAGCCTGGACGGCGCCTTGTACCCCGGTATCTTGGCGTTGAACGGGAACCATGCTGCCGCACCGGGTGGGGATGGGTGCGCTACATCGGCGGTCCGTGCGGTGGAGAGCGTCGATAAAACGCCAAGACGCCAAGTTCATGGTCGCCAACCCGCTACCTGCCGCAACCAAAGGCATGACAGGCGGCCGCGCGCGTCCGGGCCATGACAGCGAGCGCCTGGTCCCAGCCGTCAGGCAAGCCTCTGGTTTTGCGGTCGTTGCCGAGCTGTGTGCATCCGGTACGGCGCGTCCCGGCCATGACGATAAAGAGACGACCCGGCTCCAGAGAGACGGCCTGACCCCAGAGAGATGCCCTGACTCCGCCAGGCAGTGCGCCGCAATCAACGCCGGCTGGTGTTAGACGGTATCGATACGCGAGCCAGGGAAGCACATCAGTGTCGAGCGCCCTTCCTTGCGAAACGCGAAATCATAACGCCGGTACCATTCGACCAGGGTAGCCGGTTTGCTGCACCAGGGCCGGTTCGCTGGCCAGTCTTTCGGCTTGAGCGGAATTGGCTCACCGACAACGAGAAATGAATGCTCGGCCGCCAGTTCAAGTATGCGCGCCAGAAGCCGTCCCCCATCGCCTGGCCGGTCCGACGTGATCATCTCCAGCCAAACGACCTCATCGTTGGGCACCCATCTCTTCCCGCATTTCAGGTAGCTGCCGAACTTGAGGGCCGCGAGAGCCCCGTTGATGCGATTGTGCCGGCGCAGGACGCACGATGCGCCAGGAAATGTAGAGAAGTAAAAGTCCTCTGGACTGGTCTCGGATAGCCACTGCTGTTCCATGTCAGTCATGTTGCACAGCTTGGAAGTTGCGCCACGTCCTCTACTCCACCGTTTCGGGCACCACAATATCCGCGCCGCGTGGCCCGTGGACACCCGCAATGCCGTGACGACAGGACCGTCCGGCTGTCATCCGTCCCGTCCTGACCACTAATTGAACGCGATCCCGCCGGACAGCGCGACGGTCTGCCCGGTCATGTAGGCATTGCCCACCAGCATCAGCACCACCTGCGCCACTTCCTCGGCGGTGCCGAAGCGGCCAAGCGGGATGCGGGCGGGCGTCGGGGCGAGGCCGGCCTTCACCATGTCGGTCTCGATCAGCGACGGCGCGACGGCGTTGACGGTGATGCCGTCCTTCACCAGGCGTGCGGCATAGCCGCGGGTCAGCCCCTCCAGCCCGGCCTTGGAGGCGTTGTAGTGCAGGCCGACGCCGCCGGCGCCCCGGGCGGCGCCGGAGGAAATGTTGACGATCCGCCCCCAGCGCTGCGCGCGCATGTGCGGCAGGACGGCCTGGGTGCACAGGAAGGCGGACTTCAGGTTCACCGCGATGGTCTGGTCGAAATCCGCCTCGGTCAGGTCGTCGATGCCGCGGATCAGCGCGATGCCGGCATTGTTCACCAGGATGTCAGGCGCGCCGAGCGAGTCCGTGACGCGGCGCATCATGGCGGCCACCGCCTCGCCGCGCGACACGTCGGCGGCGACCGCGACCGCACGCCGGCCGGTTTGGGCGATGGCCGCGACGACGGCTTCGGCGTCCGCCGTGCGCTCGCGATAGTTCACCGCGACGTCCGCCCCGGCCTCGGCCAGACGGCAGGCGACGGCGGCGCCAATGCCGCGGGAGCCGCCGGTGACGAGGGCGATGCGGCCGTTCAGATCCGGGGCAAGCGGCATGGACTGGTTTCCTTCGCTCATGGCGGCAGCCATCCGGGCGTGCCGCGACTGGCGCAGATATAGTATCCATCGGAGGTATCCATCGGGCCGCGCGTGACTTCAACCCGCCGTCACCCTGTCCGGTCGCCGGTGTGTATCGCCCGGCTTGTCCGTATCGGCGCTGACATAACGAGGCACAGGGCGTGGTCCTCTCCCTGTCGTCATGGCCGGGCGTGTCCCCATGCGTATCAGGATAAGACGACGACCGGGGAAGGATTTGGCGCCGCGGCCGTTCTCTCTCCGTCATGGCCGGGCGTGTCCCTACGCAATGCACACATCTCGGAAACGATCCGCCGCTGCGTTTCCCTTTCGTCATGGCCCGGCTCGTCCGGGCCACCTATTCCAGCACGTGTGCCGCGACAGGTGGCCCGGACGAGCCGGGCCATGACGATGGGGCAACGGATCGGCCCTGGTTCCTTATGTCAGCGCCTATGCGGCTTGTCCGGACCATGACGGTCGGACAACGGCCAGTCTCGACGACGGTTGGCATGACGTGACACGGCGATGCCGGCGGCCTAGCCTTCAACGCGGGAGGCATCTGCCATGCGCGCACTGGTCAACACCCCGAACGGGCCGACGCCGGTCGAATTCCGTGACCTTCCGGAACCCGAGCCCCGGGCCGACGAAGCCCTGGTCGAGGTCCGCGCCTTCTCCCTCAACCGAGGGGAACTCACGCTGTTCAGGAACCTGCACGAAGGCTGGCGCCCCGGACAGGACATCGCCGGCACCGTGCTGCGTTCGCCGGATCCCGCCAGCCTGCCGGTTGGCGCCCGGGTCGTCGCGATCGCCGATCGGGCCGGGTGGGCCGAACGCGCCGCGGTTCCCCTGAGCCGCATCGCTTGCCTGCCCGACGCGGTCAGCTTCGAGGACGCCGCCGCTCTCCCGGTCGCCGGCATCACGGCCTTGCGGACTCTTCGTTTCGGCGATCCTCTCCTCGGGCGCCGCGTGCTGATCACCGGCGCCAGCGGTGGCGTTGGCACGCTGGCTGTCCAGCTTGCCGTCTGTGCCGGGGCGCGCGTCACTGCCGTCGCCCGCGCCGGCTCGGCTGACACGATGCGACGCCTTGGCGCGCGCGAAACCGTCGCCCGGGTCGGCGACGCCCAGGGCCGCTACCACCTGATCCTGGAGTCGGCCGGCGGCGCCTCGCTGGCCGCCGCGCTCGAACGTGTGGCGAGCGGCGGCACCGTCGTCGTCTTCGGCAACTCCAGCCGCGAACCCACGGAGTTTTCCTTCGCAACCTTCCGCGAGGCGCAGAACGCCCGCATCCAGTCGTTCTTTTCCTTCACCTCCGGTCCCGAGGAAGCGTTCGCGCCCGATCTTGCCCTTCTCGCCGGGCTGGTCGCCGAAGGTGCCCTTCGCCCACAGGTCAGCGTTCGCGACTGGGACCAGATCAACGCGACCGCCGCCGAGCTGGAGGCTCGCAGGCTTCCCGGGAAAGCCGTGTTCCGCATCGCGTGAAGCGCATGCCGAAAGCGGCCCCGGAGCAGGCCTCTGGCATATTATTAATTTACCATAACAAAAATCCAGCGCTGCGCTGCCAGGCCAAACTGCGGCACGGCATCGATTCGAATATCGTCGAGACACCGCGACCGCACGCCGCAACAAAACCTTCTCTGCGCACTCTGCGCTCCGCTCGGCGATCTCTGCGTCGAAAAATGCTGTGCCGCAACAAAGAGCGGCGTTGCCAGTGACCCACCCAACCCGAAACGCCGTTGGCGCCCCGGCCACCGCGATTCAACGCAGAGATCGCAAAGCGGCGCGCAGAGCACGCAGAGAAGCGACCACGGCCGCATTGGCCACCGTGCGTTGCTTATCAAAGCCAGCGCGTCCGCATCGCCGCTGCAACCACGCGATCCGCGGGCCAGGCGGCATCACCCGCCGGCCCGGCCCCACAGCCGCCGCGACGCGATGCGCGCTCCCTCGGCGGCCGCGGCGAGCTTCACCCAGACGATCTCCTCCGCCACATATTCGCGGCCCGCGAACGTACCGAACCCGCAATCCGTTCCGGCGATCACCCGTTCGCGGTCGCCAACCGCGGCCACCGCTTCCTCGATCCGCCGGGCGACCACCTCCGGGTGTTCGACAATATTCGTGGTGGTATCAAGAACGCCGGGCATCAGCAGCATATGCGCCGGCAGCGGATTGTTCCCTAGCGCGCGGTACTCATGCTGGTGCCTGGGATTGGCGAACTCGATCGAGAGCGCGCCGACATTCGCTCGATACAATTCCGGAAGAATAGCCGCCAACGCAACGTCGTGGATGTGGGGGCCGTCGTTGTTGCCCCAGCAGACGTGCAGCCGGATGCGGTCCCGGGGAATGCCCTCGATGCCCAGGTTGATGGCGGCGACATGCAGTTCCAACTGCCCGAGGAATTCGGCCTCGGTCAGATGACCGAAAAACCGTTGCCGTTCCATCGCGAGATCCGGGCTGTCGATCTGCAGGATCAGGCCCGCGTCATGGATCGCCCGGTACTCGTGCGACAGCGCTTTCGCCAGCGCCGTCAGATAGGCCTCGTGGCTGTCGTAATGCCGGTTGAGCATCGTCGTGGCGACGATGCCGGGTGACGGCGCCGTCATGAAACATTCCCGGAAACGCCCCCCCATGCGCCTGAGCCGCGCAGCGTCTTCCCTGATCGGCGCGCTGTCGACATACCGCACCTCGGACAGCGCCGCCGGCGCGTTCGTCACGCGCGCCGAGTGCGGAAAGCGCATGGCCGCCTGCCGGGCATAGCCCGGAAACTCGACCTGGTCCCGGGCCGGCGGACGTTGCGACTCGCCACCGAAGCCGCACAGGCAGCGCGGAACGTAGGTCTGGAACCCGACGCGCGACTGTTCGCCATCGTTGCCCACGTCGATGCCGGCCTCGACCTGCTTGTCGATCACATACGCGGTTGCCGTCTCCACCTGGCGGGCCAGCGCGACGGGATCGACCGTCTCGCCGGCTTCCTGGCGGACCAGCATGTCGGACAATGGCTCCGGACGCGGCAGACTGCCGACATGACTGACCAGGATGCGGTCGGTGCTCATCAACATGGACGTTTCCTGCGTTGTTGGAGGCTGCTGTCAGAAGTATTGCCTGCTCGCCGGACCCGGCTCACATCGAAGCCGACGTGCGGCGCCGCCATCCGCCGCGACCACCTGCCTATTTCGGCACCGGTATCGGCTTCACCAGGTTCGGCTCCATCGCGTCCGCCGGCGCCTTGCAGTCGCTGCAGTTGATGTCCGGCAGGTTGTCCGCGTACTTCACCGGCGGCAGCGCCTGCATCCGCGCCCCCGGCGTCGCCGTGCCATCCTGGATCGAGGCCAGGCTGAGCTCCGGCAGCAGGGTCCCGTCCAGCGCGGTGTCGATGAACAGCGGCGGCACCTTGCCGTTCGGGAACACGTTGCAGCCGCTCTCGAACCGGTCGCCCGGGCACATCTTCACGTCCTGGTACGGCACCCACGGCAGCGGATACTCGACGTTGTGGCGGTCCAGCTTCAGCTTGCCGGTCAGCACCTCCATCATCACCTTGAACGCATACGGCCCGACCGCCGGGCCGGAACTGGAGGACAGCCCCTTCAGCCCCTTCTGCTGCATCGCCTTGTCCGCCATCAGCAGCCGGTAGCCGTTGTTCGACTGCCCGGCGATCGTCACCAGCCGGTCCGGCCGCGCCTTCATCACCGCCTGCAGCGAGCCGTAGGTGCCGTCCACCGTCCAGATCGCATCCAGGTCCGGATGCACGGCCAGCAGGTTCGCCACGGCCTGCTGCGAGGTCGCATCGTTCCAGTTGCCGTAGAATTCGCCGACGATTCTGATCCCCGGATACCGCCCGAACACCCCCAGCGCCTGCGCGTCATAGGTCTTCGTCACCGACGTGCCGGCGACGCCGTGGTTGATCACCACGGTGCCCTTGCCGCCCATCGCGTTCACCATCCACTGCGCCGAATTGGCGCCGTAGCGCGCGGTGATGCTGCTGACGTTGTAGGCGCAGGGCTCGGTGACGGTGCTGTCGTAGGTGAACACCGTCACGTGCCGCCGGCAGGCCTGCCGGATCACCCGGTTCAGCGCCGTCGGCGACAGCGGATAGATCAGGATCGCATCGGCGCCGTCGGCGACCATGCTCTGCAGGTCGGAGATCTGCCGCTGCACGTCGGTGCCGGAGATCACCGTCTTGAACGTCACCTGCTTGTCGTACGGCGGCGTCGCGGCCAGCGCCTTGACGCCGTTCGCCGCCGCCGCCTGCCAGATGTTCCCGCTGTAGCTCATGTCGAGGAACACCTTGTAGTGCTTGTCCTGCGCCTGCGCGCCGGCGGACACCGCCAGCAGGCCGCCCAACGCCGCCATCAGCGCCGCCAACGGTTTCACCGGAAATTTCATTTTGTCTTCCCCTGTGGTCAGCCCGGGTTCGCCCCCGGGCGGTTCTGTGCAATCAGCGCGGTGATGATGATCACTCCCTGGATCAGGTCGCGCAGCCCCTGCGACAGGCTCAGCACGGTGATCAGCGTCTCCAGCGTGCTCAGGAACAGCGCGCCGGCCAGCGTGCCCAGGTAGATGCCGCGCCCGCCGGTCACCCGCGCCCCGCCGATGACCACCGCGGCGATCGTCGGCAGCAGGAACGGATCGCCCATGGTCAGCGTCGCCGCCGACGAGTATCCCGCCAGCAGCACCCCGGCGAGCCCGGCGCACAGCCCGCTGAGCCCGTAGGCCGCGACCGTCAGCCCGCCGATGGGAAGGCCCGCCACCCGCGCCGCGCCGGGACTGCTGCCCAGCGCATACAGCCGGCGGCCGGTAACGCTGCCGTTCTGGAACGCAATCGCGATCACCGCGAAGCCCAGCAGCAGCCAGATCGGCCACGGCACGCCCAGGCCGCGCGCGCTCATCAGCGTCTCCAGCCCCGGCGCCACCGGCGCCTGCGCCGCGCCCGCGGTCAGGCCCAGCCCGACGCCGAAGAAGCTGGTGGCCGAGGCCAGCGTCATGATGAACGGCGGAATGCCGATCAGCGCGATGCCGAGGCCGTTGACCAGGCCGATGCCGGCGCAGCACGCCAGCGTCGCGGGCATCGCCCAGATCAAGGCGTCGTTGCTGCCGTTGGTCAGGCCGGAGATCATCATCCCGCCCAGCCCCATCACCACGCCGATGGACAGGTCGATGCCGCCCAGCAGGATCGCCAGCCCCTGGCCGAACGACGCCACCGCCAGGAAGATCGCCGACACCAGAATCGCCGAGACCTGCGCCAGCAGCACCGTCCCCGGGCTGACCAGCTTGATCAGGCCGATCAGCAGGCCGGTGCAGGCCAGCACGCCCAGCGCCGGCAGGATCTCCGGCGGCATCCGCCGCCGCCCGCCTTCCGCCTCCATCGGCACAGCGGAGTCGCTCATGCCGCCCGCCGCCGCATCCGCTGCGCCACCGCCGCCGAGGCGTTGCCGATGACCAGCGCGACGATCATGATCACTCCGTTGAACACGTTGGTGTAGAATTCCGCCACGCCCAGCGCGAACAGCATCTTCTGCATCACCGTCAGGATGCCGGCGCCGGCGATGCTGCCGAACGCGCCGCCGCGCCCGCCCATCAGCGACGTGCCGCCGATGGCCACTGACGCATACATGAACAGCAGCAGCGCATCGCTCGCCCGCGGGTCGCCGGTGCCGGTCTGCGCGCTGAGCATGTAGCCGGCCGCGCCGTAGCACAGCCCGGCAAGGACGAACGCCTTCAGCTTCGTGCGCGGCACGTCGATGCCGGACAACCGGGCCGCCGCCGCATCCGTGCCGGCAGCGTACAGCGCGATGCCGAACCGCGTCCGCTTCAGCACCATCCAGGCGAGGCACAGCCCGGCCAGGATCACCGCGGCGACGGGCACCACCGACCGGATGTCGCCGGTCAGGCTGTCGGCGATCACATCCGCCACCGTGCCGCCCGGCGCGGACAGGATCAGCAGCGCGACGCCCTCGGCCGCGATCATCGTGCCGATGGTGGCGGCCAGCGATTGCAGCCCCAGCCCGGCGACCAGCAGGCCGTTCAGCAACCCGGCGGCGCCGCCGATGGCCAGCACCGCCAGCAGCGCCACCAGCCAGCCGAAATCGCCGAACGTGCTGATCGTCGCGACCACGCAGTTGCACACGGCGATGACCGCCACGCCCGACAGGTCGAACTCGCCGGCCAGCACCACCAGCGTCAGCCCGGCCGAGGCGATCGCCAGCACGATGCCGTCGTTCAGCAAGTTGGTGATGCCGAACACCGTCGTCGCCGTCTCGGTGCGCGCGGCATAGACGGCGTACATCGCCGCGAACAGCAGCACCGCCACGGCCGTCGGCCCGCCGCCCAATGCCCGTCGCCACCGGCCGGACGGCGCCGCCATCTAGCCCGCCAGTTCCATGGCCGCACCCTGCCCGGACGGCCCGGCGCCGGAGGCGAGCGCCAGGATATGCTCCTGCGACAACGCCTCGCGCGGCACCTCGCCGGCGATGCGGTTGCGGTAGATCACCAGGCAGCGGTCGCACAGGTGCACCAGCTCATCCAGCTCGGTGGAGTAGAACAGCACCGCCCCGCCGGCGGCGGCGAAGCCCTGGATCATTCGGTAGATGCTCTGCTTGGCGCCGACGTCAACGCCGCGGGTCGGGTCGAACAGCAGCAGGCAGCGCGCCCCGCTGGCCAGGGCCCGGGCCAGCACCGCTTTCTGCTGGTTGCCGCCCGACAGCGCGGCGATGGGCAGCTTCAGGGTGCGCGGCGAGAGGTCCACCGCCTCGGTGATCGGCTCGACCAGCCGGCGCTCGGCGCGGCGGCTGATCAGGCGCAGCCGGGCGGCCCGCGCGATCACCGGCAGGGAGATGTTCGCGACGGTGGTAAGGTCCTTAAAGATGCCCTCGGTCTTGCGCTCCTCCGGCACCAGCACGACGCCGTGCCGCCGCGCGGCGCGCGGCGAGCGCAGCGCCGCCGGCTTGCCGCGCATTTCGATGCGGCCCGATTGCAGCGGGTGCAGGCCGATCAGCGACTGGAACAGGCGGGCCTGTCCCTGACCCTCCAGCCCGGCGACGCCCAGGATCTCGCCCGGCGCCAGGGAAAAGCTGACGTCGTCGACGCCGGGGCCGCGCAGCCCGGTGGCGCGCAGCATCGGCGGCCCGGGACGGATCGCCGGCGGCACGGCGACGAAGGTCTCCACCACCGAGCGCCCGGCCATGCTGCTGAAGATGTCGTCGTCGCTCATGGCGGCGACCGCGGCGTCGCGCACCTTGCGGCCGTTGCGCAGGATGACGCAGCGGCCGCACAGGCGGCGCACCTCGTCCAGCTTATGGCTGATATACAGCACCGAGGCGCCCCAGCCGACGGCCGCCGCCACCTGGGCGAACAGCCAGTCGCGATCGGCCAGCGCCGCCGTCGGCTCGTCCAGCAGCAGGATGCGCGGCTGCCGCCACAGCGCGCGCACGATCTCGACCCGCTGCCGCATGCCCAGCGACAGGTCGCCCACCAGCGTCGCCGGCGGGATGTCGCGGATGCCGTGCGCCCCCAGGATCGCCTTCGCCTCCTGTTCGACCCGCCGCCGCGCGATCATGTGCAGGCGGTTGATCCCGGGCTGCGGCAGGAACAGGTTCACCGCGACGGACAGCGTCGGCACCAGGCTGAGTTCCTGGAACGCGGTGGCGACGCCGAAGGCGCGGGCGTCGAGGACGTTGCGCGGGCGGTAGGGCGCGCCGCCGACATACATCTCGCCGGTGTCCGGGGTGACGACGCCGCTGAGCGCCTTCACCAGGGTGGACTTGCCGGCGCCGTTCTCGCCCAGCAGGCCGCAGATCTCGCCGGGCAGCAGCGTCAGCGAGACATCCTGCAAGGCCACGGTGGCGCCGTAGCGCTTGCCGATGGCCCGCAGGTCAAGCACGGAGCCAGCGGACGGGCCAACAACGGACGGGACGCTGTCGCTCATGGCGCCGGCCAGCGGAAGGGCGGCCGGCTGCCGGGCACGCCGATGGCGGCGAAAGAATCGGTGATCACACGCGATGGCGCTTCGGCGGCGAGCAGCAGCGTCAGCAGCAGCCGCGCCTTCAACCCGTCCAGCACGCCGGCATGGATCAGCCCGCGGCCCAACAGGTCGGTTTCCGAGCCGGGGAAGCCGTAGGTGCCGCGCAGCCCCTCGCCGGCGCCGGTGCGGGAGGCCAGCACCACCGGCATCTGGTCGGCCAGCGCCGCCAGGTGCGGCACCATCGCCCGCGGCACGTGGCCGCCGCCCATCGCCTCGATGACCAAGCCGCGGCAGCCGGACGCGGCGACCGCCGGCACCAGCCGCCCGTCATCCCCGAGCGTCGCCGTCAGCAGCGCCACCGGCGGAATTTCCCGCGGCTCGGACAGCCGGATGGCGTGGCGCGCCACGGGACGCAGCGCGATGCGCGGGCGGCCCTCGACGATCCAGCCGACCGGGCCGGCCAGCGGGGAGCGGAAGGTCGCCGGGCTGGTCGCATGCGTCTTGCGCACGAACAGCGGCAGGTGCACCTCGTCGTTGAACACCACCAGCGCGCCGAGGCCACGCGCATCGGGACTTGCCGCGACCTGCGCCGCGCCGAGCAGGTTGGCCGGGCCATCGGCCCCCGGCAGCGCCGGGTTGCGCATCGCCCCGGTCAGCACCACCGGCGCCTCGCCGTGCCACAGCAGATCCAGCGCGAAGGCGGTTTCCTCCAGCGAGTCGGTGCCCTGGGTGACGACCGCGCCGCTCGCGCCGCCCGCCACGGCCTGTTCAATCGCCTGCGCCAGCGCGATCAGGTCGGCCAGGGTGAGGTCGGGGGAGGCGACCTGGCGGAACGCCACCGCCGTGACCTCTGCCACGTCGGCCAGTTGAGGCACGGCGGCAACCAGGTCCGCCGCGGTCAGCGTCGGCGCCGCCGTCTGCCCCCCGCCCGGCACCGAGACGCCCGGCACCGAGGCAATAGTGCCGCCGGTCGAAAACACGGTGATGCGCGGGCGGCCGCTGGGGGTGTCCGGCATCAGGCAAGCTCCCGCACCGACAGGTCGGCTCGCCCGCCGGCGCGCTGGAAGGTCTCCAGCGAATCGGCGATGCGCGCCGGATCGATCCCGCGTGTGATGAAAACGAGGTAGGAGCCGTCCGCATCCGCCGGCCAGGCGGCCAGGTGCTCGGGCGGATGCACCACGTGCTGCGCGACGTTCATCACCACCGGCCCGGCGTCGCCGATATCCAGCAGCCCCTTGATGCGCAGCACGTCCGGCCCGCGCGCCTGCAGCAGCATGCCGAGCCAGACGCCGAACGCCGGCCAGTCGAGCGGGGCATTGAAGCCGAGCGCGGTGGATTGCACCTCGCTGTGCGGGGCCGCCGGCGCTTCCGGTGGCAGGCCGCGCACCGCGCCCCGGGTCGGCGCCAGCGCGTCGCTGCCGTCGCCGAGGCGGGACACCGTGATCCGCGCCGTCGGATTGAGCTGCCGCACCCGCATCCGGCAACGCGACACCGCCTCGAACGGCGCGAGGTCGGTCTTGGTCACCACCACCCAGTCGGCGGCGATGATCTGTTTGCGCACCTCCGGCTGCCGCTCGATCTGGGCCGCGGCGTTGAGCGCATCGAGCGTCACCACCACCGCGGCGGGCGCGAATTGATGTTGCAACACCGGATCAGTCCCCAGCGTGAACAGCACCGGCACCGGATCGGCGATGCCGCTGGTCTCGATCACCACCTGGGAAATCGGCGGGAGCTTCCCGCTGTTCTCCTGGTCGAGCAGGTCGCGCAGGGTGCGCACCAGGTCCTCCCGCCGGGTGCAGCAGACGCAGCCGCCTTGCAGCAGGACGGACTGTTCCTCGACCATGCGGACGAGATGGTGATCGACCCCGATGGCGCCGAATTCGTTGATGATGACGGCAACGCCGGCGCCGTGCCCGGCCAGGTAGCGGCGCAGCAGCGTGGTCTTGCCGCTGCCCAGGAAGCCGGACAGCACGGTCACCGCGCGGCGGCCGCCGGACGTCATGCCTCGGGCTCCGTCCGCAGGCGTTGCAGCAGCGCGGGATCGAGCGGATCGAGCGGCCGCCCTGCCATCTTCGCCGCCGCCTGCCAGAGTTCCGCGACGCTGCCGACGACCTGTTGCTTGCCCTTGCGGTTGCCGACGACGTAATTCATCGCGCTCCAGTCGTCGCTGACGTCCAGGCTGTAATGCGCCAGCACCTTGCCGAGCAGCCTGGTGCGGCCATGGCGGCTCTGCCGACGGATCGTTTCGCCCGCGCCCTGGCTGACCGTTTCGGGGTCGAGCAGACGTTCCGACCAGTGGATCTCGGTGAACATCTGGCTGCACAGCACGCACATGGGCCGGGCTCCCTATTGCCCTTTGAACGGGTGGCGGGCGCGGAAGTCCTCGGCGACTTGTTCCATCGTCATCCATTTTATGCCTTCGTGCGCGTTGATGTGGCCGATGAAGCGTTCCAGCATCATCAGCACCTGCGGGCGGCCGCTGACGTCGGGGTGGATGGTGATCGGGAACACGCCGTAGTCCATCTCGCGGTACACCCAGTCGAACTGGTCGCGCCACATTTCCTCGAGATGGCGCGGGTTGACGAAGCCGTGGCTGTTCGGCGCCTTCTTGATGAACATCATCGGCGGCAGGTCGTCGACGTACCAGTTGGCGCCGATTTCGACCAGGTCCACTTCCTTGCCGCGCTTCAGCGGGTGCATCCAGTCGGCGGCGTTCTTCGAGTAGTCGATCTTGGTCCAGGAATCGCCGACGCGGGCGTAGAACGGCAGGAAGTCGTGGTACGACTGGCTGTGGTCGTAGCGGAAGCCGTTCTGCAGCAGAAGCTCGGCGGTGGCGTTGGACATTTCCCACCAGGGGGCGACGTAGCCGCGGGGCTTCTTTCCCGAGTATTTTTCGATCAGCTCGATGGATTTCTTCAGCACGTCCTCCTCCTGGCGGCGGGTCATCGCCACGGGGTTCTCGTGCGAGTAGCCGTGCGCGCCGATCTCGTGGCCGGCGGTGGCGATCATGCGGGTTTCTTCCGGGAAGGTTTCGATCGAGTGGCCCGGGATGAACCAGCTTGCCTTGATCCTGAACTTGTCGAACAGTTTCAGCAGGCGGGGCGTGCCGACCTCGCCGGCGAAGACGCCGCGCTGGATGTCGTTGGGGGAGTCCTCGCCGCCGTAGGAGCCGAGCCAGCCGGCAACCGCATCGATATCGACGCCGAAGACACAGTTGATCTGCTTTGCCATGCGGTTTTCCTTCCCTGGTGATGGTCGTGCGCCGGAACGATCAGCCTGTGACTGTCACCGGCGGGCCGGGGCCGGCCAGCATTCACCGTCTGCGGCTGAGCATCCCCGCTGCGTCCGCTCGCGCAAGCCGTGCGGCCTGGATTTGCGCGTATCGCACGAGGTCTTGATGGCCGGCTGTCGCGGGCAGAAAGCGGTTGGGGTGCGCAACGGTCGCCGGCGGTGCTGGCTGCGCCGGCTGATTCTCAACACGGAGGAAGCCAGCCGGCGGCGCCACGATGGCGGAAAATGAGCGAGATGTCCGTTGCCCTACCGTCATGGCTGGGCGTGTCTCGGCCATCCACCCCCCACCGTCGAAGCGCAGATGGCCGGGACACGCCCGGCCATGACGGAGGGGCAACGGCCGGCGCGCTGTCGCAACAGCGTTGCCATCCCCGGAAACCTTCGTGGCCCTCCGTGTATTCTTCGTCTTTCTCCGTGTTGAAAATCGCAGGTGAAACTGCCCCGGTCCCATCCGGTGCGCACCACCGCGCTGTAGGCAGACGCCCCGAAGCCGCGTTTAATGACCCCTGCCGGCGGGGAGCGGCACCGATGACAAGACTGACGGACCATACAAGCTACCGAGACGCCCAGCGCCTGTTTGCGCCCGAGCGGCTGTGGGACCTGTTCGACGGCGACGCCGCGCGGCTGAACATCGCGCATGAGTGCATCGACCGCCACGCCGATGACCCGGCGCGCCCCGCCGTCTGGGTCGCATTCGCCGACGGGCACGATGAATCGATCACGTTCCGCGCCATCGCCGATCTGTCATCGCGTTTCGCGCATTGGTTGAACGACCGCGGCATCGCCAGGGGCGACCGCGTGGCGATCATGCTGGAGCCGTCGCTGCCCTTCTACGCCGCGCTGTTCGGCGCCCTGAAGCACGGGGCGGTCGCGGTGCCGCTGTTCACGCTGTTCGGCCCGGATGGCGTGCGGCTGCGCATCAACGACTGCGCGCCTCGCCTGCTGGTGACCAATCCCGAAAAGGCGCGGGAAATCGGCGACTCGCCCGGCGTTCCGGTCGTCGTTGCCGATGACGCCTTCGTCCGTTCGCTCGAGCGGTATCCGACCGGCTTCGAACCGAAGACCGGCAGCGGCGACATGGCGATCTACCAGTACACCTCGGGCACCACGCGCGAACTGCCGGAGGCAGTGCGGCACACGCACCGGGCCATCGTTACGCTGATGGTGGCAGCGCTGTACGGCACCGGCATCCGCCCCGGCGACCGCTTCTTCTGCCCGTCTTCTCCCGCCTGGGGACACGGGCTGTGGCACGGCACCCTGGCGCCGCTGGCGCTTGGCGTGCGGACGGGCACGTTCTCCGGCAAGTTCGACCCTGAGCGCCTGCTGCGCGCCTTGCGCGACTCCGCAACGACCAACCTTTCGGCCGCGGCGACCCACTTCCGCATGATGCGGAACAGCGGCGCCGCGCCGCGCTACCGCATCCGCATGGAGAAGATGTCGTTCACCGGCGAGCCGATCGACACGGACAGCCTGGCGTTCGCGGAGAACGAGTTCGGCACGACGCTTTGCAGTATGTACGGCACCACGGAAGTCGGCGTGCTGCTGGTGAACTATCCGGGCGCGGCGGATTTCGTTGTCCGGCCGGGCTCGCTCGGCAAGCCGGTGCCGGGCATGCGCGTCGAGGTCCAGGCGCCGGACGGCACGCCGTGCGCGCCGGGAGATATCGGCGAGATCAAGGTCTGGCGCCGCGGCGCGTGGTTCCCGACCAGGGACCGCGGCCGCATCGACGCCGACGGCTATTTCTGGCATGCCGGACGGGCCGACGACGTCATCATCTCCGCCGGCTGGACCATCGGCGCGGCCGAGGTGGAGGATATGCTGCTGCAACATCCCGCCGTGCGCGAGGCTGCGGTCATCGGCGTGCCGGACGCGACGCGCGGCCAGGTGGTGAAGGCTTTCGTCGTCACGGGCGGCACGCCGGACCCTGCGCTCGCCGCCGCGTTGCAGGATTTTGTGCGCACCCGCCTCAGCCAGCACGAATATCCGCGCCTGGTTGCGTTCGTGACCGAATTGCCGAAGACCCCCGCGGGGAAAGTGAACCGGAAAATCCTGCGCGACCGCGAAGCCGTCTAAGAGGAACAAGTCCGCGATGCCATCCGATACCACGCGATACTTCCCGAAGATCACCGACGCGGCGCTCGACGCGCTGCGCAGGCGCATCGGCGCGCCGATCGGCAGCACGGTGGAACCGTGGTGTCATGAGGCGACGCGCGACAACATCCGTCATTACGCGCACGGCATCGGCGACGACAACCCGCTGTGGTGCGATCCGTCCTATGCCGCCGGGACTCGCTTCGGCGGGATCGTCGCGCTGCCCAGCTTCCTGTTCGCGACCAGCCGGATCGTTTCGGGTTATGTCGGCGGGCTGCCGGGCGTGCACGCCATGTGGGCCGGCGCCGACTGGACCTGGCACAAGCCGGTGTTTCGCAACGATACCATCGGCACGGAAGCGTCGCTGAAGGATCTGGTCGAGCACCAGACCCGCTTCGCCGGCCGCTCGATCCAGCAGATCTACCACGTGACATTCTTCAACCAGCACGGCGACACGGTGGCGGAGGCCGATAGCTGGTGCTTCCGCACCGACCGCGACGAGGCGCGGGAACACGGTACGAAATATACTGCGGTGCGGACGAAGCCGCCGGCCGCCTATACCGAGGAACAGCTGGCGCGCATCTACCGCCATTACCAGGACGAGGAAATCCGTGGCGCCACGCCGCGCTTCTGGCAGGACGTCGAGCCCGGCGAGGCGCTGCCGGTGATGGCGAAGGGGCCGATGACGGTGACCGGCTTCATTGCCTATGCGCAAGGCTGGGGCGGGCTGTACATCCGCGCCAACAAGCTGGCCTGGAAACAGATCCACGCCCATCCGGGACTGGGGATCCCGAACCGCTTCGGCATCCCCGATTGTCCCGAGCGGGTCCACTGGGAGGAAGAATTCGCCCACATGGTCGGCGCGCCCGGCGCCTATGACTACGGCCCCGAGCGCTGCTCCTGGCTGACGCACCACCTGACCAACTGGATGGGCGACGACGGCTTCCTGCGGCAGGCGAAATGCCAGATCCGGCGGCACAACCCGGCCGGCGACACGCTGTTCATCACCGGCAGCGTGACGCGCAAATTCGTCGATGAGGGACGGCACCTCGTCGAGGTCACGCAGGAGGCGCGCAACCAGGACAATGAGCTTTCCGCCATCGGGTCCGGTATCGTCGAGCTTCCGTCCCGCCCCCGAAGTTAAATACGAAACCAAACCGGCCAGCCGGATGCCTCCGGCGCCCGTCGATCGAGGAAAGACTCGCTCTGCTGGCATCGTGCGACGGGCTGACCGGCATCGCCAACCGCCGGACCTTCGACGAGGCCCTGTTTCAGGAGTGGCAGAGATGCGCAATGCTGCCTGGAACTGGCGGCGAGGCGCATGCCGCGACGGCCGGGCAGAGGCGCAACGGATCGGGCCCCGGCCAGGGCCTGCAGCGGGATTTGACGAACACCCGGTATCGAACGGCTTCCCCGACGACGTTGATGTTTCGTTTACGACATAACATTCTTCCGACTTTTTGGTGAACGGCAGTCCATACGTTGACAGAGCGAGCCTTCCTGGGTGATGATGCCGCGTCGGCTCACCGAGGCTTCCTGCCCGGGTAAAGCGTGGCAGGACAGGTGGGTTTTTCCAGTCTGAATTCTGGCTCCGTGCGGACAATACTGGCGAACAACGCTGGAGGAATGGGGGAAGGCAATGAAAATGAAGTTCAAATTGAAAACCTTGCTGCTGGCCGCGGCGACCGCATTTTCGCTGACCGGCTTGGCCGTCGGCGCCAAGGCCGAATCGCCGCAGGGCATGAAACTTTACGTGTTCTCCTCCGGCTGGCTGAATATCGAAAAGTCGGCCCTGCAAGCGGGAGCGGCACCAGGCAAGATCGATGTCCCCGTCAGTTTCTTCCTGATCCATCACCCGAAGGGGAATGTCCTGTTCGACTGCGGGAACAATGACAAGGTCATCACCGACCCCACCTACTGGGGGCCGCTCGCAGCCATGCTGGAGAATCCCGCGAACCACAGCAGGAGCCCGGATGTCGCGATCGATGCGCAGCTGGAGAAGGCCGGGTACAAGGTATCCGACATCAATTACGTCATCCTCGGGCACATGCATCTCGACCATGCAGGCAACGTCGCCAAGTTCCCGGGCGCGACCCTCGTCTATCAGCGCGACGAGATCATCAACGCGCTCTGGCCGAAGCCCGGATTTGCCGGACCCTACATGGCCGGCGATTTGACCCCGCTGCGCTCCAAGGCCGGCGCGATCATGCCGGCCAGGCAAAAGGTGATAGAGCTGAATGGTGATCTCGATCTGTTTGGCGACGGCAGTATCCTGATCCATCGCAGCGTCGGGCACACCCCGGGTAGCCAGCAGGCCGTGGTGCATATGCCCAAGTCGGGCGCATTCGTGCTGACCAGTGACGCCTCGTATCTGCCAGAGAACTTTGAGAAGGATCTGCTGCCGAGCGTCAGCCTCGCTTACGATCCGGCGGGCATTATGCAAGGTTATCAGTGGATTAAGTATATGCGTGACTCCGAGGGCGCCAAGATATTCATGGCGCATGACGCCGAGGGATACAAGACACGCAAGCATTCGCCGGAATACTACGAGTAAGCTCGCAAAATAGAAGTCGTCAGCCCATAAACGGGCCGCGCGGTCTGCATCGCGCGGCCCCCTTTGAGATGCCCTGATCGCATGCCACGGCCGGATGTTATTGTTGTCGAGCGCCTGGTGAAGCATTATGGCGCCCGCGCCGCTGTGCGCGACGTGTCCTTCACCGTCAAGGAGGGGGAAATCGTCGGCCTGCTCGGACCCAACGGCTCCGGCAAAAGCACCATCCTGCGGATTCTCACCGGCTATCTCCGCTCATCCTCCGGCTCCGTGCGCATCGGCGGTGTTGACGTCACGGACCATGCGGCCCGCAACAACGTGGGCTACGTGCCCGAGGATGCGCCGCTGTATGACTGGATGCGGGTCCGCGAGTTCCTTCGATTTATGGCCGAGGTCAAGAACGTTCCGGGGCGCGCCGTTGATGCGGCAATTGCCTCGGCCTGCGCGCAGCTCGACCTGGGTCACGTCGCCGGGGTGCCTGTGGGAAAGCTGTCGCGCGGCTATCGGCAGCGCGTGGCGATCGCGCAGGCCCTGCTCAACAACCCGCCGATCCTCATTTTCGACGAGCCAACCAACGCGCTCGACGCGTACCAGGTGATCGCAATCCGCCAGCTTATCCGCTCGCTGGCGGGACAGCGCACGGTTCTGGTTGCATCGCACGTGCTGACCGAGATCGAGAAGATCGCGAGCCGGATCATGATCCTGCGGGACGGGGATCTGCTCACTGCGGATGCGACGAACGAGGCAAATCGGGCTCCCCGGTTCCGTCTGCGCATCGTCGGGCCGAGGCAAGCCGTGCTGGCCAGTTTGCGCAACGTGACAGGCGTGGTCGCAGCGGACGTTCAGACCGTCTCCCCAACGGAATCGGTGGCGGATTCCGTGGACACCGCCGCCTATCTGGTCGAAACCGTGTCCCGGCCGCGGATTGCCGAGGATATGGCGCAATCCATTATTGGAAATGGCTTCGCGCTGGCCGAGCTGGTCGAGGAAAAGCCCGACCTCGAGCGCGTATTCCTTGACCTTACGCAGCGCGCGACGGAGACACGGGCCGCATGAAAGCATTCGTGGCACTCCTGAAAAAGGAGGAGATGGCGCTGTTTACATCGCCAATCGCCTACGTGGTGATGGCGGCCTTCGTGGTGATCATGGGGTACACCTTCACGCTCACGCTGTTCCTGACGCACGTGCCCACGCTGGTTCACCTGTTCCTTCAGATCTACGTGCTGTTCCTGCTGACGGTGCCGATCATCACGATGCGGCTGGTCGCCGAGGAGCGGCGCCTGCGGACACTGGAAATACTGCTGACGTCACCGCTGACCGAGGCTTCCGTCATCCTCGCCAAATTCCTGGCAAGCCTGAGCCTCATCGTGGTCATGCTGCTGCTGTCGTACACCTACGCGCTGACGCTGGCGGTCCTGGGCGCCCCCGACTGGGGCCCGATCTACAGCGGCTATGTGGGCCTGTTCCTGCTCGGCGCGGCTCTGGTGGCGATCGGCCTGATGACCTCGAGCATGGTGAGCAACCAGATCATCGCGGCACTGCTGTCGCTCAGCGTTTTCCTGCTGCTGTGGATCATCGACCATCTCGGTTGGCTGCTGCCGGATCCGTTCAATGCGTTTGTTGTCAACCTGTCGCTTCTTGTGCACTTCAGGCCGTTCGCCACGGGGTCGCTGTTCTTCTCGGACGCGGGCTATTTCCTGAGCGTTACACTGCTCGGCCTGTTCATCAGCGTCCGTGCGCTGGCACGGCGCTGAACAGGATACCTTGCCAATGCAATCGAGACGAACCCAGTTTGAGGCCGCGCTTTTCGTTCTGGCCCTCGTCCTCGCCCTGGTGGGTGGCTTCGCCATCCGGGAGGAGTGGGTCGCCAACACTTTCTTTTTCGCTGCCTGGTGTGCGGCGCTGCTTCTGCTGTTCTCGTTGGCCCTGCGGTTGCCGCTGCATCTGCGCGGCCGGTCCGCGCCGCTGGCGACCGCCGGCGTCATTGTCGCCGCCGTTGGTGTCGCATTGCTCGCCAATATCGCGCTTTACCGGCACGACGTATTTTTCGACCTTACCGAAACCGGCAGCTTCACGCCGCCGCCGGAACTGCAGACGGTCGCTGACAGCCTCGATCGCGACGTCTCCCTGACCTATTTCTACAACGGCCAGGACGGGGACGCGCTGCAGGCCAAGAATACGCTTGCCTCCCTCGCCCGCCGCGCGCCGCATCTTCGGGTGCGCTTACTCGATCTCGACAACGAACCGGTCGCTGCCCGGAACTACGGCGTGCGCATCTACAATACCGCCGTCATCGAGGCGGAAGGGCGCCGTACCCAGGTCGACAACTCCACCGATCTTCGTGATATGGCGTTTGGCATAGAACGCGTGCTGAAGCAGCAAACATCGGTCGTCTGCTTCGTCACCGGCCACGGTGAGCCCTATGGCGCACCGGGCCAGCACGCCCATCTCTCACACACCGAAACGTTGGAGGGTCCGGTCGCCGTCCTGGAGGCGCCGCCTACCGGCATCAATCGACTGACAATGGCGATCGAGGCAATTGGTTACTCCGATCGCGCCGTGGCCCTGCCTGCCGTCTCGGATATCCCGGCCGATTGCGCGGTGGTCGCCGATCTCGGACCGCGCAGCACCTATTCGCCCGATGAGGTGCGAACCCTGAAGAACTATCTCGTCCGCGGCGGACGGCTCCTGCTGATGTACGACCCGGAATTTCCGGTAGCCCCGGACCTGCAGTCCCTGCTCGGCGATGGCGGCCTGGAGGTGGGGAGCGGTATGGTGCTCGATCCGGTGAACCACTCCGGCACCGACGAGGATAAGGTTGCGGTTCCGTATTATCCACCCCACCCGATCACCGATGAGGTCGCGCTGACGGTCTTCCCGGGCCCGCGCCCGATCGCGCTGCTGCGCAAGATTCCGGGGATTGAGGCGACAGCGCTGGCCAGCAGCAGCCAGCAAAGCTATGTGCGCCCGATCGCCGCGCCGACCGCATTCGCATCGACGCAGCCAGCCGCTCCGCCCGAGCCGAAGGTGGCCGAAGGGCACGGCCAACAGGCCCTGGCCGTTGCGCTCCAGGGTAACTGGCCCGGGGGCGAGCAGAAGCCGTTCCGCCTCGTCCTGGTTGGCAGCGCGAGTTTCGCCACCAACGCGTTCTTTCCCTACGCGTCGAATGGCGACCTGGCCGTTTCGATGATCCGCTGGCTCGCCGACGACCGGGCCGCCCAAACTGAAACCCGCCACGTACAGCACGGCCGAGGTCCGGCTCACGCATCGCCAGATGCAACTCACGTTCTTCCTGATCGAAATCCTGCTGCCGCTCTCGGTGATCGGGTTCGGCGTCGCAATGTGGCGGCGGCGCCGATGAACGGTTCGGCCGTCAGGTTCGTCGGCATCGCGGGCGCGTTCGTCATGATCGCCCTGATCGGAGCGATTTCACTGACCGGCCGCTGGCCCACCGGTGAGGTCATTTCTCCCGCGCCCGAACACCAAGGCATCCTGACCGCGCCGGCCGATCAGGTTGCGCGCATCCAGGCAAGCATCGGCGGGAAGGATGTCGTTTTCCAGCACCGGCCGGAGGGAGGGTGGCTGGTCAACGGCGTGGAGACCGAAAAAGCGCTTTCCGCGCATGTCGATGCCGCGCTTCGCATGCTGAACGTCACCAATCCACCACGCATTCTCAAGCCGGGCGACTATACTGCGGCGCAGGAAGCGGAATTCGGCCTCGACCCTCCACGCCTGCTCGTCAGCGTTGTCGCGAAGACCGGCAAAACCAGCAGTGCCGCGTTCGGCGAGACGACGCCTGCGCAGAACGCTCAGTATGTCCGCGTCATCGGCCAGCCGAATATCTATCTGGTTTCCCACTATGTCGGCGTGGAGTGGGAGCTTGCGATCGACATGGCGCAGCGGCTGGTGCCCGCCGGCGTGTCCGACCGGAATGCGGCGCAGCGGCCGGGTGCGCTGCTGCTGCCGATGTCGATGGCGACGATCGCGGCGGTCGAGATCGTCGAGAACGGCACGCTGACCCGCTTCGAACGGGATCCGGAGGGCGACTGGTTCCACCACGTCGGACAACACACGCATGGGCCGGGCGGCATGCCGGCACACAAGGCGGATCCGCGGCTCGCGCCGCCGCTGGCGGCGGAGTTCACGGCGTTGGAGCGGACCTCGATCGAGGCGGTCGTGGCGCAACATCCCGATCCCGATATGCTGGCTAAATTCGGCCTCGAGCATCCGCCGTCAATCTTGCTGCTGTACACGCGCGATTCGTCTCGCTCGGTGGCGCGCGTCGAGTTTGGAAAACCGACGCCTGACGGCCTGGGACGGTATGCCCGCGTGCGGGAAACCGACACGGTCGTCATGGTTCCGAGCGATACTGCCGCGCACATCGAGAACCTGTTACAGCTTGCGGGCACCCGCTCGTGAGCGGCCGTGTGGTTGCGCATCGTGCTGCTCCACAGCCAGGATTCATCGCAACCGGTCGCGCGCCTCGCGATCGGCGTGGCCGCGTTGGCGCGAGGCGCCCGTACGCCCGTGTGGTGGGTCGCGCCGCGGTGGTGCCCCTTCCCGACCTGGAAGCGGCCCCTCTCAACAGCCTGATCGAACTTGCCGGAAACGCATCATGATCCTGCGCTGGAATTCTGCCGTGGCAGCCTTGGCTCTTGTTGTTCTTGCGGTGCTGGCCGCCTGGCCGGGAGGCGCGGCGGCACATCAGATCAATCTTTCGACCGCACGGATCAGCATCAATGCCGATCGCACGGTGGATGTCGACGTCGCAATGAAGGGCAGCGATGTCGACCGGGTGGCCGGAACCAGCGTCTATGACAGCCAGACCGGACTGGTGCGACCGGACGCGCTTGCCGCGTCTGCGGCCAGGGTCGCCGGCTACATCGCCGCTCATTCCGCCGTGCTGGCGGCGGATGGCGCGCGCTGCCAGGCCGGCGACAGCACGGTGGCGCCGGACGAGGACGGGGTGAAGGTGCAGACACGCTGGTCCTGCGGACCGGACAGCGGTGCGCTCCGGTATCGGTCCACGGTGCTTTTTGATGTCGCGCCTGACGCGCGCCAGGTGGTGCTGGTGAAGGATGGGACACGCAGCTTCCAGGACCTGCTGGATGCAAGCCGGACCGAATCGGTGCTGAGCGAGGCGGCGCAGCCGACGACATTCCAGGTGGTCAAGCTGTACCTGGGGGCGGGCGTGGAGCATATCCTGATTGGCTACGATCACATCGCCTTCCTGGTCGCGATCGTGCTTTGGGCGCGGCGCGTGTGGCCGGTCGTCAAGCTGGTCACCGCCTTCACCATCGGCCATTCGATCACGCTGTCGCTCGCCGCGCTGGACATCGTGCGGATTCCGAGTTCGATCATCGAGCCGGCGATCGCGGCGTCGATCGTTTTCGTCGCGGCGGAGAACTTCTTCTCGCACGACATCCAGAAGCGCTGGCGGGACACGCTGGGCTTCGGGCTGGTGCACGGGTTCGGCTTCGCCAGCGCGCTGCAGGAATTCGGCATTCCGAAGACGGCGCTGATCCCGGCGCTGGCTTCGTTCAACGTCGGCGTCGAGATCGGCCAGGTCGCCATCGTCTCGGTGGTGGTGCCGCTGCTGGTCGGGTTCGACAAGCTGTCCGACGTGGTCGTCCAGGGCCGGGGGCACGTTGGCCGGCCGCCGGCTGCCGTCTATGCGCTTTCGACGGTGATCGTCATGCTGGGCAGCTACTGGTTTCTTGAGCGGACGATCTTCCAGGCGTGAGGCGAGTCGTCCGGGATCAGGCGGAGTAATACCAACGGCCCCGACCGTTGACTCGTCTGTGACTTGGAGCGACGCGGCGGTCCGTGATTCGCAGGCGTCTCCAAGACAGGGAGACAGCGATGACCGTAGCGATCACCGGCCAGGATCTCTCAGCC